>CABRHR010000007.1 GCA_902470835.1 uncultured Collinsella sp.
GATAGCGTAGCGTCTCGTGGGCTCGGAGATGTGTATAAGAGACAGGTAGGTGGCGTTTGGGATTTCTTGGTGTGACCCCCATGCTGCTCGGGCAAAACTGACCCCTGCTGAAGTTGCACATTGTTCGTCGTAGACGGTGTCGCCAACGTAGATGACGCTGTTGGGGTTTGCGCCCGTGCGCCGTAGATATTCGAGCATGGGTGCGGGTGCGGGTTTGTGTTCGGTTGTGTCTTCGACAAGGATGATGTGCTCAAAATACGTATCGAAGCCAAGGGGTGCTATTTCTTCTGCGTATTCGTCGCGCGCACGTGAGGAGACAATGCCAAGATTGCAACCGCTATCGGCGAGTTTTGCGATGACTTCAAGCAAACCCGGAAACACGCTGATGGTGTTTTTAAAGCTGGCGGCAACTTGGCACCAGCGATCCAACGTTGCTTGCGAGTAGATTCCAAGTTTCTCAAGAGCGTCCTTGCCGGGTATGCCGAGGGCAAATTCAAGCTCGTTTCGGGGGAGCGTTTTGCCGGTCTCTTCTTGGACAATCTGGGCAAGCGATGACAGAACGCTTTCTTCTGTATCTGCCAATGTTCCATCAACGTCAAACACGATATGGTCAAAGTGCTTCATATGGTTGCTCCTATCTGTTGCTTGCCTGCAAGTTTGATGCAGTGACAAAAGAAGGACTAGCGGGATTTCTGCCTGGTACTATCGAAATTCTGCCTCACTGCTCGATAGCTCGAAGGAGTGCATCCCATTTGTTCTTTAAATACCTGGCCTAGATGGCTTGCTGTCGCAAATCCGCATTGCCGAGCGATTGCCTGCACCGTTCGCGTGGTGTGCGCCAAAAGTTCGCAAGCACGGTTGATGCGGTATACGCGTAGATATGCCGCTGGGGTCGTTCCTGCGCAAGCTTCGATAATGCGGTAACACTCTCTTTCGCTAACGCCGGCTGCAGATGCCATCTGGGGCACATCTATAGTGTCTGCATAGTTTGAGCGGATAAAGTCCAGGATTGCCTTGAACTGTACGTCGCGGCTGGTCATCCAAGAGGCGTCGTCGGAGGAAAAGAGCGGTTCAGCTTTGGCATAGATCTGAACCCAGAGTTCTGACAGGCTATTTCGAAGCGCCATCTCGTTCTGCGGCTGTTGAAGGTCGTGGCTAAAGGAGCTCTTCAGTAAATCGATAAAGGGCATATCGTCGGGGTTGGTGGGCGACCATTTGAGCACATCGACGCCTCGACATTGCAGTAAAGGATTGATGTAGCGCTTTTGAAGGCGTCCCGCGGGATCGCCGAGCATCGACGGCTGAAAGATATGCAGCATTTGAATGGCTGGCGCCGAATTGGGCGATTGCAGCGTGCTGTGCAAAACGCCGCCGTTGATAAAGCCGGCGGACCCTTCCTCAAAGCGCATGTGCTCATGAGCCGCACGCGTGCGATAGTCAATCGCTCCCTGCTCCATGTAGAAAAGCTCGACTTCGGAATGCCAGTGCCAGGGGACGGAATTGCCCGGATAGCGAGCGAATTCTGCACGTTCGGCAATATAGGGCCAGTCTTCGGCGGTCTCGGGAAACGCTTCCTCGCGTCCTCCGCGGTGCAATTCTATGTGATCCATGTTTCGCATGGCATCAGTATAAAGCGCGATGGGCTTAGATTGCCCTTGCCTGTTCGGGGAACGCCTTGTCTAGGGATGCTTGGAGCTTTTCGAACGATGCTCGCAAGTTGAGGCTCTGATTGGTTGAGCGGTTGGTTTTTGTGGTGGGGGAGTCGAGGAGGCCGTTTCTCTGTGTCGGGGGGAAGGAGAAAAGGTTTGCATGTTTTAGGGATGGCTGCTGTGCTGCGTCATTGGAAGAATGCATGCTTATGCGGCCTCCTCGATATCCACCAAAAGGTTGCGCACGGGGTGTGCTGCTAGGTCCCGTGCGTTGGCAGTATTATGCCGCGCCCGTTGCAAAGAAGCGCTAAAGAAAGGCTTAATGAGGTTTGCAATTACGATGAAACCGCAGGTCAGAGCTATCGAGTAACACTCTTGTAAGGTTTTGAGCTTA
This sequence comes from uncultured Collinsella sp., assembly GCA_902470835.1. Lineage (GTDB taxonomy): Bacteria > Actinomycetota > Coriobacteriia > Coriobacteriales > Coriobacteriaceae > Collinsella. The sequence continues at coordinate 2,044 of CABRHR010000007.1, forward strand.
AGGGCTTTCTAAGGTTTGTGACGCGGATGTGGCTCGTCTGTGCGGGACCTGTGAATGACTCGTTTTAGCGCTGCGGGGTCGCGGCGCGAACTTGCTCGATGACCTTTTCCATCGTGGCGTCGATGCGGTCCTTTTTGAGTTCGCATTCCCAGATGGTTATGGGGGTCCAACCCATCTCGGTGAGCGCTGCCACGGCGGCGCGGTCGCGCTCAACGTTGCGGCGGAACTTTGCTTCCCAAAACTCAACATTGCGCTTGGGCTGGCTGGGGTTGCACTTGGGGCAACGGTGCCAAAAGCAGCCGTTGACGAAGATGGCGATCTTGCGCCCGGGGAAGGCGATGTCGGGCTTGCCGGGGACTTTCCATTCCAGGCGATAGCCGGTAAGGCCGGCGGCGCGCAGGCGCTGGCGCACGAGTAGTTCGGGCTTGGTGTTCGCGCGCTTGTTGCCCTTCATGGACTTTTTGATGGCTGCGCGACGGCGGACCAGTTCACGCTCGTCAGCGGAGAGGTCCGAGGTATCGATGCCGTCGAGCAGGCCTGGTTTGGGGCGCTTTCTGCTGCGGCGTTTGGTTTTGCGCTTGGGTTTTGCGGCGGGCTCGTCGGCCGAGGCGGTGTCGCCGCCGCCGCTGGTGCTTGCCTCAAGCCGGTCTTCCTTTAGCTCGATCAGGGCGTCGATCAGCCCTTTGTCGGCGGGCATCCACTCTACCGTTGCCAGCGAGGTGCGTGGAATCCAGCGGATATCGAGCTGCCGGTCGTGCTTCTGGGGTTCACCGGACTCATCGGCGAGCGAGCAGTAATAGCACTCCATGGAGAGATGAAAATCGGGGTAGTCGTACTCGACGGTATAGAAATCGCGCAGGTTGGTGACTTTTACCTGCAGCTCTTCCATAAGCTCGCGGCGCACGGCGGCCTCGGGTGTTTCGCCACGCATGAGCTTGCCGCCGGGAAACTCCCAAAGTCCCTGCATGTCGCCGTAGCCGCGCTGCACGGCAAGCAGCTCATCGGATCCTTCCTTGCGAATGATCCCAGCGGCAACATGAACAGTCTTCAACAGGAGTCCTCTCTCAACAGCGACAATTAAACCCAACCTTACACAACGGTAAGGCAAGCGTAAGCCATATCGATGGTAGCCGACTCGTCTTCTTGCGACTATAGATGCCGTAGACTAATCGCAAGAAAGGACTCGGTATGCAAACCACGCAAGCAGCGACCCCGGTACTGGAGGTCGCGCATCTCGAAAAGGTATACGGTGCGCTGGGCAATGTGACCCGCGCGCTCAACGACGTTAGCTTTACCGTCAACCGCGGCGAATTTGTTGGCATCATGGGCGCTTCGGGTTCGGGCAAGTCGACCCTGCTCAATTGCGTCTCGACCATCGATAGCGCCACGAGCGGCACGATCCGCATCAACGGGCAGGACGTAACACGCATGAAGCAGGCTAAGCTTTCGCAGTTCCGCCGCGAGGAGCTCGGCTTTATCTTCCAGGACTCCAACCTGCTCGATACGCTCACGGCACGCGAGAACATCGCCCTGCCGCTCACCATCGCCCGCACAAACTCGGCAGAGATCTCGACTCGCGTGCAGGATGTGGCAGCGCGCCTGTCCATCAGCCAGGTGCTCGACAAGTATCCCTACCAGATGTCCGGCGGTCAGCAGCAGCGCGTTGCCGCGGCTCGCGCACTCGTCACTGACCCCACCATGATCATGGCCGACGAGCCCACCGGCGCCCTCGATTCCAAGAGCGCCCGCCTGCTGCTCGAGAGCCTGGAGGCCCTCAACCGTCGCCTGCGTGCCACCGTGCTCATGGTCACGCACGACAGCTTTGCCGCCAGCTACACGAGCCGTGTGCTGTTTATCCGCGACGGCAAGATTTTCACCGAGCTGCGCCGCGGCGACACCGACCGCCGAGAGTTCTTCGACCGCATTATGGAGGTCGTTGCCATGATGGGCGGTGAGGGCTCCGATGCTCTGTAAACTCGCTTGGGGCAACGTCCGCCGCGCCGGCCGCGACTACCTCGTCTACCTTTTGACGCTCACCCTGGGCGTCACGGTCTTCTATGCCTTTAACACCATCTCGATGCAGGTCGACATCGCCGGAATCGATGAAGAGGGCTTGGCGCAGGTTATGGGCAGCATACTCGGAGACCTGACGTACTTTTTGGCCGGTGTCATGGCCTTTTTGATGGTGTACGCCAATAACTTCATCATGAAACGCCGCAAGAAGGAGTTTGGCCTGTACCAGGTGCTCGGCATGGGGCGCGGGCGCGTCGCCACGATCATGGCGCTCGAGACCGTGATAGTATCGGTCGTGGCCTTTGTCGCCGGCATTGTGCTGGGTGTGGGACTCTCCCAGCTCATGACGTTCTTTACGGCCTCGCTCTTTAAGACACAGATCGCCAATTTCCACTTCTTTTTCTCGGTGCATGCGTTCAATCTGACCCTTGCCTGCATGCTCGTAATGTTTGTGCTCACGCTACTGCTGAACCTTCGCGCCGTGCGTCGTACCAAACTCATCGAGCTTATGGGTGCCGAGCGTCGCAACGAGAGCATCAAGACACGCAACCCCTGGATCGCGATTGCCATCTTTGCCGTGGGCGCGGTGCTTGTGGGCGTGGCCTATTACCGTCTGCTACGTGATGGGTTCCCGCTAACCGCGACGGACAGCAAGCTGCAAGAGGCCATGAACCAGTTTGGTATTACGACCGCTATGGTTACCGTGGGCACCTTTGCCCTGTTTTGGGGACTCTCAGGCATGCTCATCAAGCTGCTGCAGAGCCTGCGCGGCGTGTATTGGCGCGGCCTCAACATGTTTACCGTGCGCCAGCTTGCGGCCAAGGTCAACACGGTGTGCTTTTCGATGGGCGTCATCGCGATGCTCCTGTTTTTGGCCATCACCTCGGTGACGTGTGGTATGTCGATTGCCAATGTGATGAACGAAAACCTGGAGCGCTATAACCCTGTTGACGTGTCTCAGACGTATGTCTATTACACGCCCGATACGCTCGACTACTACAAAGAATATGTCAATCCGTCTGAAGCCGACCGCATGGTGCTAGCCGATACAACGGTCGATTTGTACTCCGCATGGCACGGCAAGGGCAAGTCGGCGGACAACAACGACGAGACCGGCAAGAAGGTCAATATCGCCGATGTTGCCGGTGAGCATGTTCAGATAGATTCGTATCTGAGTTACCCGTTTGGCGGTTCGAACCCTTCGGTGTCTGCGGGTGAGATGTGCAAGACCATGGGCGAAAGGCTTCCCAAGGCGCTCGGGGGTAGCAATGCCGATACGATGGGTCTGTTTGTGACGCCGGCGAGCCAGTACAACAAACTGCGCCAGATGATGGGCGAGGAGCCGGTGAGCATTGACCGCGACCAGTACCTGCTTACGTGTGATATGGGCGGTGAGCTGGGCGACCTGTACACCAAGTACATGGCCGGCGGCCATACCCTCACCTTGGGCGGGCATGAGCTCAAGCCCGCAACCGATAAGTCGGACAAGGACACGGCGGCCATCGCCAACTCGGCGATGGGCAGTAATCCGGGTACCGTCGTCGTTGCCGACGAGCTGTTGTCCCAACTTAATCTGCAGCCGTATTCCAGTAGTCTGCTCGTTAATTACAAACAGGGGATGGATACGACCGAGGCAGACGAGAGCATTAAATACACTTTGCTCGACAATCTGCTCGTTGACGGCAAGGAGCCGGGGTCATGGGGAATCTTCATCACACGCTCCGAGATGTACACGCAAGCAGCGCAAATGAACGGCATGATTAGCTATCTGGCCATCTACATTGGCTTTGTACTGGTCATTGCGTGCGCGGCGATACTGTCGATCCAGCAGCTCTCCAATGTGGCCGACGGCAGCCGCAGCTATCGTGTGCTGGCACAGATCGGCTGTGACGACCGCCAGATTCGCCATTCGGTGATGGCACAGCAGGCGGTGTTCTTCCTGTTCCCGCTGGCAGTGGGCCTGGCGCACTCCTTTGTGGCGCTCAAGGTGATTATCGAGCTGGTGAGTACGTTTGGCGACATGAGCATCGGCGGCACGGTGGGTCTCACCTGCGCGATCTTCCTGGCAGCCTACGGCGGCTACTTCCTGGTGACCTACCTCATGAGCACCGGCATGGTACGAGCCACCATCGCCACCCGCTACAGCGAGTAGCAAGCGGGCAAAACCGTCACAAAACCAGCGTGAATAGCCGCCGCGAGGGAAAGCAACTCCCTCGCGGCGGTTGGCGTTTGCCCAGATAAAACCTACCAAAATAAACCTGTCCCTTTTTGGCAGGTTAGCGCTTCCAGAAGTGGAGGATCAACGTGGTGCGGTTTTGCTGCTCGGTTTTGACCAGGATATTGTGGATGTGGGTCTTGACGGTGCCCACGGCAAGGAATAGCTCGTCAGCGATCTCTTGGTTCGACTTGCCTAGCACAACCAGGCGCATGACCTCGGCCTCGCGATTGGAGAGCTTGTAGGCGTTGCGATAGAAGGGCATCTGCTCTTCGATGTGTCGATCAAGATCGCTGACGTTCTTTTCCTCGGGGGCTTCCTGCATGCGAATCGAAAGAACGTGGTAGGTGTACAGGATAAGCAAAATCGCAAAGTAGCACGCAAAGATGTTCTCGCTAAAGTTGCGCTCGGATAGGTACAGTTGTAGCCAGGAGGGTGCCAGACTCATGGGGACGACCAGGATGTTGTAGAAGTCCTCGGCAACGATGCACCCGACAAGAATGGCGCCGACAATCAGGTGCTTTCGTTGGTTGTTAACACGTGCCTTCAGCTCAACCTTCGTGCTCTTATGAGCCGTCCAAAAGATATACAGTCCCACAAAGACAAGGAACACTTGGCGCATCGTGTAGTAGAGCCATTGGTGCATAGGGCCGTAGGGGACAGCGACGATAATCAGCAACTCGCTCAGCAAGAACGTTGCGACGGGGATAACGAACTGTTTTTTTGAATGCTTGTCGAGCAAGTCCATGGCAATAAGCCAAATAAAAGCTTGCGAAGCGGTTGCCACAAGGGTCCGCAACACAGGCATGGTAATTGCGTAATAGTCGCTGGCCGGAAAACTCTGGTTTTGCAGCGTGTATTCAAAAAAGAAAATCTCGGTCATCTCGACGGCATAACAGATAAATACGCCGCTGCCATAGATAAAGAACCGTCGACGAGACGAGGCATAGGCGGCAAGCGAAAGCACTGCCGTCACAATACAGATCACGAGTATCGCTAGGGTATAGAAGAACATCAGAGTGTTCATCTGCCACCGTCCCATCTCATTTACCTATGGCCGAGCCCTGTATACCCCGTGGGATATAGACGTCTCAACGCTTCGTTTCATTGCGGATTAGGCGCCGAGATAAAGCATAGCCGTATACCGTTCGCGGTTCTAGATAGTAAACCCCCTGCAAGCCTGCTACCTGCGGGTTTATATTGGATTAGAGAGGGTGTAACTCCGTGAACGGTCTTTAATCCCGAATAAACTAGGTAAAAATTACAGACGGGTGAATGATGGTCTTGTCAACACGAGGCGTGATGTACGAGCGCCTCTCAGTAATAAGTCGGCAAGACCGGCGGAAAGGAAATCGACATGGCACTGCCTAAGGATTTCATCGACACCAACGACTTCACCAAAGAGCAGATCCTGGCTATCGAGGATCTTGGTCTGGCAATGAAGAAGGCCATCAAGGTTGACGGTTATTATCCGCACCTGCTCCGCAACAAGTCCCTCGGTATGATCTTCCAGCAGGTTTCCACCCGCACCCGCCTTTCCTTCGAGACCGCTATGACCGACCTCGGCGGCCACGCTCAGTTCTATGGCCCTGGCACCATCCAACTCGGTGGCCACGAGTCCCTGGGCGACACCGCTCGCGTCATGGGTTCGCTGCTCGACATCATGATGGCTCGCGTTGACCGTCACAAGGACGTCGTCGGCCTTGCCGAGGGCTCCGCTGTGCCCGTCATCAACGGCATGTCCGAGTTCAACCATCCCACGCAGGAGATGGGCGACCTCATGACCATGCTCGAGAACCTCCCCGAGGGCAAGAAGATCGAGGACTGCACCCTGGCCTTCATCGGCGACGCCACCCAGGTCTGCGTCTCCCTCATGTTCATCGCCTCCAAGGTCGGCATGAAGTTTGTCCAGTTTGGACCTAAGGGCCACCAGGTCCCCGACGGCGGCCTGCACGTTGGCACCGTTGAGGAGCGCGCCGAGTTCGGCAAGCAGATGATGGCCATCGCCGAGGAGAACTGCAAGGTCTCCGGCGGCTCCATCGTCATCTCCGACGACATCGAGTGCATCAAGGGTGCCGACTTCATCTACACCGACGTGTGGTATGGCCTGTACGACGAGGAGGTCTCGGGCGAGAACTACATGGACGTGTTCTATCCCAAGTATCAGGTCACCATGGACATGATGAACTTCGCCGGTGCAGACTCCAAGTTCATGCACTGCCTGCCGGCCACCCGCGGCGAGGAGGTCGTCGACGAGGTCATGGACGACCCCGAGCGCTCCCTGTGCTGGGTCGAGGCCGAGAACCGCAAGCACTCCATCCGCGCTCTTCTTGCCGCTCTGGGCAAGCGCACCCCGCTCAACGATGAGGGTGTCGAGTACTCCGCTAAGGCCGAGCTCCACGCCGCTCTCGAGGCTCTCGAGCAGCTCTAAGCCTCAGGGCTTTTAAAAGCACGTTTGCGGGCGGCGGATGCTCGTCTCCTGTCGCCCGCTCACCGAGGCCCAAGGATGGCCTTAGTTCCTTAGGGTTAGGGCCTCGGATCTGTCCAAGACTGAGCAAAGGAGCTCATCATGAGCGACGGAAAGAAAAAGCTTTCCTTCTTGACGGTCATTTCGACCATCATCTGCGTCGTCTTCGTTTGCGAGGCCGCCGCTCCTGCTGCTGCCATTGGCAACCAGCAGTTCTTCTGGTGGATCTTCCTGATCCTGACCTTCCTACTCCCGTATGGCATGGTTGTCGCCGAGCTCGGTACCACCTATGACGGCGAGGGCGGCATTTACGACTGGGTACGCGATGGCCTAGGCGACAAGTGGGGCGCCCGCATTTCATACTACTACTGGGTTAACTACCCGCTGTGGATTGCCTCGCTGGCCACCATGTTCCCCGACATTTTGGGCATGGTCTTTGGCGTCGAGTTCAATCTGATCGCCAAGATGGGTATCGATCTTGCCTTTGTGTGGATCGTCTACCTCATGGGCCGCTCCAAGGCGGCTGACTCCGAGTGGGTCCTCAACGGTGGCGCCATCATCAAGGTCGCCGTTGCCGTTATCGTCGGCGCTCTGGGCATTTGGTACGCCATGGAGAACGGTTTTGCGAACGATATGTCCGCTACCACCTTCCTGCCCGAGCTCACCAACACCAACGCTCTCGGCTACCTGTCGATCATCATCTTTAACTTCATGGGCTTCGAGGTCATCTGCACCATGACCGACGACATGGCCGATCCCGCTCGCGATATCCCCAAGGCAATCATCGTCGGCGGCCTGTCCATCGCTGTGATCTACCTGTTTGCTGGCTTTGGCATCGGCGCCGCTGTGCCGGCCGATGCCATCGACCCCGACTACGGCATGATCTTTGCCGTCCAGACCATGGTGGGCGACTCCATGATCTTCAAGGTCATCTGCATCGCCTTCCTGATCACCCTGTTCGCCAACATGGCTGCTTGGTCCTTCGGCGTTAACTCCGTTGCTCGCTACGCTGCCGAGCACGGCAACATGCCCAAGGTCTTTGCTTCGATGATCTCCAAGGACGACATGCCCAACGGCGCCAACCTGGTCAACGCTATCGTCGCCTCCCTGGTGCTGTGCCTGCAGCTGGTCCCCATCGACGCCATCTCCAACGGTGTCTTCTGGATGCTCTTCGGCACCTCCGTCGTCTTCCTGCTGCTCACCTACATCCCGATGTTCCCGGCGTTCCTCAACCTTCGTAAGAACGACCCCAACCGTGAGCGCATCTTCACGTTCCCGTTTAAGGGCACCATGATGAAGGTCATGCTGGCCATTCCTTGCATCGAGCTGGTCCTGGCCATCGTCGCGACTTTGATTCCGTTCTCCGCCGCTGAGATTAGCGACAAGGTTCCGATGATCGTCATCTTCATCGTGCTCTTGCTCATCGGCGAGGTCGTCCGCGTCGTGAGCGCTAAGGGCCGCGAGACCGAGTACAAGGGTCTCACCCCCGAGCTTGCTGCTCAGTGTCTCGCTGAGGAGGCCGCCGAGGCCGAAGAGGACTAGAGCGCCCGGATTCGGGGCTCCAACCCTCCTCGCGTACCAAAGTACGCTTCGTCGGGCTCGTCGCTCCCGACTCCGGGCACTCTAGCCTCTTCGGGGGCGTGCTCAAGCGACAGATTTGCTAACCACTCCCTGGGGTGGGTGTGAGCGATAGCTCCGGTAACCACCGCCCGCCCCAATCTCTCTTCCGTATCCTTCGTGCGTTTTGTCTCCGCGCACCGGGTTACGTCGTCGCCCGCCGGTGCGACTCCGTGAAAACCGGCGCCGGGCGCCCCGACCTTTGCCGGGGAACGGGCGCCTATCATCTCTTGGTTTTAGGCCGCGGGTAACCCGCCCGTGGCAAGCGATCGTTCGATTTGGAGGAAATCTTATGCGTACGATCACCGAGTCCGAGTCCACCCCCAAGGCCGACGGCTTCTTTATGCCCGCTGAGTTCGCCCCGCAGGATCGTGTGTGGATGGGTTGGCCCCACCGCACCGACACCTGGGCCCACGGCGCCAAGCCGGCTCAGAAGCAGTATGCCGCCATCGCTCGCGCCATCGCCGAGTTCACCCCGGTCACCATGTGCGCCAACCAGGCCGACTACGCCAACTGCAAGGCCGTCTTCGAGGACGACGAGAACGTCACCGTCATCGAGATGACCACCGACGACGCCTGGTTCCGCGATACCGCCGCCACCTACGTCATCAACGGCAAGGGCGAGAAGCGCGCCAACCACTGGCACTTCAACGCCTACGGCGGCCTCGTCGACGGCCTCTATTTCCCGTGGGATAAGGACGAGCAGATCGCTCTTAAGATGGCTGAGCTCTCCGGCTGCCGTCGCTATCGTCCCGATGACATGATCCTCGAGGGCGGCTCCATCACCGTCGACGGCGAGGGCACCCTTGTTGTGACCGACCAGTGCCTGCTTTCCCCGGGCCGCACCTGCTCTGCGGTTCTGGAGGAGGAAGAGGATCCCGAGTCCATCTGGCCCAAGTTCCACAAGAAGTTTGAGCCCTGGAGCGAGGAGCTTCGCGCCTATATGGACGAGCACCTCAAGGATTATCTGGGTGTCGAGAAGGTCATCTGGGTCAAGGAGGGCATCGACCCCGAGGAGACCAACGGCCACATCGATGACGTCGCCACGTTCATCGCCCCGGGCGTTATGGCCTGCATCTGGACCGACGATCCCGAGTACCCGTTCTACGAGCAGTGCCACGCTGCCTACGAGACCCTCTCCAACGCCGTTGACGCCAAGGGTCGCAAGATGAAGGTCTACAAGCTCTGCATGCCCGTGAACCCGCTGTTCATGGATCAGGCTTCCTGCGATACCATCGACGCCGACGAGAACGCCGAGCCGCGCGTTGCCGACGAGCCGCTGATTGCTTCCTACATGAACTACCTGGTCACCAACCACGGCGTTATCGTCCCGCAGTACGGCGACGAGAACGACCAGCTGGCCGTTGACACGCTCCAGAAGATCTATGACGAGGTCTGGGGCGAGGGCGTCTACAAGTGCGTCGGCGTTCAGTCCGAGCAGGTCGTCTTCGGCGGCGGCAATATCCACTGCATTACCCAGCAGGAGCCGTCCGCTTAATCGTCAGACTTTTCTCTTTGAGCAGATTTGCTTTTCTCTCTCTTTGTCTGCTGCGTTGGTTTTTGGGTTATCTGGCGCAGCGGCGCGGAACGGGCGCTTCGTAGCCTCCACTTCGGAGCGCCCTTTTCTTTGATTGAATACGAGTCTGACCTGGGATTTTTTGCGGGTTAGGCCAATTGTTCGCTTGATTATTCCAGGTCAGACGCGTCTTCAATTGCCGAAAGTTTCCGGTCGTGAGCACGGCCGTTTTGATCGGAGTATCTATGTACCAGCGCATCGTTATCTACACGCGCCTGTTCCGCGAGCGTTGGTCTAACAATTGCATCCTGTCCTCTCTTAGGGATGGCACCTGTACCGGTGACGCGGCCTGCAACCCTACCTTGGGCTGCGCCTTCGGTACAGATGCCATCCTTTTTGCTGCAGGGGGAGTGCGCCATGGCAGGTAAAAAGTTCTCCCTGATCCAGGTCATTCTCTCGGTTATCTGCGTCGTTTTTACCATTGAGGCAGCAGCTCCGGCGTCTGCTATGGGCAACGTACAGTTCTTCTGGTGGATTTTCCTTATCATTACGTTTTTGCTTCCCTATGGCCTGGTGGTGGCGGAGCTGGGCACGGCGTTTGATTCTGAGGGCGGTCTGTACGACTGGGTCCGCCTGGGTCTGGGCGATCGCTGGGGCGCACGCTGCTCCTGGTGCTACTGGGTTAACTTTCCCCTGTGGGTGGCAAGCATCGCCTGCATGTTCCCCAGTGTCATCAATGCGGTATGGGGTGTTGAGTTTTCGCTCGGGGTTCGAATTGCCATCGAGCTTGCCTTTGTGTGGAGCGTCACGGTTATGGCGATGCAGCCGGTGGCCGAGGCCGATTGGGTTATGGACGGCGGCGCCATCATCAAAGTGCTCATTACCGCCGTGGTGGGTATCGTTGGCATCTGGTTTGCCTACAATAACGGCTTTGCCAACGATATGTCGCTTAAGACCTTCATTCCAGACCTGGGCGACACCAATTCGTTGACGTATCTATCGATCATCCTATTCAACTTTATGGGCTTCGAAGTGGTCGCGACCTTTGCCAGTACGATGAAAAACCCGTCGCGTGATATCCCCAAGGCGGTTATCGCCGGTGGCGTTGCCATTGCGGCAATCTACATTATCTGCGGCATCGGCATTGGAGCCGCGGTTCCCGCCGAGCAACTTTCGCTCGATTCGGGCATTGTGGACGCGGTCGCCGCCATGGTGGGACGCAGCCACTCACTGACCATGATCGTGGGCATGGCCTTTCTGGTGACGCTCTTTGCCAACATGATCTGTTGGAGCTTTGGCGTCAACAACGTAGCGAGCTATGCCGCACGTCATGGCAACATGCCGCGTCCCTTTGCGTTGGTGTCCAAGAAGACCGGCATGCCCAACGGCTCGGCACTTATCAACGGCTGTTTTGCCAGCCTGGTGCTACTGCTCCAGATTCCGCTGGGTGAGGGCTCCGACGTCTTTTGGGTCTTCTTCTCGATGAACGTTGTCTTTTTGCTCATGAGTTATATCCCCATGTTCCCGGCGTTTTGGCGTCTGCGTAAGTACGACGGCCGGCCGCGTGTGTTCCGCGCTCCTTTTGAGGGTAAAGTGCTCGCCGTGGCGCTTGCGGTGCCGGCGATCGAGCTCGCGCTTTCGATTGTGGCGACGGTAGTGCCACTCAACAGTTCGTCGGCCGAGATGGCCAAGCTGCCCATTCTGGTGGGCGTGGTGATCGGCGTGCTGTTGGGCGAGGTGTCGCGTCTCGTGTCGCGTCGCGGCCGCAGCATCGACAACCCCGGTGTTGGTGCAAGGGGGACAGGTTACTTTGCATCAAAAGAGTAGTGCCGCGAGTTGCGCGGCGCTTGGTGCATCTTGGATTACTGCTTGTGGTGTTCGGAATCGGAAGCGAGCTTGGGCGCAAAGTAGGGGACATGGCCCAGGTAAGGGCGACTGTCCGGGCGAGCCTGGGCGGCGCAGGGAATATCGTCGTAGGTTAAGGAGTCCCTCAGGTGGGTGATGGCCCTGGCAGCGGGTGCAACAAGCATCTCGAGTGGTGCGATCGGCGCCACGGCATCTCCTTTCCTGCATGCGATTCGTGTTTTGGCGCGAATGTGTACGCCGCAAGTCTAGCATCCCGCCAAGGAGAGCTTCAAACCACCACAAAGGGGACCGTCCCAGTTGTGGTGGCGTTTGCCCAGATAAAACCTGCAAAAAACTTCTCCCTAGGGGATGGCGTTGCTTGAGAATCTGGGTTGTTAAATGGCATTCCAGAACTTGGCCACTTGTAGATTGTGGAAAACTCTACTTTCAGATTATGGAGTGTGCTGCTTTGGTCGTCGGGGGACGTACCTCATGAGCACCGGCATGGTGCGAGCCGCCATCGCCACTCGCTACAGCGAGTAGCAAGCGGGCAAAGCAGTCGCAAAACCAGCGCGAATGGCCGCCGCGAAGGGAGCCGGATCCCATTCGCGGCGTTTTTTTTGCCTATCTGGTGCGTCTCAGATACAAGTGGGTAGACTTTTTTGGATTTGCCGAGCACATCGTGACAAATGCCCAGCAAAACTGCAGGTCAGGGCGGTGGCGATTTGGGATGTGCTCGGCCTCCCGCAAAAAGTCTACTCACTTGGTTTTTTCTGCTAGATGACCGCCACGAGGAAAAGCAGCTCCCCCGCGGCGGTCGACGTTTGCCCAGATAAAACTCGGCTCTTCGCCACTTAATGTGGTTGGATTCCAGATAGATTCCCAGATGACACTGGGGATCTCGGTTAAAGTTTTTTTTCGCCAAAAAACCGCCGAGAGAAAGCCCCCCGGACTAGTCGTTGGGAACGTTCTTAAACGACTAGTCATTTAAGAACGTTCCCAACGACTAATTCGGCATGAAAAGAGGACGACATAGACCTTTTGGTCATGCCGTCCTCTTTGAATCACGAGTTGTTCGCTCTCGTGCCCGCGTAACTAAATACGCTCTGCAATCTCGTGGATGAGGTAGTCGGTCTTTTCCCAGCCCAGGCACGGATCGGTGATCGACTTGCCAAAGACACCGCCGTCGACCGGCTGGTTGCCGTCCTCCAGGTAGGACTCGATCATAAAGCCCTTGACCAGCTTGGAGATGGACTCGTTGCGGCGGCAGCTGTCGAGCACCTCCTTGCAAATGCGATACTGCTCAAGCGGACGCTTGCCCGAGTTGTCGTGGTTACAGTCGATGACCGCTGCCGGATTGGCATAGCCGGCGTGCTCGGTGTAGCGCTCGGCCAGGCGCTCCAGGTGTTCGTAGTGGTAGTTGGGGTAGGTGCGCCCATCGAGACCGATGTAGCCACGCATAACGGCGTGTGCGAGCGGATTGCCGTCGCACTCGACCTCCCAGTTGCGGAAGATGAAGCTCTGGTGCGCCTGCGCGGCGTAAATGGAGTTGAGCATAACGGTGGTGGAGCCGGCGGTGGGGTTCTTCATACCCACGGGTACCGAAATGCCGCTCGACACCAGACGGTGCTCCTGGTTCTCGACCGAGCGTGCGCCCACGGCAACATAGCTCAGCAGGTCAACGAGGTACTGGTAGTTGGACGGATAGAGCATCTCGTCGGCGGTGAAGAAGCCTGTTTCCTTAATAACGCGCAGGTGCATATGGCGGATGGCCTTGACGCCCTCGAGCAGGTCGTCGGGAGCCTCGGGGTTGGGGTTGTGCAGAAGACCCTTGTAACCGGTGCCCTTGGTACGCGGCTTATTGGTGTAGACGCGCGGAATGATGATGAGCTTGTCCTTGACCTCCTCGGCGGTCTTGGCCAGTCGGTTCATGTACTCAAGCACCGAGTCCTCGCGGTCGGCAGAGCACGGGCCGATGATGAGCACCTTGCGTGCGTCCTCGCCGGTAAAGACTTTGACGACCTCGGCGTCAAATTCCTGCTTTTTGGCGGTAAGCTCGGCAGAAAGCGGCATTTCCTCGCGGATCTCCATGGGGATCGGCAACTTGCGTTTGAATTCCATGGCCATAGGGGCCTCCTCAATCTATAGAAAGAGCAATAAGCGTATTGTCGAGTGTCCGGAATTATCCGCTGTCGCACGCTAAAGTGCAAGCCCTTGTCACCCCGAAACCTGCCAAAAAGGGACAGGTTTATTTTGGCAGGTTTTATCTGGGCAAACGTCGGCGTTCATCACAAGAAGGAAGGCTGTCGTTCATTGGGGCATTTTGATTTCAGCCTTTGCAGGACCTCGTGGTCTAAAAAGGTCCGTCAGCAAAGACCCCGAGGAGACAGTTCAAACGCCACGAACCGCAAAAACGGGGGCGCAGGTCATCCTGCGCCCCCGTTCGCGAGCATATAAAGTCGATCGGCGTCAGCCCTACGCCGCTTCGTCGAACTGCGAGTTGTACAGGTCGGCGTAGAAGCCGCCTTGGGCGAGCAGCTCGTCATGTGTGCCCTTCTCGACGATGTCGCCGTCGCGGATCACCAGGATCACGTCGGCGTTGCGGATCGTGGACAGGCGGTGCGCGATGACAAAGCTCGTGCGGCCCTGCATCAGGGCGTCCATGGCGCGCTGGATGAGCTCCTCGGTGCGGGTGTCCACGTTGGAGGTCGCCTCGTCCAGAATCAGCGCCGGGCGGTCGGCCAAAATGGCACGTGCTATGGTCACGAGCTGGCGCTGGCCCTGCGAAAGGTTGGTGCCTTCCTCGTTGATCATAAAGTCGTAGCCGCCGGCGAGCGTATGGATAAAGTGATCGCAGCGTGCGGCGCGTGCAGCGGCCTCGACCTCGGCATCGGTCGCGTCGGGGCGCCCGTAGCGAATGTTCTCGCGAATGGTGCCGTTAAACAGCCACGTATCCTGCAGCACCATGGCAAACTCGCCGCGCAGCGCCGCGCGGTCCCAGTCGCGCACGTCAATGCCCTCGACGCGCAGCGAACCGCCGTCCACGTCATAGAAGCGCTGCAGTAGCTTGATGAGCGTAGTCTTGCCGGCGCCGGTGGGGCCGACGATGGCCACGGTCTGACCGGGCTGGGCCTCGCAGCTAAAGTCGTGGATGATGGTCTTGTCCGGCGTGTAACCAAACTTGACGTGGTCGAACTCAACGTGGCCGGGACGCTTTGCGGGAATCTGCGCGTCGGCCTTCTGCCCCTCCTCGGGCGCGGCGAGGAACTCAAACACGCGCTCGGTGGCAGCGGCCATCGACTGCATCGTGTTGCTCACGTTGCCCAGCTGCTGCACGGGCTGCGTAAAGTTGCGCACGTACTGGATAAAACTCTGGATATCGCCGGGCGTGGCGTTGCCGGTCAGCGCCAGCTGCGCGCCCACCACAACGACGCCCACGTAGCCCATGTTGCCCACCAGGCTCATGAGGGGCATCATCAGGCCCGAGAGGAACTGCGAGCGCCAGCCGCTAATAAACAGGCGGTCGTTTTGACGATCGAATTCCTCGATGGATGCCTCGGCGCGGTCGAACACCTGGATAACATTCTGACCGGCAAAGTCCTCCTCGATAATGCCATTGACGGTGCCCAGGACCTGCTGTTGCTCGCGAAAGTACGGCTGCGAGAAGTGGACCATCACCATCAGGATAATTGCGGCGGCAGGCAGCGTGAGCACGGTGACACCCGTGAGCGGCAGGCTGATCGACAGCATCATGACAAGCACGCCGATGATCTGCGTCACGGAGGTAATGAGCTGTGTCACGCTCTGGTTGAGCGACTGGCCGAGCGTATCGACATCGTTGGTGATACGGCTGAGCACGTCGCCCTTGCTGTGGCCGTTAAAGTAGCTCATCGGTACGACGGCGATCTTGGCGGCAATCTCCTTGCGCATGCGGTAGCAGATCTTCTGTGTCACGCCGGTCATGAGCCAGCCCTGGATGAGGCTGCAAACAGAGCTTGCCAGATACAGGCAGAGCAAAAAGCCGAGCGTCTTGGCGATCCAGTCAAAGTTAACGTCGCCGGTGCCGTTGACTTTGGCAACCAAGCCCTCGAACAGTTTGGTGGTAACCTGGCCGAGCACCTTGGGCCCCACAATGTTAAAAATGACCGAGCACACGGCAAAGGCGACGGCGGCAAACACGGCAATCTTGTGCTGGCCGATATAGCCGAGCAGCTGCCTCATGGTGCCCTTAAAGTCCTTGGCCTTTTCGCCGCGACGCATGCCGCCCATGCGGCCCATGGGTCCACGCTGACGGGTGGGCTTGGGAATTTGGGTCTTGGTCTCGTCTGCCATTAGCGCTCGCCTCCTTCCGTAACGGCTGCAATTTCTTCTTGGGTAAGCCCCAGCTCCTCGGCGGAAAGCTGCGACTGTGCGATTTCCAGGTACGCCGGGCAGCTGCGCAGTAGCTCCTCGTGCGTGCCGGTGCCCACTACGTGACCGTCGTCGAGTACAATGATCTGGTCGGCGTGCATGATGGTCGCGATGCGTTGTGCCACGACCACGAGCGCGGCGTCGGTGACGTTTTTGGCCAGCTCCTCGCGCAGGCGCGCGTCGGTCTTGTAGTCAAGCGCGCTAAACGAATCATCGAACACCACGACCTCGGGCTTCTTGGCCAGGGCGCGGGCGATGGCCAGACGCTGGCGCTGACCGCCCGAAACATTGGAGCCACCCTGGCTGATGGGGGAGTCGTAGCCGCCCTCGCGCTCGGCGATAAAGTCCTCGGCCTGGGCGATGCGTGCCGCCCGGTACATGTCCTCGTCGCTCACCATGTCGCCGGCAAACTTAAGGTTGCTCTCGACGGTGCCCGAGAACAGGCGTCCCTGCTGCGGGATATAGCCAATGCGGCGGCGTAGCTCGGAAAGGGTCATATCGCGCACATCGATGCCGTCGAGCGAAATGCTGCCGCCCGTGACGTCGTACAGGCGCGGAATCAGCTGCACAAGTGTGGACTTGCCCGAGCCCGTGGAACCAATGATGCCGAGCATCTGACCGGCGTGCGTGGTGAAGTTTACGCCGCTGATGACATCGGCGCGGGCATCGGGATACTGGAAGCTCACGTCGCGGAAGGTGAGCTCACCGCGTGGCGCGCTGGCCGCGGGCAGTTTGGGCGAGACGGGGTCGTTGATGCTCGTGGGGCAAGTGATGACCTCTTCCACGCGCTCGGCTGCGACCTCGGCACGGGGCAGGATAACCGAAACCATGGTGAGGATCATAAACGCCATGACGATCTGCATGGTGTAGGAGATAAACGCCATCATGTTGCCGACCTGCATCACGCCGTCGGACACGCCCTGCGCGCCAAACCAGACGATAAGCACGGTGATGCAGTTCATGACGAGCATCATGAGCGGCATCATAAAGCTCATAGCGCGGTTGGTGTAGAGCTGCGTGGTCATCAGGTCGAGTGATGCTTTGTCAAAACGCTCGAGCTCATGTTCTTCGCGGTTGAACGAGCGGATGGGCATAAGGCCGTCGAGCAGCTCGCGAGCGGTAAGGTTCACGCGGTCCACAAAGCTTTGCATCTTTTTGAACTTGGGCATGGTGAGGCCCATGAGCACGCCGACGACGGCCGAGACCGCGATGATGGCCACGGCGATGGTCCACTCAAGGCCGGTGTGGTTGGCCAGGACGCGCATGACGGCAACGATGCCCATGACGGGCGCCATGAGGCACATGCGAATGAACAGGGTCGCGGCCATCTGGATCTGCTGAATATCGTTGGTGCAGCGGGTAATGAGCGAGGCCTGGCTAAACTTGCCCACCTCGGCCGGCGAGAAGTGCATGACCTTGTTGAAGGTCTCGCGGCGCAGGTCGCGGGCGATGGTGCAGGCCGTATGCGAGGCCACGGCGCCGGTGAGAATTGTGGCGACCAGCGACACCAGGCACAGGCCAAACATCGTGGCTGCCATGTGGCTTAGATAGGCATTCTGCACGTCGGCGGGGTCGATACCCTGCGCCTTGTACTCATCCTGCACGTAGGTTACGGCGCGCTGGGTCATGATGGAGCCCGACATGGAGCCCATCTTGTCCGCCATATCGTTGGCGCCCTCCACGAGCTTGCCCTGGTCGATTAGGCTGCCTTCAACGCCTAGACGCAGACCCTTCATGGTGATCTTACCGCCGTCGGCATCAATCTGCTTTTGCATATTCTGCGCCGCTGCGGCCTTCTGCTGCATCTCGGCGAGCTGCTCGGGCGTCATTGCCGCCATCTGCTCGGGGGTGGGCATGGCCTGAGCGGCGCCGCCATCGCTTGCCTCGGTAGATGCGCCGGTCATGTCACCCATGGAGTTGGCATCGATGCCCTGGTTGAACGAAAGGACGACGGTCTCGGGCAGGCTCATGATGTCGGCAATCTTGCCGCCGTCGGCGCGCTCCTCCTCGGTGCCCTTGTACGTTCGAATGCCGTTATTGTCCGCCTTGCTAAACACGGCCTCCACAGCTTTGGCGTCCTTGGAGCTCATGAAGAGTTCGAGGTCGTCGAGCGATTCGGCGCGAATGGTGTCGGGCACGGGCGAGGCGATGCCGCCTTGCTGCACGCCCACGTCGACGATGTCGCTCATATAGGTAGGCAGCGCCAGATCGGCGTTGCAGCTGATTACGATGAGTACGATAGCTGCGAGTAGTGCCAGGATATGCTTTTTAAAGAGCTTGAGAATCCTCACTCGGCATCTCTCCTTTCTTGATTGCGGTCGATAATTTCGTTGGCACGTCTTAGAAGGCGCACCATCTCTTGGGTATCTGTTTCGCCGAGCTGCTCGAGGAAGGCCGCGGTGCGGTCCTCGAATTCCCGGCGTTTGACTTCGATGACCTGGAATCCCTTGTCGGTCACCGTGACGTGTACGCGACGACGGTCGGTCTTTGAGTGCTCGCGCTCGACCCAACCCTTGGCCTCGAGGGCGCGCAGGATATTGGCGATACGGGCGCTCGAAACCCAGGCACGATCGGCGAGTTCGCCCGGTGTGAGTGAGCCGCCGGCGCGCATGAGGGCGCGCATGACGGCCATCTCGCCGCCGAGAGCTTTGTCCGCAAAGCGCGAAATTCGCTGATGCATGCTGCCAAACTCAGTTAAGAGCTGACGCCCAAGCTCATGGAAATCGGTATCTTCCACCGAAAACCCCTAACACTAGAAACTATTTTCGGTGAAAGATGATACCCCAGCTCAACCATCCCATTCGGTAGATTTCTAGGCATGTCCCAAAAAATCTACTTGGCCGCTAGGAAATATTAAGAGCATATAAAGACTTAAAATCATTCAATTGCTGAAGCGTTTCAAAGAACTATTATGCCCGCGGTTAGGCGAGGGGTTGTCACCACCATGACGACTGGGACTCATATAATCGCCACGTGCGATGCTCCAACTTCCCGCAAGGAGACACCTGAATCAAGGGGGTTGGAGTCATGGCATTTGACTTCACGGGCAAAACCGCGATCGTTACCGGTGGCACTCAGGGCATTGGCCTCGAGATTGCCAAGGGCATCGTTGCGGGCGGCGGACACGTCGCGCTCATCGCAAGGAACGCTGCTAAGGGCGAGGCCGCGGTGGCCGAGCTTGGCGAGGGCAACAAGTTCTACCAGCTCGATGTCGCCGATGCACCCAAGGCGCGCGAGACTGTCGAGCAGATTTTTACGGACCTGCCGCAAACCAACATCCTGATCAACTGCGCTGGCGTCATCAGCACCAAGAAGTTCGACGAGATCGATGACACCGAGTGGCGTCGCACCATCGACATCAACCTCAACGGTACCTTCACCATGATGAATGCCGTGTACCCGCACTTTAAGGCGGCCCATGCCGGCACTATCGTCAACGTGAGCTCTGTTGCCGGCAAGATCGGCGGCGGCCTGCTCGGCACCGCGGCCTACGCGAGCTCCAAGGCCGGCGTCAACGGTCTAACCAAGGCAGTCGCCAAGGAAGGCGGCAAGTTCGGCGTCCGCTGCAACGCCGTGTGCCCGTCGCTCACGTTGACCGATATGACCTCGATTCTCTCTGACGAGAACTCTCAGCGCATCATCAACGGTATTCCTCTGGGCCGCGCCGCCCAGGCCAGCGAGCCTGCGCAGATGGTGCTGTTCTTCGCTTCCGACCTCGCCAGCTTCGTGAACGGCGAGATCGGTGACTGCGACGGCGGCATCGTCCTGGACGGGTAATACCCCACGACGATTGTTCGGCGACGGCTCCTGCGACTCGGGACCGTCGCCTTCTTTCTGATATAGGCGCGTGCGGCTACGAATCGCATGCATCCAAAGGAGATATATATGAGTGAATCGACTGCGGTGGAGGCGCCGGCGGCAAAGGAGCCGTTCTTTAAGATGTCCTCCATCCCGGGTGCCAATATTTTGGTGCCGCTTTTGTTGGGCTGCCTGCTCAGCACGCTGTTCCCTGACCTGTTCAAAACGCTCGGCAGCTTTACGCTTGGCATGACCCAGCAGGGTGCAGGCCCGCTCGTGGGCGCTTTTTTGCTTATCGTCGGTACGACGATTTCGTTTAAGAGTGCTCCTGCCGCCGCTGCCCGCGGTGCCATCATCATCGCCGTCAAGCAAATCGTGGTCGTTGCCGTGTCGCTGCTCATCCTTTATGTGTTCAACGACAACCTGTTTGGCATCTCTGCCATGGTGATGCTGGCGGCTTGCACCGGCGCCAACAACGCTATGTACGCTGGTCTGATGGGCACCATGGGCAATGAGGCCGAGCGTGGCGCTGTCGCCATCACCACGCTGGTTGTCGGCCCTCCGGTCACGATGATCGTGCTCGGCGCTGCCGGCCAGGCTCCGATCGGCTGGTCGCTCGTGGGCGCCATCCTGCCGATCGTTGTCGGCATTATTCTGGGCAACCTCTTCCCCAGCTTTAAGAAGATGATGGCGCCGGCACTTTCCGCCGTCATCGTGCTCGTCTTCTTTGCCATGGGCTCGACCATGACCTTTGGCCAGCTCATTAATGGCGGTCTTCCCGGTATTCTGCTCGGCGTGATCTGCTCGGTGGTCTTTGCAATTCCCGTCATCGCGGTCGATAAGCTCACGGGCGGTACGGGTGTCGCAGGTGCGGCCATTTCGAGCTGCGCCGGAGCCAATGTGGCCACGCCTGCTGCCATGGCAAGCGTCAACGAGGCCATGTACGGCGGTGCGGTGCTCGCGACGGCTACGGCACAGGTTGCTGCCTGTGCAATCGTGACGGCTATTTTGACCCCGCTGGTCACCAGCTGGTGCTACAAGCATTTTGAGGGCCAGGGCAACGGCGATAGCAAGGCTACGACCGACAAGGCCGCCTCAGCCGCCTAATGCCAAGCGGCAATCAAAGCTAAAAACTAGCTACGCCACAGGGCGGCCACGGGGGATCCCGTGGCCGCCCTGCAGTTTCTGTAGGGTCTCTGGGACACTTTATCCTGCTAAAGCTGGCATAACAGCTAGAGCGAACGTCGTACAAAGGCAAGGAAAAATACCAAACAAATCGGTGAACGGTAGTTGTTCGCGCTCGCATTTCCTGCGGATTTGTTAAAAACGCCCTAATGGTATAAAAAAAGAAACATATAACAGCCCTGATGAAGGGGGTAGCTATGTTATCCTTCTCAAACGGGTGAAATCTTGGGTTTTGGGTTGCAGTTCCAAGGTGGACAAACGTTTTTCCCTGTACCAACGTGTGGTGAAGAACGGAAGAAGCCGGTAGTGCAAGCCGATAATTCAAGAATTCAATAAGCAGCGGTGTGAGAGAGCGCCGCATTACACGTAACTAGGAGCGTGGTTACACAATGCAGGAGGCATGGGAAGGCTTCAAGGAAGGCATCTGGACGGGAGAGGTTGACGTCCGAGACTTCATCCAGAAGAACTACACCCCCTACGAGGGCGACGAGTCGTTCCTCGCCGGCCCGACCGAGCGTACCAAGGAGCTGTGGGGCGAGGTTCTCGACCTGCTGCTTAAGGAGCGCGAGCAGGGCGGTGTCCTCGATATGGACACCAAGACCGTCACGGGTATCGTGAGCCACCCCGCTGGCTACATCGATAACGCCCACCGCGAGAAGGAGACCATCGTCGGCCTCCAGACCGACAAGCCGCTCAAGCGCGCGCTGCACGTCAACGGTGGTATCCGCATCGCTTGCCAGGCTGCCAGCCAGCACGGCTACAAGGTCGACGAGAACGTTGTCGAGCGCTACACCTTCGAGCGCAAGACCCACAACGCCGGCGTCTTCGATGTCTACACCCCCGAGATGCGCGCCTGCCGTTCGGCTCACATCATCACCGGTCTGCCCGATGGCTATGGCCGCGGCCGTATCATCGGCGACTACCGTCGTGTCGCCCTGTACGGTGTCGACTACCTGATCAAGGACAAGGAGGCCCAGAAGGCTTCCACCCCGACGGTCATGACCGCCGACAACATCCGCGATCGCGAGGAGCTGCAGGAGCAGATCCGCGCCCTCGGCGAGCTCAAGATGATGGCCGAGACCTATGGTTTCGACATTTCCAACCCTGCTACCAACACGCAGGAGGCCATCCAGTGGATGTACTTCGCCTACCTCGCTGCCGTCAAGGAGCAGAACGGCGCCGCTATGTCCATCGGCCGTACCTCTACGTTCATCGACATCTACGCTGAGCGCGACCTTGCCAACGGTACCTTTACCGAGGAGCAGATCCAGGAGTTCGTGGATCACTTCATCATGAAGCTCCGCATGGTCAAGTTTGCCCGTACCCCCGAGTACCAGGCCCTGTTTACCGGCGATCCGCAGTGGGTCACCGAGTCCATCGGCGGCATGGGTGTTGACGGCCGTACGCTCGTTACCAAGATGAGCTACCGCTACCTGCACACGCTCGAGAACATGGGTACCAGCCCCGAGCCCAACATGACCGTTCTGTGGTCGACCCGTCTGCCCGAGAACTTCAAAAAGTTCTGCGCCAAGACTTCCGTCGCCAGCTCCTCGATTCAGTACGAGAACGACGACCTCATGCGCGTTTACCACGGCGACGACTACGGCATCGCCTGCTGCGTGTCCTCCATGCGCATCGGCAAGGAGATGCAGTTCTTCGGTGCCCGCGCCAACCTGGCCAAGTGCCTGCTGTACGCACTCAACGGCGGCGTCGACGAGGTCTCCAAGAAGCAGGTCGGCCCCAAGTATCGCGCCGTCGAGGGCGATACGCTCGATTACGACGACGTTGTGGCCAAGTACAACGACATGATGAAGTGGCTCGCTGGCGTGTACGTCAACTCGCTGAACATCATTCACTACATGCACGACAAGTATTGCTACGAGCGCATCCAGATGGCTCTGCACGACAAGCACGTGCACCGCTGGTTCGCTACGGGCATCGCTGGCCTTTCCGTCGTGGCTGACTCCCTGTCCGCCATCAAGTACGCCAAGGTCCACCCCGTCCGTGATGAGAACGGCATCATCGTCGACTTCGAGACCGAGGGCGAGTTCCCCAAGTACGGTAACGACGACGACCGCGTCGACCAGATCGCTCACGACGTTGTGCACCAGTTCATGGAGTACATCCGCATGAACGACACCTACCGCAACTCCGTGCCCACGACCTCGGTTCTGACCATTACCTCCAACGTCGTATACGGTAAGAAGACCGGCTCTACGCCCGACGGCCGCAAGGCTGGTCAGCCGTTCGCCCCGGGTGCTAACCCCATGCACAAGCGCGATAGCCACGGCGCCATCGCTTCGCTGTCTTCGGTTTCCAAGCTCCCGTTCCGCGATGCTCAGGACGGCATCTCTAACACCTTCTCCATCATCCCGAGTGCGCTCGGCAAGGAGGACCAGGTGTTCTTTGGCGATATCGACCTTGATCAGCTGGGCGAGTAACTATTGTTAGTGCTATACTAACAATAACGATTACTGATTAGCGCGCCGGTTTCGGCCGGCGCCTATCAATCGAAGGAGACACATTATGAAGGTTTCTGAAGTTTCCGAGACTCAGGCCGATAACCTGGTCCACATGCTCGACGCTTACGCCGAGAAGGGTGGCCACCACCTGAACATCAACGTCTTCAACCGTGAGACGCTGCTCGACGCTCAGGCTCACCCCGAGAAGTACCCGCAGCTGACCATCCGCGTTTCCGGCTATGCCGTGAACTTCCACACGCTCACCAAGGAGCAGCAGGACGAGGTCATCTCCCGTACCTTCCACGACAAGTTCTAAAGGGGTTTAACTCCTGCAGGATTGCCGGGGCTGTTTGGGCTACCTCCCAAAACGTCCTCGGACATGCAAAGAGGCTCGCTGCGCACTTTGTGCGGCGAGCCTCTTTGCGTCCTGCGGAATGTTTTGGGAGGTAGCCCAAACAGCCCCGGCGGGGGTCCTGTATAGTCATCCTTTAGGCGGAACTCTCCAAATTATTTGGATGAGTCGTCTACTTACTTGTGCTGTTACCGTCTTCCCGCTGTTGTTGGGGTATGCTTTGTTCGTATGTAAACGTATGACATGTTGATGGGGGAGGGTGCTATGGCTCGCGAGAGTGCTCGTTCTAAGGATACGACTAAGCCTGGCATCAAGGAAGTTGCGGCGGTGGCGGGGGTTTCGCCTACTACGGTATCTCGCGTGCTTAATAATCGCGGCTATATTAGCCAAGAGACCCGCGATAAGGTCCATGCCGCGATGAAGCGCATCAACTATACGCCCAACGATATCGCCCGTGCCATGCTCAACGGTCGCCTGAATCTTATCGGTATGATCGTCCCCTATGTCAGCAGTCCGTTTCATGCCCAAGTGGTTCAAGTCATTGAGCATACCCTGGCCGAAAACGGTTTTAAGATGCTGCTGTGCAATAGCGCCAATCGACCCGAGCTTGAGCGCTCTTATATCGACATGCTTCGACGCAATATGGTTGATGGCGTCATCGTCAACTCGCTTAATATCGGTGCCGAGGCGTATGCCGAGATGGGCTTGAGTCTGGTTGGTATCGACTGCGACCTTGGCGAAGCCTCTGTTCAGATTGCGAGCGACAGCTATAGCATCGGCGAACTTGCCACGCGTCGCCTAATCGATGACGGATGTTCACGCATCCTGTGCCTGCGCAGCAATAGCCGCATGCGCATGCCTGCCAATAAGCGTACCGATGCCTACCTCGATGTTGTTGAGCAGGCCGGTTTGCCCGCGCTTGTCCGTGAGGTTGAGTTCGTTAAGCCCGACGACGAAAAGAGCGCGGTCGTTGCGAAGATCCTCGATGAGAACCCCGATATTGACGGCATCTTTGCGGGAGACGACACGATGGCGGCTATCTGTCTTAACGTGATGAAGCAGCGCGGCTTGAGCGCTCCGGGCGATATTAAGGTCGTGGGCGCGGATGGTGCCCGCCGCACTATGACGTTTATGCCTGACTTAACAACCGTACGCCAAGATATCGATCGCATCGGAGAGCTCGCGGCGCAATCCATCATTGCTCTTATTAACGGCGAAAAGCCCGAATCGAATATCAAGCTCCCCGTTGAACTCATTGAGGGTAAAACCGCGTAGTTCATCCCGTGCCAAAAGAATTCCTCAAACACCTCTGATGACCGTTCGCCGGCATATGTCAACCGTTTGCCGACGACTGGAACTGCGAAAAGACGTATTGGTATGAAAACGTTTGACATATGAAAACGATTGACATATCTTGCAGTTGTACCGAGTTAGTATCTCGTGAGAAAGGAAGTCTCGGATGCACAAGGTGTATTACCAGCCTGAGGGAATTTGGGTAGGCGACATCATGCCGTACGGCGAGGACGGCACGTTCTATCTCTATCATCAGCGTGACACGCGAAACCCCGGACCTTTCGGAGAGCCGTTTGGCTGGGCACTCGCGACAACCAAGGACTTCGTCAATTACAAAGACTTTGGCGAGAGCCTTGAGCGTGGCGGCGACGAGGAAGTCGACCAGTATGTTTATGCCGGCACGGTGTTTAAGGTGGGCGACAAGTACCATGCGCTCTACACTGGTTGCAATCGCGATAAGGTCAAGGCACGCTTGATGAAGCAGGTTCTTCTTCACGCAACGAGTGACGACGCCGTCAAGTGGGAGAAGAACATCGCCGAGACGCTGCTTCCGCCCCAGGAGGGTTACGATGACCGCAACTGGCGCGATCCCTTTGTGCTTTGGGATGAGGAGAACGAAGAGTACATGCTCATCCTCGGCACGCGTGTGGGCGAGGACAAGCGTCTGATGACCGGTCGTCTGGTCAAGTTCACCTCCAAGGACCTGGATACCTGGGAGTTCCAGGGCGACTGGTGGAATCCGGGCCTGTACACCATGTTCGAGATGCCTGATCTCTTTAAGATGGGCGACTGGTGGTATCTGGTGTTCTCCGAGTACAGTGATGGCAACAAGACCCGTTACCGCATGTCTCGCTCCATCAACGGTCCTTGGATCACTCCTGCGGACGATTCCTTCGATGGCCGCGCGTACTATGCCGCGCGTACCGCATTTGATGGCGAGCGCCGCGTTCTCTTTGGTTGGGTTCCTACGCGTGACGAGGGCGGCGACCCCAGCTCTTACCTGTGGGGCGGTACCTTTATGCCTCTCGAGATCGTTCAGCGTGCCGACGGAACGCTCGGCACCAAGCTCCCCGACAGCATGCTTGGCGCCTTTGGCGAGGCTAAGGCAGTCGAGGCCTTTGAGCTTTCCTGCGAGTCGGGCAAGGTCGAGCAGGTGCTCGCCGCGGATGCCGGCTCCACCTATATGCTCGACGCCGACATCGAGCTCGCCGGTGACGCTGCCGGCTTCTCGGTGAAGCTTGCCGAGGACGCCGAGTCCGGTCTTGCCTATGAGTTCCGCGCCAACCTGCGCGAGGGCAAGCTCGAGTTTACGGCGGCCCCCCAGTATCCGTGGTTCCAGGTCAACAACATGGGCCTCGAGCGTCCGTTGTTCTTTAAGGGCGAGGGCACTCACCATGTGCGCCTAGTCGTCGACGACGATATCGCGACTATCTTTGTCGATGATGTTGCGCTTAACGCTCGCTTCTGCAATAAGCAGGGCCAGGGTGTGGCGCTGACGGTCACCGACGGTACGCTCAGGTGCGCAAATGCAACGATCGCGTCTCTGTAATGGCATCAAAACGTTTTATGATTTCGTAAGGGAATGGAGAGGAACATGGACTACAAAGTAGTGTCTCAGCAAGTCGTCGATAACGTCGGCGGTCTGGAGAACATCGAGGGCGCCACGCATTGCGTTACGCGTCTGCGTCTGGTGCTCAAGGATACGAGCAAGTACAACAAGGCCGAGCTCGAGAACATCGATGGCGTCAAGGGCGTGCTGTACAACAGCGGCCAGCTCATGATCATCTTCGGTACCGGTACCGTCAACAAGGTCTTCGATGAGTTTATGGCTCTGACGGGCGTTAAGGAGATCAGCGCTTCCGAGGTCAAGGGCGCCGAGGCGGACAAGAAGGGCAAGTTCTTCTCGGTCCTCAAGGTATTCTCGGACATCTTTATCCCCATCATTCCCGCTTTCGTCGGCGCTGCTATCATCATCGGCCTTAAGTCGCTGATCGTTGCCAACGGCCTCTTCGGCATGGAGGGCAGCCTTGCCGACCACAGCGAGTTCCTCAAGAACCTCGCAAGCTTCTTTGCCATTATCGCCACCACGTTTGACTACCTGCCTGTCCTGGTTATGTACAGCGCGGTGAAACGTTTTGGCGGTAACCCGATTCTGGGCATCCTCGTCGGTATCGTCATGGTTCACCCGAGTCTCATGAACCGTAACACGTTCGTTATGGACCCGACGGGTGCTGAGTACTGGAACTTTGGTCCGCTCTCCATTCCCATGGTTGCTTTCCAGGGCGGCGTGTTCCCCGCAATCCTGACTGCCTGGTTTATGGCCAAGGTCGAGAAGATCGCCCAGAAGTACATCCCCGAGGTCGTTTCGTTCGTTTTCGTCCCGACCGTTACCCTGATTCTTGCTAACGTCGCCCTGTTCACCGTGTTCGGCCCGCTCGGCAACCTGATCGGCGACGTCCTCGCCGGCGTAATCGATATCCTGTACAACAGGATGGGCGTCTTTGGTGCCTTTGTCTTCGCCGCGTTCCTGCAGCCGCTTGTCGTTACCGGTACGCATCAGTTCATCCAGGGTATCGAGGCAAACCTCGTTGCCACGACTGGCTTCAACTACATCCAGGCCATCTGGTCGGTTTCCATCATCGCCCAGGGCGGCGGCGCCATCGGCATGTACCTCATTCACAAGAAGCATTCCAAAGAGCGCAACATCTGCATGTCGTCCTTTATCCCGACGCTGGTCGGAATTTCCGAGCCCGCTATCTTCGCTGCAAACATGCGCTACTCGATCATCCCGTTCATCTGCGCATGCATCGGCGCAGGCTGCGGCGGTGCCTTCGTCAAGCTCTTTGAGGTGCGCGCCATCGGTCAGGGTCTGACCGGCGTGCTTGGCCTGCTCATCGTCACGCCCGAGACGCTCGTGTGGTATGTGGCTGGCAATCTCATCGCCTTTATCGTGCCGATCGTCTTGATCTTTGCCTACAACAAGGCAAAGGGCGTGCCGACCACTGATGAAGAGGGCGCTGGCGCTGGCTTCGATGTCAGCTTCTAGTTGAGCCGTTCAGCGTAATCTGAGGATAAGTCCATTTGAGGAAGGGCGTTCGGCTCGTGTGAGTCGAGCGTCCTTTCCCATAGACGAGAAAGTCAACGGCGATGTTTAATCAAAAAAATAAGGTGACACGCGCGGACTATGAGCAGTGGCGTGCCGGACAGGATGAGACGGCGGCTCGCATCGCATCCGACCCCGATAGGCTTTTGTTCCATGTGGAGCCTGAGCTTGGCTGGCTCAACGACCCCAACGGTTTGGTTCAGATTGGTGATACGTATCACATCTATCATCAATACGATCCGTTCGATGCTGCGCATGGCGGTCCAGTGCTTTGGAACCATCTGACGACAAAGGATTTTGTGACGTACGAGAATCACGGCCCCGTGTTGTTCCCCGATTCCGATTTGGATTCGAGTGGAGCGTATTCTGGTTCTGCCTTTGTACGTGATGGCAAGATTCACTACTTCTATACCGGCAACGTTAAGCATTTTGACCGCGATGATTACGACTACGTGTTGACGGGCCGTGAGCAAAACCAGATTCATATGGTTGCCGAGAATCCCGACGAATTGGGCGAGAAGCGCATAGCTGTTGGGCCGGTCGATTACCCCGACGATATCGGTACGCACGTGCGCGACCCCAAGATCCTTGAACACGACGGTATCTACTACATGGTTCTCGGCGCTCGTACGAAAGACGATCGCGGGTGCGTGCTTGTCTATACCTCGCGTGATCTAGAGGACTGGGGCTATGCGACGCGCATTGAGCTGGGCGAGAAGTTTGGCTTTATGTGGGAGTGTCCTGATCTGTTTGAGCTCGATGGCGAGCTTATTCTCGTTTGCTGTCCGCAGGGCGTGCCCGCCGATGGCTGGCGTTACCGCAATCCGCACCAGTGCGTGTGGTTTTCCATCGAGGCCGATTGGGAGGCGCCGAGCTTTAAGATCGCCGGGCAGGGCATGCCTCCGATGGTTGATGCCGGTTTTGATTTCTATGCCCCGCAGTCCTTTGAGGATGCGGCAGGTCGACGCTTGATGATCGGATGGTCGGGTTGCCCCGATACGATGGCAGAAAGCCCGACGGTGGCACGCGGATGGCAGTGCGCGTTGACGGTGCCGAGAGAGCTGAGCATGCGTAGCGGTAAGCTCTGCCAGCAGCCGGCGCACGAGATCGAAGTGCTGCGCGGCGACTGCGTTCGCGCGACAGGCGGTGAAACCGTTGAGGAGCCGGGCCGCCTGTTTGATTTTGTGGTTTCCTGTGAGGGAGCCAAGATGGTCGAGCTCGAAATCCGCAAGGGTGTCTTTGTGCGCTATACGGACGGGATGCTTACCCTCGACATGGGTGACGAAGGCTATGGGCGCGACCAGAGGTCGATCGAGCTCAGCGAGCTTCGCGATTTGCGCGTGCTTTCGGACACTACGATGGTCGAGATTTTTGCCAACGGTGGCGAGGCAGCACTTACGAGCCGTACCTATTCGTCGGCGGTTCCGGCGATGGCGCTGCACGCCGAGGGTGCGGCGTCGATGGATTTCTACCGCCTCGCTCATTAACCGTGCATGGAGCACGATTGGACTTGCTGGTCGGAATGTGTCGCAGTTGCCGCGGCCAACTACCGTTTATCGCGTATAGCGACCGTTTGCGGAATAAGTAACACTCCTTAATAAACCGTGTAGAATCTCAGCTAAGCACGGAGTTTTCCAGGGAGACGCTGTCCTTTGTTGTGCGCAAGGGGCGGCGTCTCTTTGGTGCTTAGATGCCGTTGTGCAACAGCGCGACGCGCGTGTCATGTATTGAAAAGCCAATGTCGAGATGGGTCGTGATAAGAATGGGCAAGTATGTAATCGTGGTTGAGTCTGGGTCGGATGTGACGCCGGAGCTCTGCGAGCGCTACGGCATCGTGCGCGTGCCCATGCATGTCACGATTGGTGACGAGACCGTCGAGGACGGCTCGATCGATCCGCTCGAGATTTATTCGCGCTGCAACGAGTTTGGTGTGATGCCCAAGACCAGTGGCTGTTCGCCAGCGGATTTTGCGCATGTGTACGACCGCATCCATGCCGAGCAACCCGACGCGACTATTTTGCATCTTGCATATTCCGAGGCCACGACCTGTTCGCATCAGTCCTCAAAGATTGCGGCCCAGGGGCGCGACTACGTGTTCTCCATGGACACGCGCTTTGTCTCGGTGGGCCAGTCGCTCGTTGTCGTCGAGACCGCCAAATACATCGAGGCTCACCCCGATGCCACCGTCGACGAGATCTTTGCATTTACGAACTCCGTCATGGACCGCGTGCTGCTGGGCTTTGTTCCTACCGACCTTGCCTTCCTTAAGGCGGGCGGTCGCTTGTCCAACGTCGCGTTCCTGGGCGCCCATCTGCTCAAGATTAAGCCCTGCATTGAGGTAACGGGCGGCAAGTTCGTGGCGACTAAGAAGTTTCGCGGCTCCATGCTCAAGTGCGCCCGTGCCTTTATTGATCACATGGTTGCCAAGGGCGAGATTGACTACTCGCACATCGGTCTGGCGTATTCGGTGGGTCTTTCCGAGGAACTGCGCGACGACATGGAAGTCTATGCGCACGACCTGGGCTTTAAGGACATTACCTGGACTCAGGTCGGCGGCGTCATATCGAGCCATTGCGGCCCGACCGCCTTCGGCGCGGTGCTCACACTCAAGGCGTAAGGCCTGGTGTCTATCGATATCTATTGCCTCGGCGGCGGGTGGGTTGTGATAACCTTCCCGCCGCTTTTGTGTGGGGCCAAATAGAACAACCCAATTGACCGCTAAACCGTTTCACCATCATGCGTATGGGCTAGAATGGCTCTGGCATTTATGTAACTAAAACCAATGAGAGGCAAGGTAGCGGGAATGGCTGAGATGACGCTCGAGGGTGTGGACGCTCGTCCCGAGGACTCTGCGTTTGCCCTGGGCCGCGTGCATTCGATTGAGACGATGGGAACGGTCGATGGACCCGGCATCCGCTTTGTGGTGTTTGTTCAGGGCTGCCCCATGCGCTGTGCGTATTGCCACAACCCCGATACCTGGTCGGTTAACGGCGGCACCATGGTGACCGTCGAGCACCTGATGGACGAGTTCCAGAGCAACCACGAGTTCTATCGCAGCGGCGGAATTACGGTGTCCGGCGGCGAGCCGCTCCTACAGCCTGAGTTTTTGGCCGACCTGTTCCGTGCAATGCACAACAACCCCGATGGCCGCGTGCATACCTGCTTGGATAGCTGCGGCTATGCGTTCGATCCCGCGCATCCCGAGAAGTTCGATGCCGTACTCAACGAGACCGACATGGTACTGCTCGATATTAAGCATGCCGACCCGGTCGAGCATAAAAAGCTGACCGGTTGTGATCCCGCACGCATCCTGGCGTTTGGCGATGAGCTTGCACGTCGCAAGATTAAGGTCGTTATCCGCCACGTGGTGGTGCCGGGCATTACCGACACGGTGGAGGAGTGCGAGGCACTCGGTCGTCTGATCGCTCCATGGCACAACGTGGTCGGTCTGGAGATGCTGCCGTATCACACCATGGGTGTCGTCAAATATGAGCAGTTGGGGATTCCCTATAAGCTTGAGGGCGTGCCCCAGATGGATACCGCGCGCATGCCCGAGCTGCGCAACGCCGTCATGACGGGCATGAAAAAGCGCCGTGCGGAGCTCAGGTCGGCCATCGGCTAACAAGCCCGTCCCAAATTGACTACCTTTTAAGATGTGTAACAAGGCGGGTTGGATCAGCGAGGACGGTTGCTATTCGACATGCGATGGCGGACTGATCGAAGCCGACGGCTGTACCTATGTCATGGGTATCATGACATCGATGCCGTGGAGCGACCGCTCGAGCGAGGTTACGGCCGCGATTGCAAAGGCTCTGTTTGATACGCGAGCTGCACTGGCTTAGCGTGTTCGTTTGACGAGGTCAAACAAAATGCTGGTACCATACCTTGGTTGAGAATTTCGTATAGGTTTGGGGAATGGTATGGCTACCATCGCGATTATCGGTGCGCTCGAAAAAGAGATCATGCAGATTAAGGAAGAGCTGAGCGACGTTTGCGAGGCACGGGAGGCAGGCTTGACCGTTGTGAGCGGTGAGCTCGACGGCCTGACGGTTGTCGCCACAACGGCGGGCATGGGCACGGTGAACGCCGCTGCTGCAACACAGCACCTCATTAGCAAGTATGCTCCGCAGGCTGTTGTGTTTTCGGGCATTGCGGGCGGTTTGAACCCCAAGCTCCATATCGACGACGTGGTCATTGGCAAACGCCTGCGCTATCTGGATACCGATACCGCGCTTATTGCCGAGTCCGCACCGGGGCTCGAGGAGTTTGGCTCGACGCCCGCGCTGGTCGATATTGCCGCCGACGTGCTTGCTGAGCGTGGGTTTGTTGACGCTTCGAAAAATGCAGTCGCTTCGAACGAGGGCACCAAGCAGTTCCTGGTCGGCACGATTGCCACGGGTAACCGCTTTGTGACGGGCGCCACCATGCGCAACGACGCTATCGAGGCGACGCATGCCGATTGTGTCGGCATGGAGGGCACGGCAATTGCCCATGTCGCAACCAAAAATGGTGTCGATTGCCTGGTGTTGCGCGCTATCAGCGATAATTGTGACGAGGCGTACGATGCAATTTGCGAGCGAGAGTTCGATCTGTTCGAGTACGCGCGTGTCGCAAGTGACATTACGCTCGATATCGTCCGCCGCATTGCCGCTGCGCAATAGCGCGTCTATTTGTAAGAACCTACGACCAAGGAGTGTCCATGGCCGATTCCATTAACTACCAGCTTGCCAAGTTCGTCGCCAGCTATGGCAAGGTTTCGCAGATTCCCGAGTCCACCTGCCCCGAGGTGAGCTTTGTCGGCCGCTCCAACGTGGGCAAGTCGTCGATTATGAACAAGCTCTTTGGCCGCAAGAACCTAGTCAAGGTTTCCAGTACGCCGGGCAAGACGAGCAACATCAACTTCTTTGAGGCCGATGACGTACATTTCGTGGACCTGCCGGGTTACGGTTTCGCCCGTCGCTCCAAGGCCGAGCGAGACCGCTGGGCCGAGCTTATCGGCGACTTTTTCGACTCTGAGCGCAGCTTTAACTTGGTCGTCTCACTGGTGGACATTCGTCACGACCCCAGCAAGCTCGACCACGACATGATTGACTACCTACAGGGCAACGAGTTCAACTTTATCGTTTGCCTCACCAAAGCCGACAAGCTCAGCCGCACCCAGCAGGCCCGCCAGGCAGCAGCCATCAAAAAGCAGCTCAACGTTCCGGCCGAGAACGTGATCATCACAAGCTCCCAGACCGGCACCGGCATCGATGAACTCAAAAAGCGCATCGCCGAGGCTTGCCTCTAATCAGGCCTAACCTTTCAAAAGCTCCCATCTATATCACCTCAGTGATAGTTATTGGTAAACTATCACTGAGGTGATATTTTTTAGGAGGTCGATATGGAGCTTTGGCATGGGTCGGACGTTGTTGTCGATCATCCATCGTTGGATAAATGCAGGCAATTCAATGACTATGGGCGCGGGTTTTATTGCACACCGCATGAGGAAATGGCAATGGAGTGGGCATGTCGGACCGAGTCTGGTGGCATTGCCAATCGATATGAGCTTGATTTAGATGGCCTTGCGATTTTGGATTTGGAATCAGGTGAGTTCTCGATTCTCAACTGGCTTGCAATTCTGGCGAATAACAGAGAGTTCAATGTTTCAACGCCAGTAGCACGCGAGGGGCTTCATTATCTGCTGGATAACTGCCTGATTGATATTTCTCCCTATGACGTTATTCGAGGCTATCGCGCAGACGATTCCTATTTCTCGTTTGCAAGACAGTTTGTCAACGGCATGATTTCGCTCAGGCAATTGCAGCGCATTATGTTTTTGGGGGATTTGGGCATTCAATATGCGCTTATGAGTGAGCGTGCGTTCTCGGCGATCAGGTTCCGCGATTGGAAGCAGGCCCCGGGAGCTGAGTTTTATCCCAAACGATTTGAGCGAGAACAGAACGCTCGACGCAAGTACCTGGATACGGTAAACGGATTTGACTCTGATGGTGTCGACATTAGGGATTTGATGGCAGGGAGGGTTGATTTAAATGATCCAAGAGTTAACGGATTGTGGGCCGAGTAGGACATACCCCGTTTACTACCTCGAGGATGCAATGAACAACCTCGGCGACTGCTTCGACTATGCCGTCAATGACTATGGAGCAGAAGGATCTGAAGTTGCTGAACTCTTTTGCTTGAGCGGGGTTGCCCGCGAGTTTGAGCGTGGCAACGCATGGGTCGTATCGGGAAAATCGGGCGTTGAGCTGTTCGCACTTATCGCCGAAAGGTCAGGCTATCAATCAAGGCCGATGCCAAATCGAACCTACCGATTCGAAAAGACACCGGAATATTGGACAGGCTGGATGCTGGCATACCTGCAGTGGCGCCTAGGAGGGTCTTTCGAAGATTTGCTGCATGTCGTTCCATTTGATGTGCTGCGCAGTCTGTATTACCCCTGGCACGAAGCCTCGGAGGAACGCGTGGCTCGTCTCGTCTGCGATATGGCGAAAAAAGCGTCCAGGCAAACCAAACTTGCGTTAGCAAGAAAGAGACTCAAGAAAACCCAACAAGATCTGGCATACGAATCGGGTGTGTCACTCCGCTCAATCCAAATGTACGAGCAGCGCCAGAGAAACATCAATGAAGCTTCGGTTACAAGCGTAAGAGCCATAGCAAAAGCCCTCCACTGCAACATCGAGGACCTCCTAGAACCAGTCTTCGAATACAAAGAAACCAGCGCAGCGTAAACCAAGCGCACAGTCGATGCCCGCCTCTAGGAAGTGCTCCAGCCTAGCAAGAGCCCCTATCAATAAAAATCCAAACTATCAGCCCGGCGCCCCTTCAAAACGTGAGTCCCTGTAGACATCCTCAGCAAGGTAGGCGCAGGGACGGTCGAGATGTTCCCTCAAAATCATTCCGCAGCGCGAAGGCCCCTTGTCCGTCGCTCCGTAGGAGCTGGACAAGGGGCCTTCATGCGCGAGGACGATTTTGAGGGAACATCCCGACCGTCCCGGACAGGTATATGAGGAGGATGTCTACAGGTACTCGATTTGAGCGCCTTCCGTGTCGCACGTCAGAATATGCGTGTCGCACTTGGGGAACTGCTCGCGCAGCTTGACCTGCAGGAACTTTGCCACGATGGTGTCGTCGGTCACAGCCATAAGGGTCGAGCCCGAACCGCTGATCCAGATGGTCTTGGCGCCGCCGTTAAGGCAGGTATCGCGTACGGCGTTGTAGTCGGGGATGAGACGGCGACGATAGGGTTCCTGGATGCGGTCGTCGTTGGCGGCGGCAATCAGGTCAAGGTCGCCGGTCTCCAGGCCGCGCGTCATGCCGGCGATGCGGCCCATTTGCCATACGGCGGTGGAGAGTGGAATCTCCTGCGGCACAACCTTGCGCGCCTCGCTCGTATGCACCTCGTAGGGCGGAATCACAGTAATAAAACGAAGCTTGTCGCTTACCTCGTAGCGCAGGCACTGGGGCAGCGAATCAGTCGGCGTAAAGGAGCAAACGGCACCGCCCAGGATGGCAGGGGCGACGTTATCGGGATGGCCCTCGACCTCGGTGGCAATGCGGACGAGCTCGGCACGGTCGACGGTGTGGCCCGTCAGCGCGGCGGCCGCCATGATGCCAGCGACGACGCAGGTGGAGCTGGAACCCAGGCCGCGGGCGACGGGCACGTCGGTCTGGATGTCGATAGCGACGGGAAAAGCCGGCTCGCCCCATGCGGCCAGCGCATCGACAAAGCTCACGTAGACCAGGTTGTTCTCGTTTTGGAACTCCTCGGGGCAGCCCGTAATGGTGAGCTCGT
The DNA here is from genome assembly GCA_902470835.1 of uncultured Collinsella sp. Lineage (GTDB taxonomy): Bacteria > Actinomycetota > Coriobacteriia > Coriobacteriales > Coriobacteriaceae > Collinsella. The sequence goes on from CABRHR010000007.1 coordinate 38,115, forward strand.
CGGCGCGCTCGAAGGTAAAGTGCGAGTAGAGGCTGACGGCCATGCCGAGGGTATCGTAGCCGATGCCTAGGTTGGCGCTGGTTGCTGGGACGGTGATTTTGATCATGTGGGTCCTCCTGGGCGGGTCTGGCCGTTTAGTTCGCTGCTCGGGCAGTCCTGGCTCGCTCGGAAAGCACATTAAGTGCTTTCCGGCTCGTGCGGAACTCGCGACGAACTAAACGGCCAGACCCGCTCGCATGCTCGTCATCATCCCGAAAGCTAAATAAAAAGAAGGTGCGCCGGCTTTCGCCGGCGCTTAATAAGGAATCTAGTTGGTGCTCATTCGTTTTGCTGCAGACTCGACGTAGCTTGCCATCTCATCGACGTCGCAGACGTCTTCGAAGCGGACGGGTTTGGATTCGAGTTCGGCGAGCTGGGTCGGGGCGACCGTATTGGTGGCCTGCTCGAGCACGCGCATAGCCTCAAAGTCGTCCTCGGGAACGTTGAGGCCCAGGGCGTCGCAGCAGGCGCGCGGGAACTTGTAGGGGCTGGCGGTCGAAAGCAGCACGCGGGCCTTGGCGCCCTCGGCGGGAGCGACCTTTTCAAAGACGTGATAGCCGCAAGCGGTATGCGGGTCGATCACGTAGTCGTTGGCGTCCCAGCAGCTCTTGATGGCGGCGCGGACCTCGTCCTCGCTGGCCCATCCGCAGCCAAAGACGCTCTGAATCTTTGCCAGCAGGTCGGCGGGAACTTCGTAGCGACCAGTCTGCGCCAGCTGCTCCATAAGGCCGGCAACGAGCTCGCAGTCGCCATCGGACAGGAAGTAGAGCATGCGCTCCAAGTTGGAGCTAATAAGGATGTCCATCGACGGCGAGATGGTCGTGAAGAACGGACGGTTGCGGTCGTAGACGCCGGTGGTCAGGAAGTCGGCAAGCACGTTGTTCTTGTCGCTCGCGACAATGAGCTTGGCGACGGGCAGACCCATGCGCTTGGCATAGTAGCCGGCCAGGATATCGCCAAAGTTGCCGGTCGGTACGCAGAACTCCACGGCGTCGCCAGCCTCGATAGCGCCGGCGCGCAGCAGCTGCGCATAGGCGGCAAAGTAGTAGACGACCTGAGGCACCAGACGGCCGACATTGATGGAGTTGGCGCTCGAAAGCACCGTGCCAGCGGCCTCCAGGCGCTCGGCAAGCTCCTTATCGGCAAAGATGCGCTTGACGGCGCTCTGGGCGTCGTCAAAGTTGCCGCGGATGCCGCAGACGGCGACGTTGTCGCCCTCCTGCGTGGACATCTGCAGGTTCTGGACGCGGCTGACCTTGCCCTCGGGATAAAAGACGGTGATGCCCGTGCCCGGGGCGTCGGCAAAGCCGGCGAGTGCCGCCTTGCCCGTGTCGCCCGATGTAGCGGTGACGATCATGATGCGCTCGGCGCCACCGTCCTTGGCGGAAGTGCGGGCCATCAGACGGGGGAGCATCTGCAGGGCGACGTCCTTGAAGGCGCTCGTGGGGCCGCCAAAGAGCTCCATCACATAGGTCTGAGGGGCGTCAGCGCCCGGCGCAGCGTCGAGTTTGACGAGCGGCGTGACCTCTTCACTCGCGAACGTGTCGCGGTATGCCTCGTCGACACACGCCGAAATTTCTTCGGCTGTGTAATCATTCAGTAACATTCCCAACACATCTTGAGCGATTTCAAAGTACGATTTATCTGCAAGCGAGCTGATATCGACCTGCTGGGTGCCGAGCTCGTCCGAGACAAACAAACCCCCGTCGGGAGCGATGCCGGTACGGATTGCCACCTTACTTGAGCACGATAAAGTGCGTCCTCGTGTACTATGATAAGTTCCCATATAACACTGCTCCTCGGATGCCTTGGTCCCAATCGGTGAAACCATGGTATCAGAGCGCGCAAAACAGGTTCGCAGAGGCTTTTTAGAAAGGTAACCTCCAGCCCATGATTAAGATTGCCAAGTTTGGCGGCTCGTCGGTCGCCGACGCCGAACACTTTAAAAAGATCAAGGCCATCGTCGACGCCGACCCTGCCCGCCGTTTTGTGGTGGTTTCCGCTTGCGGCCGCCGCTTTAAGGGCGACACCAAGGTGACCGACCTGCTCTACCTGGTTAACGCGCACGTTAAGTATCACGTGTCGTGCGAGGAGCTACTCGAGGACATTGGCCAGCGCTACTTTGATATTGCTGACGAGCTAGGGCTCACCTATCCCATCCGTGAGGAGTTCGCGGCCTTTGCGGAGCGCGCCCGCTCGGGCGGCTACTCCACCGAGGAGCTTGTGAGCCGTGGCGAGTACTTTACCGCTCGCCTGATGGCTGAGTACCTGGGCCTACCGTTCCTGGACGCCGCGACGGTTGTGGCGTTCCATCACGACGGTACGCTCAGCATGAATCGCACCTCCGAGCTGGTGCAGGAGTATGGCCAGCAGGGCGGCTTCGTTATGCCCGGTTTCTACGGTGCGACGCGCGAGGGCCAGATCAAGCTGCTCGATCGAGGCGGTGGCGATATCTCGGGCTCGATTTTGGCCAAGTGCCTGGGCGCCGACCTGTACGAGAACTGGACCGACGTCTCGGGCTTCTATTCTGCCGATCCGCGTATTGTTCCCGAGGCTCAGCCCATTGCGCGCGTTACCTACGAGGAGCTGCGCGAGCTTTCGTACATGGGCGCAAGCGTCCTGCACGAGGAGGCCGTGTTCCCCGTGCGCGAGGCGGGTATTCCGCTGGTCATCAAGAACACCAATGCGCCGCAGGACCCCGGTACCATCATTAGCGAGACGGCTGATGAGGGCGAGGCGGAGCCCATCATTACCGGCGTGACCGGCAAGCGCGGCTTTGTCGCCATCAACGTTGCCCGCGACCGCACCAAGCCCCGCGTTGGCTTTATGCGCCGTGCGCTTTCGGTGTTCGAGCGCTATGACGTTTCCGTCGAGCACATGCCCACTGGTGTCGACCGCTTTGGCGCCGTGGTGCAGGAGCAGGATGTGCACGATTCGCTGTACTCACTTGTGGGCGACATCCAGCAGGAGGTCGAGCCGCTCGAGATCGAGGTCGTTGAGGGCTTGGCGCTCATCGCTACCGTTGGCCGTAACCTGCGCGGCCGCGCAGGTATCTCGGGCCACCTGTTTGGCATGCTTGGCCAGGCCGGCGTGAGCGTGCGTATGATTTCGCAGAGCTGCGACGAGATCAATATCATTATCGGTGTCGAGGAGAAAGACTTCGACTTGGCGATTCAGACCATTTACCGTGCCTTCTCCGACGAAAACGGCATTGTGAAGGTCTCCGATCTGGAGGCTCCTGCGCCGGTCGATCCCACCCTGGCCGCGCTCAAAAAGTAGCGACTGCTCGGTAGATTTTTGGGTCATGTCTCAAAAATCTACGGCGGGGCGTTTCGTTTCGGTTTCGTTTCGACGGGGCGGGTTTCGTGCCCGCCCCGTTCTTGTATAAACTGGCAACAATAATCGGCCTGCTCGGCGTGCGGGCAAAAGCCACAACCTTTAAAGGGGGAAGCATGAAACAGTACACGGTTGCTATTTTGGGCGCGACGGGAGCCGTGGGCACCCAGATGCTCGAGTGCCTCAACGAGCAGGAGTTCCCGGTCGGCAAGCTCAAGCTGTTGGCAAGCGCACGCTCCGCGGGCAAGACCGTTGAGTTCCGCGGCGAGCAAATCGTGATCGAAGAGGCTTGCCCCGAGGCTTTTGAGGGCTGCGACATTGTGCTCGGCGCCGCCGGCGACGATATCGCGAAGGAGCTGCTACCCGAGGCCGTCAAGCGCGGCGCCGTCGTGGTCGACAACAGCCACGCCTTCCGTATGGATCCCGAGGTGCCGCTGGTCGTGCCCGAGATCAATGCTGACGACATCAAGTGGCATCACGGCCTTATCGCCAACCCCAACTGCGCGACTATCATCGGCCTGGTTCCCACCTGGCCGCTGCACCAGCTTGCCGGCGTAAAGCGCATGATTGTTTCGACGTATCAGGCAGCTTCGGGCGCCGGTGCCCCCGGTATGGCCGAGCTCGAGGCTCAGCTGGCCGCCCTGGGCCGCGGCGAGGAGATTCCCGAGCCGCGCGCGTTTGCCGCCCAGCTGGCGAGTAACCTGATTCCGCAGATTGGCGGCGTCAAGGAGGAGGGCTTTACCTCCGAGGAGATGAAGCTGCAAAACGAGGGCTGCAAGATTATGCACCTGCCCGAGCTGCGCGTGAACTGCACCTGCGTGCGCGTGCCTGTGCTGCGTTCGCACTCCGAGAGCATTACGCTCGAGTTTGAGCGCGACATTACGGTGGAAGAGGCCCGTGCTGCGCTGGCTGCCGCTCCGGGCGTGAAGCTGGTTGACGACATGAGCGCCGAGGATGCGCACGACCGCTTCCCCATGCCGATGGACACCTCCGACCAGGACCTGATCTGGGTCGGCCGCGTGCGTCGCGACATCTCGAACCCGGAGGCCGCGCGTGGCATTACCTTCTGGTGCTGCGGTGACCAAATCCGTAAGGGCGCGGCAACCAACGCCGTCCAGATCGCTAAGCTGCTCTGCGAGTAGCGGTTGACCTGTCCGGCGGGGGCCGGGCTTAGTTTTCAGAACGTCCTCGACCATGTGTGGCGCCTTGTCCTGCTCCTTCGGAGCTGCGGGCAAGGCGCCACACTGGTCTGCGGAGTGTTCTGAAAACTAAGCCCGGCCCCCGCCTGCGGTGACGCTGCTGCAGGCGGCCTACGATGGGGCCGTTGTTGGTTGGGGCCGCTGGGCTGATGTGGGGCACGTGGCTGTTGCGGGCCCTGGTCCCGGCGGCGGCCTCGGCGCTTCGCGCCTGCCGCCTTGGGGAACTGCGGGGCGCGGCCGGCAGCCGCGGCGCTACGCGCCTGCTGCCTGGGGTGACTTTGGGGTCGATTGGGGTTGTCTGCACAATTCGCGGTATTATGTTGCGGAGTTTTGAAAGGAGCCGCTGGTGGTCACGACGACGTTTGCTTCGCCTTTGGGCGAAATCCTGCTTGCCGCTGATGGCCGCGGTTTGACGGGGCTTTGGTTTGAGGGGCAGGAGCACTTTGGCTCCACGCTTCTCCGGGAAGATCCCGAACATGTTGAAGGTGCCGATGCGGTTTCTGGCGCTGGCGGCATGTCGTCGGTGAGTCCGGCAAATGGTGCGGCCTCTTCGGTGCTTGAGCGTTCCTGGGCTTGGCTGAATGCTTATTTTGCAGGGCAGGAACCTCGGTTTACGCCGCCGTTGCATATGATCGGCACGGCGTTTCAGCGCGAAGTTTGGTACGAGCTGCTTTCCATTCCGCGTGGTGAGGTCGCTACGTATGGTGAGATCGCCCGGCGTGTTGCGGCTCGACATCGTGTGCCGGGAAACGAGGCACCCGTTGTATCTCCCCGTGCCGTGGGGGCCGCAGTCGCGCGCAATCCCATTTCGATTATCGTGCCGTGCCATCGCGTGGTGGCGGTCGACGGATCGCTCAACGGATATGCCGGCGGCCTCGACCGTAAGGAGTGGCTGCTGCGGCTTGAGGGCGCGTACGAAGAATAGCGCCCGAGTACTCTGCATGACAAAGGCGCCGCGAAAGGACGAGTCGCTGTCCTCTCGCGGCGCCTTTTGTTTAACGGTGGAAACCCCTATTGCTCTTGAAGGTCGTAGACGGTTGTGTTGCCGACGGTCTGGGCCGTGTAGTTTTGAGCGACCCATTCGGCGATCTCGCTTGCAGCACTCGAGCCGCCCATCTGCGTGCCGCCCATGCCTCCACCCATGCCGCCGCTTGCGATGTAGTAGCGGATGAGGCCCTGGGCAACGTAGGCCTTGAACTCATCGAGCGTGGGCGCGGGATCCGAGCCGTTAAAGCCGCCGACGGCCATGATGGGTAGCTCGCTTGCCAGCTGGTAGCTCGCAGCGTTTTGCGAGCCCGTGGTCGCCGCCGCCCAGCGGTAACCGCTGGCATTTTGGATGAGCAGCTCGACGAGGCTATCGTTGGCGGACGTGCCGCCGAGCAGGCCGGACCCGCCGTCAGGCGTAGCTCCGTTGCCGCCGCCCGGGACGCTTTCGCTGGACGAACCGTCGGCCGCGGTTCCGCCGACATCATCCGGCGCCCCGTTGCCGCTGGGGCCGCCGCCAGGGCCACCGCCCATGCTGCCGCTGGGTCCTGCCGTGACGATCGAGCCAGTGTGCCCGGTCGAAATCGTGCGGGCGGTCCAAACAATCGGCCCAGCTAAGAGGGCAACGATGCCGATTATCGCAACGCCGCGGGCGCCGTGTTTCAGAGCCAAAGGCCATGTCGTAGGCAAGCGATCCTGCATCCAAAAGCCGATGATGCAGAGTGCAAGTCCTGCTACCACGCCAACTACCCTCACGCAGACGCCCAGCCAAGAAAAGCTGCCCGAGCGCAAAATCAGCGCCATATCCCAAGCGCTTGTCATAGCAATCAAGAATCCTGCAACGCCCGGCATCCAGGGGCGGTCGCGCAGCTCGAGAAGACTGGCGCCGCATATGGCGACCAGCACCGCGATGGCAGGCGAGAGCGCCGCGGTGTAGTAGGCGTGGAAGATGCCGGCCATAAAGCTAAAGACCAGCCATGTCACGACAAGCCAGGCGCCAAAGATGACAACCTGAGCGCGGCGGATGCGCGTGACGGTGTCCAGATCGGCCTCGCCCCCGCGTTTGCCCAGATAAAACTTACCAAAATAAACCTGTCCCTTTTTGGTAGGTGCGGCGGCGATAAGGCCGAGGGCGATGGCAGCGAAGGCAATGGGGGCGAGCCAGGTGATCTGGTCGCCAAAGTCGCTCGTCCATAGGCGGAACAGGCCGGTTTCGCCCCACATGCTGCTCTGGCCGCCGCTGCTGAGCGCTTCGCTCGCGCCAGGGATGACCGAACCGGTTTCGTTGCCGGTCAGGCGCCCCAGGCCGTTGTAGCTAAAGGTAAGTTCGATAAACGAGTCGGTTTGCGAGCCGCCAAAGTAGGGGCGCGAGCCGCTCGGTACCAGCACGGTGAGCGCTACCCACCAGCCGGCGCCGACAACCATGGCACCG
>CABRHR010000008.1 GCA_902470835.1 uncultured Collinsella sp.
GAGATAGCGTAGCGTCTCGTGGGCTCGGAGATGTGTATAAGAGACAGATGTTCAGTGCCATCACCCTGCAAAACATAGGTTATCGAAGTCAAAAAATAAGTATTGGATTTCAACGTCGAGCCAAATACAAAAGCAGCCGAATTATCAGCCGTTGCAGATGCTTCAATAGTCCCCTGAATCCCATTGGCACTTACATAGTTGAGAGTTGCGGAGGCAAGGCTATCGCCGTCATCGGGAGTAGCAAAGGCAACGACCTGATCAGCCCCGCTGGGAAGGCTCGGGTAGGCAAGATATACATATTGGAAAGAGGAATCGACCGGTTCAGCCTGCTGATAGTTCTCAGATACATCAACGCCAAAATCCTCATCGGCCGATTCGTCAACGTTCGTTGCCGGCAATGAATCATCAGCAGCGTCGACATCGACAGAACCCGCATCACGCGAGGCCACACCATCATTGTCTGCAGTCGCAGCGTCCACGGCAACGTCCACAGACGGGACGTTGCTCGCAGCGTATGCAGCAGCCGCAGGACCCATCAAGGATGAAATGGTCAAAAGACCAGCAAGAGAAAAAGCTGTTGAGGCACGCAATGCCTTTTTCATATCGGATCCCCCGTCACAAATAATGTTACTAAGAGAAGATTATCTTACAATCTCCTCTGCATCGGAAGTCCAGTTATTAAGCACGGGAATTGTTATAAAGGCAGATAGAAACCTGCTCTTATAACAAAGTAGCAGACGTTCTCAGCAAGCTTTTGTCTTTTCGTCCGTCCAAGACACAGCGTTAAGCTCTAGCTTTTGAAGCAATTAGCCGCGCCTCAAACAGCGCAAGCACCAGTGACACGAAAATCCACTGAAACAGGTAATTCGACGCAATTCGTTTAAGCACACGGCGGGCGACAAAAGTGTACACAGCCGCGAAATACAGCAAAATGCCCCAATGTTTCGCTTGCATCAGAGGCGTCTGGGGCTTCATTGACAGAGTAACCGGGCTAACGCATTCAAGAAAAATAGAGCGTGGTCTTCATGAATCAAACGCCAGTATGCAACGCTCGCGCGCGTCTTTGAATCTTCTAATGAGCAAGAAGAGAGGGGTCTAGGAAAGACCTAATAGTTCTTGGAATCTGGGAATCGTCGAACTCACCATCTTTAAACAAGAGAATCATATAGCTTCTTATCGTTCTGTCTCGAAAAGATATGAGTGACCAGATGCACATCGTGGGCCTTTGAAATACAATCTTCGTCCCTTAAAGATTCAGCAACATAACAACCGCCCCAATCAAAAAAGCCGAGATAGCCCCGGCTGATAATCAAAGAGGCGGTTGGATTGGCAACACCTATTTGGACGATTCCGGGAGGGACAGCCCCGCCTCCCTGAACTCGACCGGCGACATGTAGCCCAGCGTCGAGTGGATCCTGAAATTGTTGCACCAGTGCACGTAGTCCGAGAGTTTGACCCGGAGCTCGCGCGTCGTGCCGAACGTCTCGCGGTGGACGAGCTCGGCCTTCAGTATCCTGTTGGTCGACTCGTCGACGGCGTTGTCGTAGGGGCAGCCCATGGCCGACAGCGACCTCTCTATGCCGAAGGCCTCGAGCATCAGGTCGATCTCGGCGTTGTCGAACTCGCTGCCGCGGTCCGTGTGGAAAACCTCGATGTCCGAGATCGGGAAGGAGAGCGTCGCGAACGCCGACCTGACCAGCCGGGCGTCCTTTGTGTTCTGGTGGCGAAGCTCCTGCGGTGGTACATTTCATTTTTCAGCGTCGCAAAGAACGACTCTGCGACGGCGTTGTCGTGGCAGTTGCCGGTACGGCTGCAAGAGAGGCGCACATGGTTGCCCCTGGCCCACTCAGCGAGCTTGCGGCTGGTGTACTGCGCCCCCTTGTCCGAGTGGAATATGGCGTTCTCTGCCACGTACCAGCGCGCACGCGCGCTCTCGAGGGCGCTGACGACGATATCGGCGGTCATGCGCTCGGACAGCGACCAGCCCACGAACATGCGGGTGTTCAGGTCGATCACCGTCGACAGGTAGAGCCAGCCCTGGCCGGTGCGCAGGTAGGTGATGTCGCCGACGAGCTTGTAGGTGGGCACCGGGCTCGTGAAGTCCCGCCTGATCAGGTCGGGCCTTGGCTTGGCGTCCCTGTCGGGGACCGTCGTCCTCTTCGACTTGTACGGCGTGCAGCCGCGGATCCCCAGCTCGCGCATGCACTTGCGCACACGGTACAGCGTGATGCCGCGCAGGCCGTCGGGCAGGAAGCACTTCACGAACCGCGCGCCGAAGCGCCTGTCGGACTCGAGCCACACGCGCCGCACGGCGTCGCGCGCCTCGGACCAGTCGTCGACGGGGCAGCCGTTGGAAACCCAGCTGCAGTGGCCCGACCGGCTCACCCCCAGCACCTTGGCCATCATCGCCACCGTGAAGTTGCCCTTCTCCGCCTCCATGAGCCTGTACCTGGCTAGAGTGCCTGCTCTTTGGCGAAGAAGGCCGCGGCTTTTTTAGGAACGCGTTCTCCGCCTCGAGCTCGCGTATGCGCTTCCTCGCCTCGCGAAGCTCGCGCTCCTCGGCCCTCGGGTCGGGCTCGCCCCCCAACTCGCGCTTGCGCTTGAGCACCCAGTCGTTCACCGTCTTGGGGTTGAGCCCGAGCTCCCCGCAGACCTGGGTTATGGGGCGCCCCGTGGAGATGACGTAGTCGGCTGCCTCCCGCCTGAACTCGTCGGTGTACTTCTTCTGATTGGCGACCATGAGGCAATCCTTCCGTCCATCGGCTTGTATGCAGTCTAGGGCATCGCGGCCACACGATCCCTCCAGCCCGCGTGTCCGAAAAAACGATACAGGTCAGAGGTCGCCCCCGCGGTGCGGCGTCACGCGACGAAGTGCAACCGCAGGCTGATCGACCGCAGGGAGGCCATGGCCGCCGCCGGCAAGAGGCCGTGCGTGGCCAACTGCGCCACGGCGCGCGAGATGGCGTGCTGGGTGTGGGCCATAGCCGGGATGGCGGCGGCGTAGCGCGCCGCCGTCCCCGGACACGGGTTCCGACCCCGGCGCGCGCCGCGCTCGAGACCGTTGGGAGGCCACTCGAGTCCCTTTTCTGGGCGGCGGGAGACCGCCATGCCCGCATAAAGACTCCGATTTCGCCGCGAGGCCCCCAGCCGTAGCAACGAAATGCGCAGCCGAGAAGGCCACGCGCGGATATTAGAATGCCGAACGTGCGTCGAGCAGACACGCCCTCCAGCGGCGCGGTCGCCGGGCGAAGATAGGTAGGCCCGGCCGTGCGCGGTAGCTCCGCGGGCGGCCGGGCCGGTTTTGCCTCTTGACAATGTTCAACTCATATTAAAAGGGAGGAGTCGACTGATCGGCCCCTCCCACGGCGTTTCGCCGTTTCTCTCTGCACATATTAGCACAAGGAAGGAACGTCACCGCTTGCGCCCGTAGCCATCGATGAACCCCTCAATAAATCCGTATTTCTGCCGGTCACCGCTTCCGACGATCATCATGTACGTATCAACCCCGACAGCGCTCTCGAGCTTCTCCAGCTCCCGCAGGCATTTCCGAAGAAAATCTCTGGAACGCTTCTTCTGATGCGTTAGCAAGGTCAATAGGTAGGCCAGGAGAACGATGTAGTCGATTATGGAATTGAAATTCAACATGTACCCGATAGAAAGATCCTCATCGAGAAGCTCGCCAACCGCGGCCAGGTTTATGTCGGTCTTGGGATACTTAACCGATTGGCTGAACCTCGAATCGAACACCGCCCCGTTATGGGCGACCGCGTTCCTTAAGGGACGAATCGTCTCGACGATGTTGATGACGATGCCGGGGTTCGCATGTAAGAGACCTAGGTCGCTTGCGATATCGGCGAGGATTTCATCGGGAAGGCTTCTGCATACGCTTGTGAGATCGCCGAGGGTCATCACCTCGAAAATGCTCCAAACGGGCGCATCATCGTCGCGATCGACATAATGCTTCACGAGATCGTTTTTGTAACTCCGTCTCACGATGTTCTGAAGCTGGCTCTTGAGCTTGAGCTTTTCCCCCATCTGCCCGCTCACGACCCTTCCGTTGACATCCCTGCATGTCCGGAGACCGCGCTTTAAGAAGGTCGCCAGCCCGGGGTCCTCTATGTTCTCAAGTATTCTGGCCAAGACTATGTTTTTAACCGCCGTTTCGATGAACATTATCTCCGGGTAGATTGCCGCCTTGATGGCGGAATCGAACCCGTATATGTCCATGAGGGCATCGAACGAAGGGAGGGGGAGCGCATTTTTGGGCTTTCGGACAAACCGGAAGCCTTTATAGCCATGGAAATAGCCCATGTTTCTCAGCAGTATCTTTCTGTCGCTCCCCCACAAATCCTCCATGCCGTGATTCGTCCTCATATGCTTCATGAGGGAATTGATGCTCATGCCCTTCTTCATCGAACCTCCCTTGGCCTCCTTCTAGGAAATTATATCCCAGCCCGCCTCGACGGGGCGAGCCTGTCGTTGGCGCCGGCCTATTTGTGTTTGTTAACGTCGTGATTGCGGGTTTGGTCACATCCGATTTTCAGAATTGAGCACGATAGTTTTTCGGTTTTGAGCACGGCCACGCCGACCAGACCGCATGCCTTAACGTTGTCGGTGCGTCGTATCGGCAACGAGCAAAGGCAGGAGGGAATGATCGACGTGGACAAGATAGAGGACGCAGGTGGCGGGCTGCAGGGCCATGCTCGAGGCCGAGCTCGCGCACAGGGACGCGACCAAGAGGGCACGGCTGCTCAGGCAGGCGAGGCTCCCCGTGCACAAGTCGGCCGAGGGGTTCGACTGGTCGCACGTGCGGTTCTCCGAGGGCTGGGGCCGCGACGACATGCTTTCGCTGGGCTTCGTCGGCGCCCGCGAGGACCTCGTGTTCTTCGGCAAGACCGGCAGGGGCAAGACCCACATGGCCGTGGCCCTGGCGATGCGCACGGCCGCCGCCATCTGGTCGTCGCCGAACACCGCGCCCCACCGGCTGAACTCCAGGTTCGTGGTGATGACCACCGACTGCCGCTCGTAGGCGTCGGCGAACACCTAGAAGAGCGCGCGCCGTCGGGATCCAGCGGCAGGAAGCCGAGCTCGTCGATGACGAGCAGCCTAGCGCAGCCGATGAGCGCGGCCTCACGGTCAAGGCGCCCCTCGTCGCGGGCGCGCCGCAGCCGCATGACGAGCGATGACGCGGTGAAGAAGCGGGCCTCCATCCTCCGCTCGCACGCCAGCATGCACAGCGCCGAGGCCATGTGCGTCTTGCCGGTGCTGACGTCCCCCACCAGCACGAGGTCCTCGCAGAAACCAGTTTCATGGAGCGTTTCATTGAAAATCCCCCTAATCTAGCAACGGTTTAAAGTCTACTAGATTGGGGGGGACGCGAGCCAAGTCGACAAAGGCAGTTAACCGGCGGCTATTCATGCCTCGATTTAGAACCGCTCGAGAATCTCCGCGGCATTCTCTCGCAGATAGATATCTAGGTCCGGCACGGCAAACTGCACGTAGCCTCTCTGCGGAGCCTGAATAACCTCTCTTTGTAGCAGTTTAGCCCTAATAGAGCTGACCTCATTGGTCTTTTTGCCCATGCGCTTAGCAATCTCAGATGATTTGGACTGCTGCTTATCCTCGCACATGGCCAAAAGATATTTGATATCGTTGAGTCCAAGTCCAGAAATCGCGGGCTCGTGAACGACATCGTGAAAACGAGCCTCTGCCAGCGCAATGCCTTCGGTAACATCGCGCTCGCTCACAATGGTACTTTTGACACGATGCAAGTTGGCGCGCTGCCAAATGGAGTAACCGACCAGCTGCACCAGATAGGCATAGCCCTTAGTGGCCTTAGCGGCTCTCGGCAGCAGTAAAACCATTGTCTAAAGCGAGAAGTACTCACTGTCGGAGGATAGGTTCGGCCCGAGCCACGGATCGCCCGTCAAGAAGAACTCAGGCCAGCGCTGCATGAACAGTGCTTGCTCGCGCTTCCAGCGACACATCTTTTCCTCGTTGGCCTCTTCTCTGCCGCGCGAGGTGAACTCGTAGTGGTACAGCTCGGCATAGGGCGTAAAGATGGTGCGGTAGCCCGCCTCCCATGCGCGCAGGCAAAAGTCTGCGTCGTTAAAGCCAACGGCGAATTCCTCGTTGTAGCCGCCGACGCGCTCAAATACGTCGCGTCGCACCATCTGGCAGGCACCCGTCACGGCGCTGAAGTTGCCCGGGCGCACAGCGCGGGCAAGATAGCCCTCGCGCTTTGCCGAGAAGTCCTGGTTGGCATGGGCAAGTGCGCCACGCACGCCAACCAAAATGCCGGCATGTTGCACCAGATGATCGGCAAAGTAGAGTTTGGCGCCCACCACGCCCGCATCGGGACGCTGCAGATACCCCATCATCTCTTCGATAAAGTCCGGACTTATGACCTCGGTATCGTTGTTGAGCAGCAGCAGATAGTCGCCCCTGGCATGCTCCACGCCAAAGTTAATGATCTTGGAGTAATTAAACTCACCCGGCCAGTACACAACGCGCGCGATGCTCTTACCTTCGGATGCTGCAGCCACGCGCTCTGGCAGGGTTTCGTAATTCGCAAACGTCTCCGGGGCTTTGCTGTTGTTCTCCACCAAGACGATCTCGTAATTGGCATACGTTGCCTTCCGAGCGATCGACATCACGCAGGCATCGAGCGTCTCAACGTGATCCTTGGTGGGAATCACAATGCTCACCAGCGGCGCAGACTCCGGCAGCGCATAACGCATGTGATAGACAAACGGCGTCTCAGTCTCCTCGACCGTTCCGCAAATGCCCAGCGCGTTAAAGTGGCGCTGAAGCGCAAGGCGCCCGGCTTCAATAGCATACGGCTTACTATCGGCAGAACCGTCGGCGGTCGATCCCGGATGCACGCGCCAGTGATACAGCACATGCGCAACATGTTCAAACCGCGCGCCCGCCGCAAGGCAGCGGAGCGTCAGGTCGTAATCCTGGGCGCCCGCAACATCTTCTGGCGATATGCCAATGTGATCGATGAGCGCCTTCTCAACCATCAGAAAATGCGTCACGCAGTTATGGCTATAGAGCAGGTCGACGTTGAGCTTGGTCTTAAAGACCGGCTGGCCCCACTCCCCCGTTTTCTGGAACATGTCTTCGTCGCAAAACAGGACCTGGGGGCGCTCGCCCTCGGCCGCCTTATTCAGCGCGGAAACATACTGGAATAACGCGTCCGGCTCCAGAATGTCATCGTGGTCCAAGAACGCGATGTAGTCGCCCATCGCTTGCTCAATACCTGCGTTGGTGTTGAGCACAATGCCGCCGTTGCCGGGCAGCTCGATGCGACGGACGCGCTCGTCGTGAGCGGCTGCCGCAAGATTGGCCACAGCATCCCATTCGGGCGAGGCGTCCATCAGAAGCAATTCCCAGTTGTCATAGCTCTGGGCCAGCACCGAGTCCAGCAGCTCGCGCAGGTAGACCCGATCGGTCTTATAGCACGGCACCACAATGCTCACGAGCGGCCTATAGGCGAATGCCGCCGCGGCGACGCGCTGACACGCCAAGTCGCCCGGCTTTGCGCGATGCTGCTCAAACCAACGGCGATAGGCCGCATCATCCGCGCGCGCATCCTTCATGCGGTTCCAGCTGTCATCGACCATACCGTTGTACAGGCGGCCATCCATGGCGCAAAAACCGCTCTGAATCTGACCCGCAGAATCAGTTGCAATCGCGACAAAATCACGAATGTCCTCGGACATCTCCACGCTCAGATACATTTTATTGACGCGGCATCCGTTCTGCTGTGGCACGTCGACCTGCGACTCAAACACATGCACCGTGGCATCGATGGCATTCATATGCGTATCGAGAATCCTAAGCTGGGGCGTGCACTGGGGATCTCCCGCCCATGTGACCTCGTAGCGCCACACGGCGCCCGAATCGGCCGGTAGGTAACGGACGGCATCGATTTCGTAGCGGCCGCAGCGCTCGCCGCGCTGTGCGTCGCGGATAAGCGCACACAATGCGGGCTTTGCCTTGTAGTTGATCTTGGATTCCAGCTTAGCTTTACGGCTATCGAGGCGAATAGATCCAAGCTTTTGGCCACCGGATGCAAAGTCGACGTCGATCGCAGAGCCATCCAAAAACGGCAGCACCAAAACGGCAAGCTCGCGCTCGCAGCCCGCAACTGAAGGGCATAGCGCCAACACGCGGCCATGATCGATCGGCAGCGCCAACGACGGCACACAAGAACCGCTCGTCGTCGCATGGACAAACGCTTGAGAACCCTCCCGCTCAATAAGCGCGGCGACATCCTGACCGGCAAAACGAAGCAGCACAAACAGACGGCCCTGACTGCGGCAAAGTGCCAAACGCTTGATACTCATCTACACTTCTCGCTTTCCCAAGGCGTTCGCTGCCATGCGTTTGCAGGCACCCAGGCGCCCAAACCTCAAGACGTCGTAATCGAACATGAGCTTTTTGCACTCACGGGCATTGGGGGCCTTGCTGGTAAGCGCCGCACGCACCATAGCAGCAACAGAAGGAGCGCATTGTGCGAGCGCGGCATCGCTACTTACAGCAGAGCCGTTAAGCACTGCCGCCACGGCAGCGATCACCTTGCCGCAGTCCGAACCCAGCAACCTGAGCGCGTCGTACAGCACCAGATCGCACAGGAAATATGCCAGGTCCTCGGCATGCTGAGCATCGAGACCGTCGCGCCACCAGTCAGTCAGCACCGCGGAGTAAATCTTCACATGTTCCAGCAGACGCGTCTCGTCGTCGTAGCGCATGGTGTCCATGAGCGAACCCTTGCGCGCTACGCGATAGTCGTACAGCTTGTTCGAGATAAGCGTAGTCTTGCGCGAACGACCGTACACGGCAAAGTCGAAGACCTGGTCCTCGCCATACTTGACGGTTTCGTCGAAAACGATCCCGTTATTGAGCAAAAACTCGCGCTTGCAGGCGGTGCGCCATGCAAAGGGACGAGACGCTTCCTTAAACAGCAGCTCGGAGCTATAGCCCTCAAACGAAACATCGCGCGGGCTCAACACATAGTTAAGCCACGGATACCCCGCCTCCAGCGGATACGGGTTCGCGCCAAAGGTCAAAACGTCGCAGTCCTCGCGCTCAAAGGCATCGACGATCACGCGGCATGCATCGGGCGTAAAGCGATCGTCGGAATCCAAAAACGCGACGATAGGCGCCGTAGACGCAGCGATGCCTGCATTACGTGCACTCGACAGGCCCCCGTTCTCTTTATCGACCAGCGTAAAGCGCGCGTCCTTTTCGCAATAGGCAGCCGCAATATCGCGCGAACCGTCCGGCGAGCCATCGTTGACCAGCACGCCTTCCCAATCGGGCATGTCCTGCGCAAGCAGGGAGTCCAAGCACCAGGCCAGGCACTCCTCCACTTTATAGATGGGAACGACAACGGAAATCTTGGGGGTAGCCATAGTCACTCGCTCCTACTGTGCGGCCGGAACGTCATCAGGGTGCGGGTTGTCGCCGTAGGTGCGCTGATACGTCAGCACGCGCCAGACCAGCGGCAGGCCGCCAATCTTAAAGTAGTGCTTAAACGTATTGAGCTTGCCGGGCTTCTTAAAGTCAAAGCGCGAATCGATATAAGCATGGGGCGACTTGACCATCAGGCGCAAGTCGGTCTCGCCGCGCGGATCGAACAGCGACAGATCAAAGCGACCGGCATCCCAATCGGCCTTGAGCTCGGGCGAGGCCTTCTCCCAAAACTGCTCGCGCAGCTCATCGACCAGACGCTCGTCATTCCAGCGATACGTATCGACCTTCATGCGCATTAAAATGCCCTGGAGCTGAACCTTGAGCTCGGGACGTTCATCCAAAAAGCGCTGCATCTCGGCGTATTCGTCGCACACGCAAAATACCTTGTTGGGCGAATTAACTGAGCTCTTCTCGTTGTCTTGGCGATAGCACAAAATGGGGTCCGCGATAAACGCTGCACGCTCGGCGCATGCCCAAACCTTAAAGTTAAAGCCTGCGTCCTGATACGAGGCGCCCGGCGTGGGAAGGAACCGAATCTGATTGTCGTTGAGGAACTCGCGCCGATAGATAGCCGACCAAATGGAAGGTTTGCGGTAGAAGATGCCCGGGCGATCGACGGGGCGATACGCGGCGCCCGTCATATGCTCGTCGATAATCCCAAACAGTTCACGGCGTTCGCTGGGCGTGGACCAATACAGGTAAAAGTCGCCCTTTACCACATCGGCATGCTCAGCATCGGCCTTGGCGACCAGCTTTTGGATCGAATCCTCAAACATAAAGTCGTCGGACTCTAGGATGCCCACGTACTCACCGCGTGCCATCTCCAAGCCGCGGTTCATCGAGTCGCCGTAACCGCTGTTGGCTTTGTCGATCATCTTTACACGGGGGTCGCGATCCATGTACTCGCGGATGATATCTGGCGAGCTATCGGTGGAGCCATCGTTGATGCAGATGATCTCGATGTCCTTGAGCGTCTGCGCCACGGCGGAATCGAGGCACTCGCGCAGATAGCGCTCGACATTGCAAATGGGGACAAGCAGCGAAACTTTAGGGGTATCAGAGTTCTGCAAGAGAACCTCCTGTTGAATAGCGTGTAACAGGGTTATTTTAGCAGCCGAGTTGCGACGGGCGGCAGCGCTTGGAATTAGAGAAAGCGCTCCAGGCAGGCTTTGAGACCGCGAGTCGAAAGATAGAACAGCGTGGCATCTGCCATCGAAACGCCCGAGGTCGCTGCAACGAGCTTGTGGGCAACACGGCGAACGGCGCCCTTAGCAGGCATATCCGCCCACTCCGTTCCCAAAAACGTCGTGAGGTCCATGTTGACGCGAGCCGCCACGCGATGGAAGTCATCGGCATCCAAGCGCGCCAGGTCGAACACAATTAGGTCCAAAAACCAAGTTATCAGCTCGCCGGGGCACAGGTCCAAAAGACCGTAGGCCGCCCAGTCCTCCAAGACCTCCTCGAGCATTCTCATATGGGCATCGAGCTTTTTGGCGCGAGCCTCGGCACTGTTGAACTCGTGCGTCGCCGATTCGCTCTCCATCACGTAGTGGTAGAACTTATCCGGCATGACGACGGTCCTGCGGGCAAGCGCATAAGCAGCAAATTGGAAGACGACGTCCTCGCCCAAAGCCAAACCGGGGGCGAAGCGAATGCCTTCGCGACTGAGCAGCTCGCGCGAAAAAGCCGCACGGCAGGCATAGGGCTGCGCATTCGAATGGAACAGTAGTTGGGGATCACGGGCGCCGAAGGTACCAGCTTTGGGGCTCATGAGTTGCTGGACGCGTTTGGGGGCAGCATCGGCAGGTTCACAGACACCGCCAAAAACGGCGGCCTCGGCATCTGCAGACTCAATGGCATGCAGCACGCGCTCGACCATCTGAGCATCGATGTAATCGTCGGCGTCCACAAAAAAGACGGTCTCGCCCACGGCGGCATCGATACCAGCATTTCGAGCACACGAGACGCCCGCGTTTTCCTGGTCAATCACCAGTACGCGATCGTCGGACTGCGCGATCTGGCGTAACACGTTCAACGAATCATCAGTCGAACCGTCGTTGACGCAGACAACCTGAATCGAGCGCTCGGACTGGGCCAACAGCGAATCGAGACATCGCTGAATGGAGCGCGACGAATTGTAGACGGGAACGACAATGGTCGCTTTGGGGGTCAAAGTCTCTCCCATGTCGACCTACCCCCTCAGCGATTCGATGAGGAAGGCGGCGACCACGCCTGGGCCTCCAACCGAGGCGTAATACTTAGCACGCCCCAAGGCACCATCCGTCGCAAAACTCGGATGCTCGTCAACCCAGCCCTCAGGATCTTTGAGGATGGCAGCGAGATTTGCGCGCTTCCACGGCTTGAGGTCGTCAAGCGAAAAGTCCCCCGCGTCCAAGGCCGCCTGAAATTCCTTGGCCATCTGCACCAGGAACTCCTTATAGAACTTAGGCGCCAGGCGCACGTAGTTCCACATGTACGAATCGTACTTAATGAGCTGGTTGAACTTGAGCATGCGCGCGACGTCATCACCTGCGTGGTCACGGGCATAATCCTCTCGAATCCAACGCTCAATCTCGGCATACTCGGTATTGACGCAAAAGACCTTAGCCGAAGAATTGACCGAGGAATTCTCGTTGTCCTGGCGATACGACAACACGGCATCATGCAGGTAAACAGCCTTATCGGCGCACGCGATCACCTTAAAGGCGAATGACGTGTCCTGAAAGGATGCCCCCGGAGTCGGCAGGAACGTAATGCCGTTGCGCTCAAGAAAATCGCGACGGTACACGGCCGACCAAATCGACGGCTTTTGCTTAAAGAACTGCGTCGTATCGCTCGGATGCACCGGCTTGCCGCAATCCCGAGGTCTAAACATCTCGTGCAGCGAACGGCGCTCCTCGGGCTTAGACCAGTAGAAATCAAAGTTCGCCTTCGCAAAGTCGGCATTATTGCTATCGGCGGCCGAGACAAGCTTTTCGAGTGCGTCGGGCGCCATAAAGTCATCGGACTCCAAGATGCCAACGTACTTGCCACGCGCCATCTCCAGACCGTGGTTCATCGAGTCGCCGTAGCCGCTGTTGGCCTTGTCGATCATCTTGACGCGCCTATCGCGCTCCATATACTCGCGGATAATCGCCGGCGAGTTGTCGGTCGACCCGTCGTTAATGCAGATGATCTCAATATCCTTGAGCGTCTGCGCCAGGGCGGAATCGAGGCACTCGCGCAGGTAGCGCTGAACATTGTAAATGGGAATAAGCAGCGACAGAACAGGGCTGCCAGAGGCGTTAGTAGACAAATGTGCTCCTTAGGAAATACCTGTCGTTTCATGGTATCAAAGGGTCAGCGCGCCAGCGGGCGTTTATATAATCTATGGAGCTCGCAGAGGCAAACCGATAAGAAAGGACGTCATGCAGCCCAAAGCCGCACGCAACATACCCATCGAAGCGCTGCGTTTGGTCGCGGTCGCCGGCATCGCGGTGTTCCACACCTTTCAGTGGACCTTCCAAGCCGTCTGCGTCGGCGCCGTGGAATATGCCCCACTTGCGATATTCCCCTATTCCGGCGCGCTCGGTTTTATTAACTTGCTTGGCTGCTGGGCCAACGAGGTCTTCTTTATGATCTCGGGCTATTTTCTCATCGCTTCGGCCGCGCGTGCTTGGGACGGTGGAGCAACGTGGAAGTCGCAAATGCAACGGACGGCGCAGCGCCTTGGCAAGGTCATTATGCCCACTGCGTTTTATTGCCTCGTGGCGCTCGCGTGGTCCACGGTCGTCTCACCCATTCCCGATGTTACCCTCAATACGCACTACTGGTACACGCTAGGCCTTGAGTTTATCTGGGTCTATGCCGCGACGGTCTTCATGGCGCCATGGGTTGGACTGGCTAAGAGTCGACTCCCCCAGAAAACCTACACGACGACGGTCATCGCCGTTGGCGTCCTCGCATTTGTTGTTAACGGGTATTTGGCCGCCATGAGTGCGGCAAGCGGCGGCGAGTTTTCTTGGCTCCAAAAGTTCATGAGCGCTGCCACGTACGTAATCGCGTTTTTGAACGGCGGGCTGCTCCGCGACGTAACCGACGCCATGGATTCGGCCAGGGCGGGCACCTTTGGCATGCGCTCGCTCGTAACGGTTTTGGCGCTCGCCGCCATCCTGGAAGGAGCACTCTCCTTCACAGGCAACCTCACGGCGATGGCAGTCCTCTCCTACAAATCGACCTCGCTGATCTCGTTTGCCCTCGCTGCCGTCTCCTTGCTCTTTGCGGCAACCCGACGCAGTGCCTCAGGCAATCCGCGGACTGCAGGTGTCATCGTCACCTTATCGACCGCCACGCTTGGTTTCTATGTGATGCAGTCGCTCACCAGTAGCCTGTGGCGTCCCGTCTTCAATACGTTGCTCGCAAACATACTGGTCAGCCAAAACAGCCCGGCAGCTATATGCATCGTCACGGGTACCGTCATTAGCATCGTCTTTGCCCTGACGCTTCTCACCATCGACGCAGCTAGAAGCCTTATCGCTCGCAAGCCCAAGCGGCAATAGACACGCTGCCGTCAGACCCTAAAGCCGCTACAGCCGTGGCAGGTTCCTGCGTTTTATTCAAAGCTTGCCGTCAAGGTGCGCCGAGCCTTTACAATAGGACAGTCTCAAGGACGTATTCGATAGCTTCCGCGCAGCACTCGCCCGCCGCGCGTGAAAGGATATATTGCCCCATGCCTTCAACCCTTCCCGCTCCCATCGATAAGCTCGCCATCGTCGTCGTTACGTACAAGCGCCAGGAACTCCTGGCCAACTTGTTCGACTCTATGACCGAGCTCACGGCCGCGCCCTGGCGCATCGTGATTGTCGATAACGAGAATTCGCGCGAGACCGAGGCCATGTGCACCGCATTCAACGAGCGCCTGGCCAGCCTGTGGGGCATCGACACCGAGCAGCCCGACGCGCAGGGCGGCACCGACCGTGTCATCTACGCCCCGCAGCTCGAAAACGGCGGCGGTGCGGGCGGCTTCTCCGCCGGCACTAAATGCGCCTATGACCTGGGCGCTCAATGGTTCTGGGTGATGGACGACGACGTGCTCGTCATCCCCGAAGGCATCGAGCGTCTTGCCAAGTGGACCGACCGCTACGATGTTATCCAGGGTTCGCGCCTGGACTTTGACGGCGGCGCCTTCTTTTGGCAATACCAACTCATCCTTTCGCTCGGCATTCCCAACCCTGTCGCCAAGTGGGACTTGGGCCCCGAGGGCTACCGCGCCATGAACCAGCTGTGCTTTGAGGGCGGCATGTTCTCGCGCCGCGTGGTCGACAAGATCGGCCTGCCGGATGCGCGATTCTTCATCTACGGCGACGATGCCTGCTACGGTTACGTGGCCAGCCAGCACTTCTCCGCCGCCGTTGTTGCCGACGTGGTGCTCAAACGCGCCCGCGCCGTCTCTAACTGGGATATCGCCGGCAAGCGCCAGCTCAACTCCACGAGCGACACCAACCGCTACTACATCATGCGCAACCGAGGCTTCCTCGCTCGCTATATGCAGATCTACGGTGACTACCACCCCATGCTGTTCCGCCTGGGCAATGCCGCGACCTTCTGCAAGGAATTCATTCGCCTGGCTGCGGTCGATAAGTGCTTTAAGACCGGCATTCCGGCGCTGCGCCGCGGCATGAAGGACGCCCGCAAGATCATCAAGGATCCCAACTGGAAGCCCATGCCGCCCATGAAGGACGCCGAGTAGCGAAGGCCCTCTCCCCCTATAACCGCTGGCACACCACGGACACGCGTTGCCCGTCAAAGCCGAAACCCCAGCGCATGCGTCCGACGGCGGGGCGCGGCACGCGGATATCATCGATGCCGTTGCGCTCGATTTCGAGCAGCGCCTGAACCGCCAACAGTTCCAGGCCCAGGGCATCGACGCCAGGGTCGTACATCATGTTGATCGTAATCAGCGGTCGTTCATCGAGCATACCGATCGTATCGGCTATGTCGAACACGGCGCCCGTGGGAAAAACCTGGATGTCCCAGCGATCCGCGCCACACTTTCGCCTCGAGGCAGGATTGGCATAGCCCGGCAAGCCAAAGCAGAGCCCCTGCAAGAGCAGATGGTATGGCAGCGGCGCATCTGGGTCGATCGCACCGATTCCCGCATCTCCCAGGATGCGGCTTAGCGCCCGCCTCACCGCATCCTCATCCCCACGGCACAACCCGTCGCGAAACGCATCGATGTCACAAACGTCCTCGGTAGCGCACTCAAACCACTCAATAATCACCAGACGCAATACCTGGCGAAGCTCGTTATTGGGCAACCGCAAGGCACGGAGGCGATTGCCATGTTCTGGCTCCTCAGTCATATCTGTCGTGAGAAAACCGGACAGATACAGCGCTGTCCACATGACATCGTCAGGCGAGACATCTGGCTCTGCAGTGCCCAAACAAAGCGGGACCTCAGCGCACCCATGGGCCTCGAGCAAATCAAACAAGACCGAAAGGCGGTCGAGATTCCACCCGGCAACTACCCTACTCAGGCAATCGGCATATCCATACAGATCGGCACGCACAGACGCCGTGCAGCCTCGGTCCAAAAACCCAATCACACGCTCTGGACTCGAGCAATAGGCCCTGCCAAACCGATACCCCTCGAGCCATTCACGCGCATCATCCAGGTATTCCTCGCGCCCAGCATGATTCAAAAGAGCCTCGACCTCGGCATCCGAAAAACCGAAACATCGGTCACACCACGCCGACAGCGGCGTCGTCAGACAATACGAGCAGCCGCGCGAAGAAAGCGCCGCTTCGGCAGGAGCGGGACACTCCCCCATCAGACACGTCAGCCGCAACGAATCGCGCGCAGTGGCAATGGCGTCAAACAGCATACGGTCAAGTAGTTCTGCCGGATCGGCGTCGGAAGCGCCCCTCGCGCTTGCACGGCCCAACCATGCCGCATCGTACCCATCAACGAGCAATACAACCTGCTCATCGCAGGCAATCTCCAGCAGCTCTATGAGCACACCGAGCACCGAGTCAACCTCGTCCGCGCTCGCCACGCCACGCGCGACACGTTCGATGTGACGCACCTTATCTCGAGCTAAATCCGGAGCCTCCAAGAGCGCCAACAAGCGAGCGCACTCGCCCGAAAGGGCATCGCGCGCGACGCCGGCAACAGCGGGGCCACGCCTCGCAGCGCCAGAAAAGTCCAGCGATATCACCGGATAGCAAGCATACTCATCCCGATAGCGCCCGCCGTCCGCATCCCAAATCTGGGAACCAGCAAACAGGCCCCGATCGACCTGCCCGACCGCGGGTCGCTCCAGAAAAGCCTTAAGCATCGACAGGTTCATGCTCTTGCCAAAGCCTTCGGGTCGACAGCACACCACAACGGACGCGTCGCAGTCCAACACATCGGCAATAAACATGGTCTTGTCAACCAGCATGCAGCAACCAAGGGCCTCCGCATAGTCGTGCATGCCAATGGGCAAAACCGCATCGTCGGCACAGCCGATCAAGCGCACGCCAAAGCCAGCAGCGCAATCAACATTTGCCTGTTCAGACACCAAAACGTTCCCCCTAAATCGCTGCACGATGCAAATTGTAATGACCGCCTCGCGCGTACCGACGACGCCGCGCGAACATATCGGGCAACGGTAGCAACAAGAGGTGTGAGGGGGCATAACTAATCGTTGCACAACAAAACGGGGCCCGATGCATTCGCACCGGACCCCGTCCCAACTCTTTAGTTATCTAGCAACCAAGAGGCTACTCCTCCGAGCCGTCCTCCCCAGAAGCCTTCTTCTGCTGATCGAGCTTATGCTTACCACTTACGATAGACGTAGCGCCCAGTGTGGCCAAGCTCGCGCTGGCAAGGCTCGCCATCACAATCAGATCGCCCGTCTTGGGCATATTGCCGCCAGATGACTTGGTAGTTGTAGTCGTCGTGGTTGTAGTGGTCACCGCCTTGGAGTCATTTTGCTCTTGACTCTTGTTGTCGGTGTTGCCCTTACCGCCGTCCTCGCCCTGCTGCTTTCCGTCCTCGGTCTTGTCCTTGCTCTCGTCCTTCTTCTCAGATTCAGACTTCTTATCCTCGTCCTTCTTCTGAGCGGATTTGTCGTCCTTCTCCTCAGAGCTAGAACCCTTATCAGATTCGGTCTTCTCGGAAGCCTTGTCCTTGGAGTCGCCCTTTGCAGCCTCGGTCTTTTCCGTAGAAACCTGATCAGAGTTGTCCTTGTTCTGGGTCGAGCCGTTATTGACGCCAGCCATCAGCGAAGAGCCCAGCGTGGAACCAAGCTGCACGGAGAAAGAAGGCTTCTTGTCCGGCGAAGCAACGGGGGCGTCCGGCGCCTTATTCGAGTCGTCCTTGGAAGCATCGGAATCAGGGGTTGCATCAGAGCCGGAGCCGTTGTTAGAGCCGGTGTCAGCGGACGAATCACTCGAGCCGGTAGATGAGTTAGAGGTGTCAGCGTCGGTCGAACCAGAAGCGTCACTGTCCGTATTGCCGGCAGAGCTTGAAGACGAATCGCCCGCAGCAGAGCCGTTCGAATCGGAGCCGTTCGAGGTAGAGCCGTCGTTGGTAGTGCCACCAGCAGAGCCATTACCGTCAGCATCGGTCGAGGGCGCATCCATCCCGTCATCGTTGGCATCGTCATTCGAATCAGGTGTCGGCGAGGGCGCCGGCGTAGGCTCGGGCTGCACGGGCGTCGCAGCGGCAGCAGCCTCGTCCTCGGCGATATAAACCAAGCAGTCCTTCAGCTCATTCTTATAACGATTCTTCCAACCCTCATGATACTGGGGCTGACTTGAAAACTTGGTGGCGACATTGTTGACCACGCTATTGGAGAGCGCCGTCGCAAACTCGCGGTCGGACATATCGTTGGAAAGATTCGCCCAGCGGAAGAAGTCTCTGCAGCCACCGGTACCGCACATGTTGGTGATGCTCCACACCATACCCTTGACGCAATCGGCGCGGCCGGAGATGTCAATGCCAAGAGCGCTCTTAAGCCACGCCTCGGTCACCGCATAGTACGAGTTGTACGCATAGGCATCTTGAAGTGCCGAGAACTCAACAGGATCGGTGTTATAAGCACCTTGGAAGGCATCCTGCGCGATATGGCCCAGCTCGGTGAGCTGGCCGTTCTCGTACATGGCATTGCTCGTGTTGGAAATCTCGCTGCCGCGATCAATCGCATCCTTGAGCATGCAGTATTTTTCGGGGTTGTAGTTGTAGGCCTGCTTCATAAACGGGATGAGCGACCAACGACGGTCGAACTGGTAATAGCCCAGCGCGTTATAACCGTCGCCATACGAAAAGCCCTGGTTGTAATTACCATGGCTCTCGTACTTGGTAAAGTACTTCATCTCGGGAGTCACGTTGACAAACGAAACGCCCTGGACCGACCTCAGCACGCCCGAGAAAGACTGTTGGGTGTAAAGGCCCTTATCGATATCGGTGGCATCCGAGGCAACGCCCGGCGTGGGCTCCTCGGCAGCGGCGGGTGCCGGCGCGGAAACGGCGCCAAACGAAAGCGCCAGCGTCAGACCCGCGACAATCGCAGAATGCTTGGGCTGCATAAGATCCTCCCTGCATTGGTGTAGTTAAAGTGCAGTTTGCAAAGATGAGACTAAGTATTGCAGCTCGCCCGTTGTTGCACAACAACCCCTCGGTAAACGGCAACAACCCTCCGCGAAATCTTAAGGAATTAAACAAACTGGTCGTCGGGCGCCATCAGAAGCTCGCCGTATCGCTCCATCAGCCCGTCCCTCAACTGACAGAAAGCGGGAATATAGACGTTCAAGATGCGCTGAATCAAATCTTGAGCGAGCTTGTTGTCATAGATATGGACGTTCGTATTGCGGTCTCTGAGCATATCTAGCCAGGCTGCCTCATCAATAAAGTCGTAGAATCGGTACGACTCCTTCAAGATGGCACGAGGAGACCCCGACGCGGCAAGCGTGGCACCCTCATACTCGAGCAGACGCTTAAGGAGCTTCCAGCTCAGTTCAAATTGAAGATTGAACTTATTAATCAATCCACTCTGAACAAAATCATTGTTGAGATCCTGATTGGGCGCATCCTCAAGATTCGCCAAGGCACTGGCAAAGTTCTCATATTTTTTCATACAGAATCACACCATCCCTGGCAATTTCATCGAGCAATTGCTGCGACAAGGACTCGTCGAGATTGACGATATCTACATCTAAAAGAGTATCAAGACGCTCCTCGATCAAATATGAGAAACGGCCGAAATCCCGACAACCTGCTACGGCGATGTCAATATCGCTCTTGGGTAAGTTGTCGCCTCGAGCACGAGAACCAAACAGCACAACCTTCTCGGCGTCACATTCCCGAGCAAAAACTTCGATTTGTTTGTACACCTTGTCAAGAGATGCCATTTGCAGCCCTACAGCTTAATGTCAAAGTTGATCTCGGGGACGGCGGCCAGGTCGGCCAACGTCACGCCGTCGACATAGTTCTCGATGACCTCGTCAAGGCCACGCCAGAACTTGACGGTGGAGCACAGGTCGCTGCGGGTGCAGCTGTTGTCGATGCCATCGCACGCCACCGGGGCCGTGCTGCCCTCGACGGCACGCAGGATATCGCCGGCGCGCACCTCGGCCGGGTCCTTGGCCATCATGTAGCCGCCGCCCTTGCCGCGCACGCTCTTAAGCAGGCCCGCCTTCATGAGCGGGCGAACCAGCTGCTCCAAGTACTTTTGCGAGATATGTTCGCGGTCGGCCACCTCGCGCAGGGCGATCTTGCCCTCGGCGTCACCGAGCGCCGCGATATAGATCATCAGTCGGAGGGCATAGCGGCCCTTGGAAGAAATGAGCATACCTACCCTCCCATCGTTCCCGAGAAAAAATAACCTGGAATGTTTGTTCCAAATCTTACATAAGTGGGGCAAGAACTTCTGATGAATTTGTCCCACATCTAAAAAGTCGAGTGGATTAGTCGGGTTTTCCCTTGACTAACGCCGAACCCATAGTAACTTTATTCCGAGAAGATTCCTAGGGTTTAGTACACCTATGAGTACACCATATACAGAGAGGGACAGCATGAGCGCAAATCCGCTGCTTTCCATCGAAGGTCTCACCGCCTCCGTGGACGAGAAGACCATCCTCCACAACGTCAACCTCAACGTCGCCGCCGGCGAGACCCACGTGTTGATGGGTCCCAACGGCGCTGGCAAGTCTACCCTCGGCCACCTGGTCATGGGCGACCCCGTTTACACGGTCAACGACGGCCGCATCGTCTTTGACGGCCAGGATATCACCGAGCTCACCACCGACAAGCGTTCGCGCGCCGGCCTGTTCTTGAGTTTCCAGGCCCCGGTCGAGATCCCGGGCGTGCCGCTGTCGAGCTTTTTGCGCGCCAGCATCGCCGGCCGCCCCGGCCTGGAGATGAAGGGCAAGGAATTCCGCCGTCGCGTCAAGGAACTCGCGGCCGAGCTCAACATGGATACCGCCTATCTCAACCGCGAGCTGGGCGTGGGCTTCTCGGGCGGCGAGAAGAAGAAGGTCGAGATGCTCCAGCTCCTGTTGCTGCAGCCCAAGCTCGCCATCCTGGACGAAACCGACTCCGGCCTGGACGTCGACGCCCTTTCCACCGTCAGCCATGGCATGGACGCCTACCGCAAGAGCTGCAACGGCTCCATGCTCATCATCACGCACAACACGCGCATCCTGGAGCACCTGGATGTCGACCGCGTCCACGTTATGGTCAAGGGCCACATCGTGCGCGAGGACGACGCCTCGCTCATCCCCTGGATCGACAAGAACGGCTTTGAGACCTTCGAGCGCGAGGCCGCCGAGCAGCGCGCCCAGGCCGAGGCCGCCGCTGCCGAGCAGCAGGCGTAAAGGGGCGACGCAATGACCAAGAACCGCACCGAGGTCGCGGACATCGACCGCAGCCTCTACGACTTCACCTATGGCGAGGAGGGATTCGAGCGCCTCGACGCCGGCATCACGCCTGACATCGTGCGCGAGATCAGCGCCAAGAAGGACGAGCCGCAGTGGATGCTCGACCTGCGCTTAAAGTCCCTCGAGATCTTCAATCGTTTTCCCGACCCGACGTGGGGCCCCTCCATCGAGGGCCTGGACATGGACAACATCGTCACCTACGTCAAGCCCAACACCGACCAAAAGCACGACTGGGAGTCGGTGCCCGACGACATCAAGAACACCTTTGAGCGCCTGGGCATCCCCGAGGCCGAGCGCAGCTACCTGGCGGGCGTCGGCGCGCAGTACGACTCCGAGCTCGTCTACCACAACATGCAGGACACGGCGTCCAAGATGGGCATCGTCTACTCCGGCATCGAGGAGGCCCTGCACGATCCGCAGTGGGAGCCGCTCATCCACGAGAAGTTTATGACGCTCATCCCGCCCACCGACCACAAGTTTGCAGCCCTGCACGGCGCTGTGTGGTCGGGCGGCTCGTTTGTCTACGTGCCCAAGGGCACCAAACTCGACTTCCCGCTGCAGAGCTACTTCCGCCTCAACGCCAAGGGCGCCGGCCAGTTTGAGCACACGCTCATCATCGTCGAGGACGACGCCGACCTGCACTTTATCGAGGGCTGCTCCGCGCCCAAGTACAACGTGGCCAACCTCCACGCCGGCGCTGTGGAGCTTTTTGTGGGTAAGCGTGCGCACCTGCGCTACTCAACCATCGAGAACTGGTCCAAGAACATGTACAACCTCAACACCAAGCGTGCGCGCGTGGATGAGGACGGCGACATCGAGTGGATCAGCGGCTCCTTCGGCAGCCACGTGGGCTACCTCTACCCCATGAGCGTGCTCAACGGCCGCCGCGCCCGCTCGAGCTTTACCGGCATCACCTTTGCCGGCGCCGGCCAGAACCTCGATACCGGCTGCAAGGTCGTGCTCAACGCGCCCGACACTTCGGCAACCGTCGAGACCAAGGGTATCTCCAAGAGCGGCGGCATCCAGACGTTCCGTAGCTCCATCGTGGCCACGCCTAAGGCCGAGGGTTCCAAGGCAACCGTGAGCTGCCAGTCGCTGATGCTCGACGACCAGAGCCGCTCCGACACCATCCCCGCCATGGACATCCGCGCCAAAAACGTCGACATCGGCCACGAGGCCACCATCGGCCGCATCGGCGACGACAAGGTGTTCTACCTGATGAGCCGCGGCATCTCGGAGGAAGAGGCCCGCACCATGATCGTCAACGGCTTTGCCAACCCGGTCTCCAAGGAGCTGCCGCTTGAGTACGCCGTCGAGATGAACAACCTGATCAAGCTCGAGATGGAAGGAGCGATCGGATAATGGAACAGACCACGAACACCGCTGCTACCACGCTCGAGCAGGTTAATGCGATGCCTGCCGCCACTTGGGGTTGGCTGCGCATGAACCAGACCAAGCTTGAGCTTTCGCACGAGCTTACCGTCGCTCCTGCCGAGGCCGTCGAGGTCGAGGGGCTGGACGAGCAATTTGCTGGCGCTGCCGACGCGTTTAACGCCGCCATGGAGGCCATGGCCGAGCGCTTCCCCGAGCGCCGCACCTCCGCGCCCGGCGACGCCGCCGACCGCGCCCGCATCACGCCCGACACCGAACTCGACGTGCCCGCCACCTCCGTCTACCAGGCCGGCGCCATCAAGCTCGAAGAGGAGCTCTCCCCTGCCGAGGCCTTCGAGACCGGCATGGGCGAGGCTGCCTACACCTACCTGACCGACCACGCCACCAAGCGCATCGTCATCGATGTGCCCGCGTACCAGCACGTCACGGCCACCGTGCGCGTGAATGGTGTCGACGCAGCGGCTGCGATTGCCGCCATCGACGTCGTCGCCCGCCCGCAGGCAACGCTCGATCTCGCTCTAGCCCTGGACTCCCCCGTTGCCGGCGAGGGCGTCGTGGGCTCCGTGCTGCGCGTGTGCGCCCACGAGTACGCCACCGTCAACGTGACCTGCACGCAAACACTCGACGACAGCTGGATCGCGCTCGACGACACCGGCCTGTTCCTGGACGAGGGCGCGCGCGTCAACGTCCAGCACACCGTATTGGGCGCCGGCGCCAGCGCCACCGGCCTTGCCGGCGATCTGCTGGGCGACACCGCCAAGGTGACCATCGATACCGATTACCTGGGTGCCCGCGAACAGGTGCGCGACTTTAACTACGAGCTGCGCCACCGCGGCCGCAAGACCGAGTGCGAGATCGACGCCAACGGCGTGCTGACTGGCACGTCCAAGAAGGTCTACCGCGGCACCATCGACCTCGTGCACGGCTGCAAGGGTGCCGTCGGCACCGAGCGCGAGACCGTACTGCTCGCCAACAAGGGCGTCGACAACAAGACCGTCCCCGTCATCCTCTGCGACGAGGACGACGTCGCCGGCAACCACGGCGCCACCATCGGTCACGTCCGTGACGAGCAGCTGTTCTACCTCGCCTGCCGCGGCCTTGACCAAAATGCCGCTGAGGACCTGTTTATCCGCGCCAAGCTGGAGGACGCTGCGCTTTCCGCGACCGACGAGCGCACCCGCGCCGCCGTCGTCCGCTTGGGCAACAACCTGATCGACAACTTTGAAGAGGAGCTCGCATGATCGACACCGAGCACGTTAAATGCGATACCTGTACTGCCCCCGAGCCCATGGAGCTCGACGCCAGCGACGAGGCCTCGCGCGGCTGGCCTACCGTCGACATCGAGACCAACCCCTACAAGGCGCAGTTCCCGCTGTTCCAGCAGCACCCCGAGATCGCCTTCCTCGATAGCGCCGCCACCGCACAGCGCCCCGCCTGCGTGCTCGACGCCGAGCGCGACTTCTACCAGCGTATGAACGCCAACCCCCTACGCGGCCTTTACTCGCTGTCCGTCGAGGCCACCGAGGCCATCGCGAAGGTGCGCCAGCAGATCGCCGACCTCATCGGCGCTTCCCAGGCCAACGAGGTCGTCTTTACCCGCAACACGAGCGAGTCGCTCAACCTGGTCGCCAAGAGCTTTGCGCCCACGGTGCTGGAGCCGGGCGACGAGGTCGTCATCACCATCATGGAGCACCACTCCAACCTGATTCCGTGGCAGCAGGTCTGCCGCGATACCGGCGCCAAGCTCGTCTATCTCTACCCCACCAAGACCGGCCAGCTCACCACCGAGGAGGTTCTGTCCAAGGTGGGCCCCAAGACCAAGATCTTGGCAGTGGGTCAGGTCTCTAACGTCCTGGGCGTCGAGAACCCGGTCAAGAACCTCGGCAAGCTCGTGCACAAGTACGGCGGCTATCTGGTCGTCGACGGCGCGCAGTCGCTGCCGCACATGCCGGTCGATGTGGCCGACCTGGGCGCCGACTTCTTTGCCTTTAGCGCGCACAAGGCCATGGGCCCCATGGGCATCGGCGTGCTGTGGGGCAAGATGGACCTGCTCAACGCCATGCCGCCCATGCTTACCGGCGGCGAGATGATCGACTCGGTCACCGAGCAGGACGCCGTCTGGGCACCCGTCCCCGAAAAGTTCGAGGCCGGCACGCAGGACGCGGCCGGGATCTTTGCCACAGGCGCGGCGCTTGATTACCTGGTCAACACGGTAGGTTACGAAAACATCCAGGCACGCGAGCAGGCACTCGTCCACTACCTGATGGGCGAGCTCATGCAGCTCGACTTTGTCCAGATTATTGGCTCTATCTATTGGGACAACCACCACGGCGTTGTCAGCTTTAACGTCCGCGGCATCCACCCGCACGACGTCGCGAGCATCATGGACATGGACGGCGTCTGCATCCGCGCCGGTCACCACTGTGCGCAGCCGCTGCTTACCTGGCTGGGCGTCGAGAACCTTGCCTGCTGCCGCGCCAGCGTGGCCTTTTACAACGACAAGGCCGATATCGACAAGTTCATCGCCGGCCTGCATCACGTTTGGAGCACGTTCAATGGGTAATCTGTACACCTCCACCACGTTTATGGAGCACAACTCGCACCCCGACTATAAGTACGAGATGGATACCCCCACGCACGAGCACGACGGCATCAACCCCAGCTGCGGAGACGAGCTCACCCTGCAGCTACGTGTCGAGAACAACGTGATCGAGGAGGCCTCCTTTACCGGCCACGGCTGCGCCATCAGCCAGGCCAGTGCCGACATCATGGCCGACCTCATCACCGGCGAGACCGTCGAGGAAGCTCGCCGCCTGGCAGAGCTCTTCCTCGCCATGATCCGCGGCGAGAAGCTCTCCGAGGAGGACCTGGAAGACCTGGACGAAGCCGCCCAGCTCCAGGACATCTCGCACATGCCCGCCCGCGTC
The DNA here is from genome assembly GCA_902470835.1 of uncultured Collinsella sp. GTDB lineage: Bacteria > Actinomycetota > Coriobacteriia > Coriobacteriales > Coriobacteriaceae > Collinsella. The sequence goes on from CABRHR010000008.1 coordinate 25,704, forward strand.
AAATGCGCCGAGCTCGCCTGGCGCACCCTCGACGGCATGCTCGAGGGACAAGCTAACCAGTAGCGTATGCTCCGAATCCAAGGTTTTTGATTGCCGAGCCGCCCGATACGGGCGGCTCTGTTGTTCCTAATGAGCACGAACACACAAAATCAGCGCGTCCGGCGCCCCGTCTGTCATTTACCACACAGCAGACGCGAACACGGGCGTTTTCCACAGCACCAAAGGCCTGCGGCAGGGCCCCGGACCCGCCAAGCAAAACGCCAAGTCCCGTTCTGCTGAGCTCCGACTCGCTTCGCGCCTGCAGCAGAAGGGTCCCATAGGATGCGGCGTGCATTTTTGCGAGTATTCAGCACGCCATGCTGTATGTATACGCATCGAAAGCGTTAATCAACGTCTCCAGGCGCATATATATTGTGTTTTAGAGCAAGCGTCGCGGTCTCAGGGATCACATACATGCGCTTCGGAGGCGCATCGAAAGGCATAAATAGCTTCGGAACCCGTATGTTGCAAGATTGCGGCAGTGCCGACAGCACCACGATGCTGAAAACTCCGTTTTTTGCACGGCGCAGACAGGGGTAGGCACGGGCAAACCCGGACTGAGCTGTTATTTTATGCAAGATGACGATTGTTCTATGCATATTAAGAAGTGCAGTTACCGTACCAAGCTTTTGAACGCTGGTTGCGGCGTATGGACGACCCCAGCTGCGGTGAACAGGCGACCTTACATCACGTTTCCGCCAGCCCGCATCGCCGTTCGCGCGCGGGCGTGCACGATACGAGAGACGGTACTTTTGCCAATCCCGGTATACCGCTCAATCTGGCGCACCGTAAAACCGGCATCGTGCAATCCAACAATAACGGTATCGCGCTGCGCCGGCGGTGCGGCTTTAACCCCGCGAAGCGGAACCTCGAGTTCCTTCGCCATCTTGTCGGCAAAGGCGTGGCGTTCCCACTCCGTCTCTTTCATATCGCACAGCGCCGGCTCGCTACCGTCGGGCGTCGAAAGCGAATAGGCAGCAAAGGCCTCGGCAGAACCAAAAAGCTCAAGCACGCAAGAAGGATCGCAAAATCCCCTCGTGGCATCTGCCGCATCACTGTCGTAAGCGCGCAGATGCTCCGCAAAGCTGCTCCAGGGATAACGCTCGATTAGGCTAACGCCCACCTCCTGCGGATCAGCGTGTACAGAGCGAATAGCCTCCATCACCTGCCAATCGGTATCGAGCGAACGCCGGTCAAAACGGTTCTGGAACAGATGGCCCGTGCGCCTCGTGCGGTTATTGAACCGCCGCGCGTACGTCAAAAGCAGTCGGTGCATCGCCGCGCTCATCCTGTCCTCGTAATCTGCAAGCACCAAATGCACGTGATTGCCCATAAGGCACCAGGCGATAACCGTCACACCCTCCTCGCGGCAGCACTCGCGCATCAGCTCCAAAAACTCCCACCGGTCCTCATCGCCCTCAAAGATGAGTTGCTTGCCCGCACCGCGAGCACAGACATGGTAAAAGCCGGTAACCGTTCTCCAAACGCGCTGCATGGCGCTCCCTTCGCCGGGATCTGCTTGCCATCCAATACAGCACGATTGAAGCGTGCCATCAAAACATTCACGCAAAACAATACACTCGCGCGGCCAAAGGCAGTAAACAGGCGGCGAACGGCACCGTTGCAACAGGTCAACCCCTGCAACACTTACAAGAGCCGACCAAAAGCTTGCCCAAGACGGACCCCCTCTACGGAAGTTCACGACCACAGAACATAGAGTTAAACCGTTTCAATTAAAACTTCCGGACTTCTCGCTACGAAAACTGAGCCGTTCGCCGAATATTCCGTGCATTTCGCGGTATTATAGGGGCTGCATGTCATGTCCCTTTCGAAGGGTCGCCCGGCAATCGCCAGCCACGACCCCCAGACGGGACGCCAACACGATAGAGAGGAGAGGCATGCAGTACTCACAGGAAGTGGAGAACATGTGCCCCGTTGCCAAGGGTGCATACCACGGCCCCGCACCCATCCCCGAGGAGGGCAAGTGGGTCCAGGCTAAGGAGATTTCCGACATCTCCGGTCTTACGCACGGTGTGGGTTGGTGCGCACCTCAGCAGGGCGCCTGCAAGCTCACGCTGAACGTCAAGGACGGCATCATCGAGGAGGCCCTCGTTGAGACCATCGGCTGCTCGGGCATGACCCACTCTGCCGCCATGGCTTCCGAGATCCTTCCCGGTAAGACCATCCTCGAGGCCCTCAACACCGACCTCGTCTGCGACGCCATCAACGTTGCTATGCGCGAGATCTTCCTGCAGATCGTTTACGGCCGCAGCCAGACCGCGTTCTCCGAGGGCGGCCTGCCCGTGGGCGCCTCCCTCGACGACCTCGGCAAGGGCCTTCGCTCTCAGGTCGGCACCATGTTCGGCACCAAGGCCAAGGGCGCTCGTTACCTCGAGCTCGCTCAGGGCTACGTCACCCGCATGGCTCTCAACGACAAGAACGAGATCATCGCATTCGAGTTCCTGAACCTCGGCAAGTTCACCGACGCCGTCAAGGCCGGCAAGACCCCCGAGGAGGCCATCGCTGGCGCTATGGGCCACTATGGTCAGTGGGAGAACGCTGCCAAGTACATCGACCCGCGCACCGACGAGGAGACTCACTCCGTCGCCAGCGTGTTCCCGGTTCACGAGTAGAAAGGGAGGGAAATAACTATGACTGTTACGTTCGAAGGTTACGAGCGCCGCGCTGACAAGATCAACAAGTGCCTCGCCGACAACGGCATCGCCTCCCTCGAGGAAGCTCTGCAGATCTGCACCGACAAGGGCTTCAACCCGCGTGAGATCGTCAACAACACCCAGTCCATCGCCTTCCAGAACGCCGAGTGGGCCTACACCCTCGGTTGCGCTCTCGCTGTCAAGCGTGGCGCCAAGTCCGCTTCTGAGGCTGCCGCCATCATCGGCGAGGGCATCCAGGCCTTCACCGTCCCCGGCTCCGTCGCTGAGGACCGCAAGGTCGGTCTGGGCCACGGCAACCTGGGCGCTATGCTGCTCTCCGACGACACCGAGTGCTTCGCCTTCCTGGCCGGCCACGAGTCCTTCGCTGCCGCTGAGGGCGCTATCGGTCTGGCTCTGAACGCCAACAAGGCTCGCAAGAAGCCGCTGCGCGTTATCCTCAACGGTCTGGGCAAGGACGCCGCCCAGATCATCGCCCGTATCAACGGCTTCACCTATGTGAAGACCCAGTTCGACTACTACACGGGCGAGCTCAAGGTCGTCGAGACCATCCCCTACTCCGACGGTCCCCGCGCTGCCGTTAACTGCTACGGCTCCGACGACGTCCGCGAGGGCGTTGCCATCATGTGGCACGAGAACGTCGACATCTCGATCACCGGTAACTCCACCAACCCCACGCGCTTCCAGCACCCCGTCGCTGGCACCTACAAGAAGGAGCGCATCGAGGCTGGCAAGAAGTACTTCTCCGTCGCTTCTGGTGGCGGCACTGGCCGTACCCTGCACCCGGACAACATGGGCGCCGGCCCTGCCTCTTACGGCATGACCGACACCATGGGCCGTATGCACTCCGACGCCCAGTTCGCAGGTTCTTCCTCCGTGCCTGCGCACGTCGACATGATGGGTCTCATCGGCATGGGCAACAACCCCATGGTCGGTGCCACCGTCGCCTGCGCTGTCGCCGTCGAGGAGGCCCTCAAGGCCTAATCGCGCCCGCGCGATGCTCATAAAGTTGAGCTTTGGAGCCGCTATCCACCCGGATAGCGGCTCATTTTCATTCGCAGGAATAGCTGATGCCGATATATCAGTTGCGGTGAAATACGGACCGATTAGCTCCCATACGAGCCAAAACAGTCCATATTCCACCGCAACTTATTGAGGGGATGCGATGGAGCGTCCAAGCGCCAGCGACGCCCACCTGCCATATCGGCCCTTTGCCGATTAACGGAATCTTTCCGGTGCCTTTGGCGAGCGCTCGTGCGACAATGCGCCGGACGAGAAAGGAATCCGATGGAATCGACTGATGTACTGGTAATTGGATCTGGCATTGCAGGCCTTTGCGCTGCCATCGAGGCGGCACGCGCGGGTGCAACAGTCACCGTGGCGAGCGCCGGCAAGACTATGAGCGGATCGAGCTTCTTCCCGGGCACCTGGGGCCTCGGCCTTATCGGGCCCGCCGACGCCGAAGACGAACAGGATCTCATCAACACCATCCAGGCCGTCGGTGGCGGCGTCGCCGACCCCGAGCTCGTCCAGACATTTGTCCACGGCATTCCTCAGGCGATCCACTGGCTCGAGGAGGACCTGGGTGTTGAGCTCCAGCGTCCGCAAAGCGCCGAGAGCGCCCAGCAAAAACAGTTTATCCCCTGCTTTGACCATAAGACGCGTATGTGGCGCGGTCTCACCCGCAAGCCCCTTGAGGACGCCCTGACAGCCCAGATTGAGTCACTTGGCATCCGTCTGCTCCCCCGCCATGAGCTTATCGACCTTATCGAGGGCGCAAACGACAGAATCTCCGGAGCCGTGCTCTATGACCGCACGAGCGAACGCCTCGTATCCATCGATGCCAAGGCAACGGTCATTGCCGCCGGCGGCACGGGCGGGCTGTTCGAGCGCAGTCTTACGTCTGCCGATGTGCTCAGCTCCTCTCAGGCCATTGCCCGCGCACATGGCGCAACGCTCACTAGTATAGAGTTCATGCAGATGATGCCCGGCTTCATTGAGCCCAAGCGCAACCTTGTCTTTAACGAGAAGACTTGGCGCTACGTCAAGTTCGATCAGCCGGTCGATATTGCTGGCGACAACCTAGACAGCCTGCTCGAGCAGCGCTCCGGATATGGTCCCTTTACTTCGCGCCTGGATTCTCGCGCTATAGACCTTGTCATTGACCAGGCGGGCACCGAGGGTCTAGCGCTGCATTACGACTTCCCCCGCGAGGATGTTCCCGAATTTGTGCAGACCTTTGCCACCTGGCTGCAAGACGAGCACGGCATAGCACCGACCGATGAGATGCGTGTAGCCATGTACGCCCACGCCGCAAACGGAGGCATCAAGATTGATAAGACCGCGTACACGGGCGTTAAGGGCCTCTTCGCCTGTGGCGAGGCGACAGGCGGCATGCACGGCGCCGACCGCATCGGCGGCCTGTCGAGCGCCAACGGCATCGTGTTCGGACGCATCGCAGGCGCATCGGCGGCGCGGGCGGCGCAGGACGCCCCTGAGACGCCCTTGAAGACGGATATCGCCCTCCCCCAGCGCGGCATCACCGCAACAGACGCCGAGCGCCTGACACGCACTCTCAAGCACACGATGAGCACCCACTGCATGATCAACCGCACCGAGGCGGGCCTATCCATAGCGTCGCAAGAACTTGAAGACCTAAAGTCCGAGTCTTCAGCCCTGAGCACGGCAGACGCACAAGATAGCGAAATCGCAGCCCTCGCCCGCCTGCAATCGCAGATTCGGCTGGCGACCGAAATGGTCAAAGCCATGCGTAAGCGAACCGAAAGCCTCGGATCGCACTATCGAGCGGACTAAGCCGAGCACTTACCTAGAGCAGAACGCAACTTCTCGATAATGATTGAGCCCAACGGCGCACTTTAACGCCATCAAAATAGTGTTAGAAAAGAAACGCCATCATATCCGTGATATAGACGCTTTTATGTCCTCGCGGTCGCGTATCCTCTTTAGGCATGTAGTTACCACATGATGAAGGCGAATAACGCGTAGTCCACCGACCAGAGAGGAAGAGATATGGAAGACCCCATTCAGGCCGAGATCATTCTGTACCAGTCCGAGGGGGCAAACGTGCCGGTCCAGGTCTACTACAAGGATGAGACCCTTTGGGTCTCACAGGGGGCGATGGCCGATCTGTTCGATGTCTCTGTTTCGACGATTTCCGAACATCTCATTAACATTTTCGCCAGCGGGGAACTACAAAAGGCCAGCTCAACTAGTTTTTCCGGTTTTTCCGGAAAAACCTCTTCCAAAGGTGGCAGACCGAAAACTTACTACAACCTCGATGCGGTAATCGCTGTCGGGTACCGAGTGAACTCGATGCGCGCAACCCGATTCCGCCAATGGGCCACGGCGACCCTCAAGGAGTACATCACCAAGGGCTTCGTCCTCAACGACGACATGCTCAAGAACGGCCGGCCCTTCGGCAAAGACTACTTCGACGAGCTGCTCGCCCGCATCCGCGACATCCGCGCGAGCGAGCGCCGCGTGTGGCTCAAGATCACCGACATCTTCCAGGAATGCAGCTTCGACTACGACAAGGACTCGACCATGGCCAAGAACTTCTACGCCGCGGTCCAGAACAAGATGCACTACGCCGTTACTGGGCATACCGCGGCCGAGATCGTCCAGGGGCGCTCCGACCCATCCAAGCCCAACATGGGACTCACGTCGTGGAAGGAAGGCCCCGAGGGCCGCATCCACTCCTCGGACGTCACCGTGGCCAAGAACTATCTGTCAGAGGACGAGATCAGACAGCTGAACCGCCTCGTCACGATGTTGCTCGACACGCTCGAGGACAGGGCCGAGCGGCACGTCCTTACGAGCATGGAGGATTGCGAGCACCTGCTCGACGGCTTCCTGACATTCAGCGGGCGCGAGGTGCTCAAGGGCCTCGGCAACCGCAACAAGAAGACGGCGGACAAAATCGCCAAGGAGCGATTTCACGAATTCCAGAAGCTCCAGGACAAGACCTACGAGAACGACTTTGAACTAATGGTGAAACATATGAACGAGAAGGCGTAGTCTGAAGCACGCAGGGAACTAAACGCCAGTTGATTCCCATTTTCGTGGTGTCACGAAAATGGGAGCTGCCGGTGTCGCCACCCGCGCCGTTAAGGATCATGAGCTGGCACGGCACGTATGCTGTTTTAAAACGCAGAACGGCAATGCAAGCAAACCGAAGATTGCGTCCGTCCAAGCGTACTTCGCTGCACAGACGCTGCGGCGCTCCACGCCCCGACGGGTTGGACCCTATGCGGGGTTAACAAAAAAGCGACCAGCCTAAGCTAGTCGCTTTAACATTCTTTGGTGGGCCGTCAGGGGGTCGAACCCTGGACCTTGGGATTAAGAGTCCCCTGCTCTACCAACTGAGCTAACGACCCAAAGCTAAAGTCCGTTGTGGCGGACTTTAGAGGAGATATCGTGTGGTGGGCCGTCAGGGGGTCGAACCCTGGACCTTGGGATTAAGAGTCCCCTGCTCTACCAACTGAGCTAACGACCCGATATCAACACGAAGCAAGAACTGGGGTGGGTAAAGGGACTCGAACCCTCGACCTACGGGACCACAACCCGTCGCTCTAGCCAACTGAGCTACACCCACCGTGTCCTGTGCGCTTCGCGCTCGACTATTATTGCAAGGAACGCCACGCGATGCAAGCCCCAATTTTCAAGAATTTTGAAAAGAGTTTTTCGAGACCATTTCGAGCAAATCCCACCAGTTCCATAGGAGTAAACTTGCCCCACTGCAAATGCTCGAAAGGACCGGCATGAAAGAACTCTCCAACCGCACGGCAACGTTTACCGATTCCGTCATCCGCCGCATGACGCGCATCTCCAACAAGTATGGCGCCGTCAACCTGTCGCAGGGCTTCCCCGACTTCGATCCCCCGGCGCAGCTGCTCGATAGCCTCAGCGCCATCGCCAGCGACCCCAAGCCGCTCTATCACCAGTACTCCATTACCTGGGGCTCCCAGGCCATGCGCGAGGCGCTCGCCGCCAAACAAGAGCACTTTATGGGCATGCCGGTGAACCCCAACGAGAATATCGTAGTCACCTGCGGCTCCACCGAGGCCATGATGGCCGCCATGATGACGGTCACGAACCCCGGCGAAAAGGTCGTCATCTTCTCGCCGTTCTACGAGAACTACGGCGCCGACACGATCCTTTCGGGTGCCGAGCCCATCTATGTGCCGCTCAACCCGCCCACATTCGACTTTGACCGCGAGACGCTCGAGGCGGCCTTCCGCGACAACGACCCCAAGGCCATCGTCCTGTGCAACCCTTCCAACCCCTGCGGCAAGGTCTTTACGCGCGAGGAGCTCACCTTTATCGCCGACCTCTGCAAAAAGTACGACGCCTACTGCATCACCGACGAGGTATACGAGCACATCGTCTACGCGCCCTACGAGCACGTCTATATGGCCACGCTGCCCGGCATGTTCGAGCGGACCATCAGCTGCAGCTCGCTGTCCAAGACGTACTCCATCACCGGCTGGCGTCTGGGCTACACCATTGCCCCGGCGCAGATCACCGAGCGCATCAAGAAGGTCCACGACTTCCTCACCGTGGGTGCCGCCGCTCCCCTGCAGGAAGCCGTTGTCACCGCCCTCAACTTCGACGACAGCTATTACGATGAGGTCCTCGACCTCTACACCACCAAACGCGACCTGTTCTGCAAGGGACTCGACAGCATCGGTCTTGAGCATAACGTGCCGCAGGGCGCCTACTACGTCATGATGGACATTTCTGAGTTTGGCTATGACAGCGACCTCGAATTCTGCGAGGATCTCGCGTCTAAGGTGGGCGTGGGTGCCGTGCCCGGCTCGAGCTTCTTCCGCGAGCCCGTCAACCATCTGATTCGTTTCCACTTTGCCAAGCGAGACGAGACGCTTAACGCGGCGCTGGAGAACCTCAAGTCGCTACGCGATAAAATCAAGCCGCGCGGGTAAGGACGGCCCGGCAGCTAAATTAGCCAAAGAAGCCTTGCACCGCCTGCCGCGTTGCGAGGCTTCTTTTTATAGCGCTTTCTTAATTTGGTTAGAGCCCTATACTTTTGTCACGGAGCAACTCGTCCCAGAGAGGAATACTATGGCAGAACAGCAGCTTATCGGAGCGCTCGAGGCCGGCGGCACCAAGATGGTCTGCGCCACGGGCTATGCAGACGGTACGGTCCTGGAGCGCGAGCAGATTGCGACCACGACCCCGCAGGAGACCGTTGAGGCCGTCAACGCATGGTTTGCCGACAAGGGCATCGCCGCGCTGGGCATCGGCGCATTTGGCCCCACCGCAGTCAACCCCGCTTCACCCCAATACGGCAAGATCCTGGAGACGCCCAAAACGGCATGGCGCTACTTTGACCTGCTGGGCACTATCCAAAACGAGCTCAATATCCCCTGCGGCTACGATACCGACGTCAACGTCGCCTGCCTGGGCGAGGTCACGTTTGGTTGCGCCAAGGGCCTCACCGACGTGGTCTACCTGACCATCGGTACCGGCGTGGGCGCCGGCGTGCTCTCGGGCGGTAAGCTCGTGCACGGCATGATGCATCCCGAGGCCGGCCACATCCTGGTCACGCGTGACCCGCGCGACACCATCGGCGAGCATAGCGCCTGTCCCTTCCACGACAACTGCCTCGAGGGCCTCATCGCCGGCCCCGGCGTTAAAAAGCGCTGGGATGGCAAGAGCGCCGGAGACATGGCCGATGACCCGGAGGCCATGGACCTGCTCGCCGGCTATCTGGCACAGGCGCTCATGACCTACACGCTGTGCTACGCACCGCAAAAGATTATCATCGGCGGCGGCGTGGCCGACCACACCCCCATCGTGCCGCTCGCACGCAAAAAGTGCGCCGAAATGCTCAACGGCTATATCGTCACGCCCGAGGTCAACGACATCGATACCTACATTGTCAACAACAGCCTCGAGGGCAAGCAGGGCATCATGGGCTGCCTGGCCCTGGGCGCACAGGCGCTTCAGTAGCAGACGCACCCACAGGGCGTGGCGCGCTCGGCAAATCTAACCTACGGAACGACGCCACCACGCCCCATATAAGCCCTCAAATAAAAAAGGCCGCCTAGGACCAAACAATACGTCCTAGGCGGCTTTTTTGGCGTGCATCAGCGACCGTAAGAGATATCGGAGCACAACGCCCGTTGCCGCTCCACAGCAGTCGATCATCACATCGGTGATCATGCCGGCGCGTCCCGGCACAAAGAGCTGAATCGTCTCGTCGATCGAGGGAATCAGCAGCAGGAACACCGCCGTGGGCAGCAGCACGTCAAAGGTGCGCCGGCCCTCAAGATCAAAGGCGTGCGTTGCCAGGATGCCGAGCACCATATACTCGGTAAAATGCGCGCACTTGCGAACAACAAAGTTGGTCACCCATTCATATGGAAGTCCCACGCCGTGCAGGAAACCGCGGATAGCTTCCATGACCGTCAGGCTCAGCGAGCCCGACCCCGAGCCGGGAACCAGCGAATTGCCCCAGATCAAGAGCGCCATCAGGCAGGTCACGACCGCCCATTTTCGATTGATCTTAACCATGCAGAAGTTATGCCTCCGCGCGGAGCGGCGCGAAGCTGGCGGTACCGCCCTCGATAACGCTCAGATAGGCACGGCCCGTACGCTTGGCGGTAGAGGACTGCAGGCGCTCGATCTCTTCCTCGAGGATCTGATTGACGCGCTCGTGACGACGATTTTCCATAATGCCGGCGGCAATAGCCTCGGCCCGCTCGATGCTCTCGCGCGAGATACGGGCGGTATCCTCGGGGAACACAGCGCTGTGACGGCCGACATAGGCGGGGGCAGCAGGCTGAGGGGCAGCGACGGGAGCGGGAGCTGCAACAGGAGCGGGCTCGTCAATCTCATCCAGAATCGCGGTGGCGGCGGCCCACATGTCCTCGTGGCCCGAGTAATCGGCCATGGGGACATCAACCTCGAGCGAGGCGTCCGGAAGGTCGCCGGTGTCGATGCGATCTTGGGCATCAATCGATGCGGTGATGGCTGCAGGCTCATCGAGGTCATCGAGATCGATGCCTGCGGCACCGGAGATGATAGGCATGCTGGCGAGGTTTGCGTTGTACGGCGCAGCCTCAGCCGCCTGCTGCCGGGCAGGAGCGCCCCAAAGCGAGCTTTCGGCGGCACGGCGGGCGGCAACGGCCTCCTCGTCAGCGGTCATGGCTTCATCAACGTACGAATTGTCGGCAGAAGCGTTCGCGTCGCCCGAGGTAGCGTTGTAGGCATTATTGGCTGCCGCGTTGGCAACGAGTGCCACGAAAGCCGCCGTGCTGCCCGCAGGGGCGGCCTGGGAGCCCGATACGGCACGCGCCGCGGCGGCGATGTCGTCGCGATTGAAGGAGCCGGTCTGCCCGCCGTTGGTGAGCTTGTCGATGGCGACTTGATAGACGTCGCGCGAGTGTGCAGGGTCGCAGCTCACCGGCGAATCGTCGTCGAGCATACTGTCGATCATGGACCAAGCCTCGGCCTCGTCCATAGCATCTGCGGCTCGAGCGATGGTAGGGACACCATCATCGGCATGACGGCGCTGGAACGCACCAGTCAGGCCGAAAAGGAATGCCGAGGTAGACTGCTCCGCCTGAGTCTGAGAAGCAGAAGCCGCAGCGTAAGGAGTCGCATCCTGCTGCTGGACTGGAATCGAGGCGGTCTTGAACTCGCTTTGATGCTGATTGAGATTGGCGGCACCGCCCATGGCATCGGGCTGGAACAGACGCTCTTCACGCTGCGCACGGTACTCGGAGATACCCAGCGAGGCGGCATAGATACCCACGCCCGCCACCGCGCCCACGGCGAAGGGAACCGCACCCGCCACGACCGTCTCATTCACCGACGAAAACGGCAGCGTCGCGGCATACATAACCACGGGAGCGGCAAGGCCGATCCCGCACGAAAGTCCGGCAAGGACTGCTCGTTGTGTTGCATCAGAAGAAGCCATGAGCTCTCCCCATCTTCCAGCACCCAAATCGCATCATTTAGTTGGCTGCGCGAGAGAAGATGAAGCGGGGCTGCGCCCCAAAGCAACGGTATATGGTTCGTTTCATCTGCGTTTTCCGTCGCGAAGCTTAAAAGCTATTATGCGAAACCGCCCTGTCGATTGCAAGCGACGATGTCAGATTGAAACGGGAAACCTGCTGCTTGCCAGTCTTATGGTCAAAAATAAGAGCGGAGCGGCGATATGGAAAAGGGCCGAGGCTCAAGCCCCGACCCTTTATCGCATTGATGACTATCGCTGCGTGTGGATGACAACCTAGAACGTCTGCTCGTAGTCACTGTGCTTTTTGGCCGAACGCACCAGGAACTCCTGGTTGGTGTTGGTGCCCTTAAGACCCTTGATAAACGATGCGGCTGCGCGCTCGGTGTTGTTCATGCCGGCAAGAATGCGACGCAGGCCAAAGACAAACGGACGCATCTGCTCGTCGACCAACAGGTCCTCGTTACGCGTACCGGAGGCAACGGGGTCGATAGCCGGGAAGATGCGGCGGTCGGCCAGTTCGCGGTCGAGCTTAAGCTCCATGTTGCCGGTGCCCTTGAACTCCTCAAAGATGACCTCGTCCATCTTGGAACCGGTGTCGATGAGGGCAGAGGCCAGGATGGTGAGCGAACCACCGTTCTCGATATTGCGGGCTGCGCCCAGGAAGCGCTTGGGCGGATACAGTGCCGCCGAATCGACGCCGCCCGAAAGGATGCGGCCTGAGGCGGGCGCGGCCAAGTTGTAGGCACGGGCAAGGCGCGTGATGGAATCGAGCACCACCACGACGTCGCCGCCCAGCTCCACGATGCGCTTGGCGCGCTCGATGACGAGCTCTGCCACGCGAGTGTGGTTGTCGGCGGGCATATCGAAGGTCGACGCCACAACCTCACCCTTGATGGAACGCTGCATATCGGTGACCTCTTCGGGGCGCTCGTCGACGAGCAGACAGATGAGGTGCACCTCGGGGTTGTTAATCGAGATAGACTGGCAGATCTTCTTGAGGATCGTGGTCTTGCCGGCCTTGGGCGGGGACACGATCAGGCCACGCTGACCTTTGCCGATCGGCGACACGATGTCGATGGCGCGACCGGTAATGGAGTCCTTGCCGTGCTCCATGCGCAGCGGCTCATTGGGATAGACCGGGGTGAGGTCGCCGAATTTGGGACGGTTGCGAATCTGCTCGGGGTCCAGACCGTTGACGGTCGTGATTTTGGCGAGGCCGGCGCGCTTGTCGCCGCCGCGCGAAGGACGCAGCGAGCCCTCGATGACGTCGCCCGTGCGCAGGCGCGCGGAGCGGATGAGGTAGGCGGGCACGAAGGCGTCGTCGTTGGACTTCATGTAGCCATGGGCGTGGATGATGCCGGAGCTGTCCGGGCGAATCTGCAGAATGCCCTTGATGTCGCGGAAGCCCTCGGCCTTCGCGGCGGTGACGTAGATCTCCTCGACGAGCTCGGCTTTCTTCTTGCCGGTCGTCTCGATCTCGAACTCCTTGGCCTTCTCGCGCAGTTCGGCGACCTTCATGGCAGCGAGCTCCTCACGCGAAAGCGTGGGCTCGGTGGGGGCGGCGTTGCGCTCCTTGTTGCGCTGTTTGCGATCGCGCTGACGGTTGCGACGGTCGTTGTTGCGCTCGTCCTTGCGATCGTTGCGCTCCTCGTTGCGCTTGTGCTGGCGACGGTTGGGGCGAGCGCCGTCTTCGGCCTCGGCGGGCGCGGCGCCATCGGTTGCGGCGGCGCCGGCATTGGCCGTAGCGGCGTCATTGGCCTCGGCGCCGGGATCAATCTGCGCTTCGGCATCAGCCTGCTGCTCGGACGCCTTGGCCTTAGCGGACTTCTTACGACCGCGCTTGGGCTTCTCGGACGCAGGCTGTTCGACGTCTTGGGGCTCGGCGGCATCAGTCGATGCATCGGCGGTCGTCTCGGCGGAATCCTCGGACGCACCCTTCTTGGCAGCCTTGGCCTTGGACGTGCGCTTAGCAGCAGTACGATGGCTGCGACCAGGACGGACGTCGGCGGGCTCGACATCGGCGGGAGCGGCCTCGGAAGTCGTAGCATCCTGGACGGGTGCATCGGCAGCGGTTGCAGACTCGGCGGTCGCCGCAGCATCCCGAGCGGCGGCGGCTGCGGCTGCGGCCTTCTCTGCCTCGACGAAGGCCTTGGGCTTGCGACCGCGACGGTGCGGGCGCAAAGCCGGATCGACAACGGGAACTTCGCTGGCCTCGACAGGCGCAGCAGGCTCAGCAGGCGATGTGCCCTCCCCTGCCGCGGAACGAACCGAAGCCTCAGTGAGCTCGGGGGTTGCCTGTTCAGCAACCTGCTCGGCTTTAGCAGCCGTGAGACGGCGTGTGCGCGGTGCCGGCTTCTCGGTCGGCTGGTCGGCGGCAGGCGTCTCGGTGGCGGCAGGGGTCTCGGGCACAGACGGAGCTGCAAGCTCGGTCAGAGCCGCGGCCTCGCGCTCGGCAGCACGACGGCGGGCGCGCACCACCTGAGCCTCGCTAATCTGCGCCAACGCACGTGCCTGCGCGACCTCATCGGAAATCGGCGCCGAGGAGTCAGCTGCAACGGTACGCTTGGCGCGCGTCGTGCGCGTGGTACGGCGCTTGGGCTTGGTGACCTCCTCGCCGTCAGCGGCAGGCTTGGCCGCGCGGCGCGTACGCTTGGGCTTTGCCGGAGCAGCCTCCTCACCAGTTGCAGGCACGGCCTTCTCAGCCGCTACAGGCGTAGGCGTCGAAGCAGCCTTAAGCGTCTCAGGAGCCGAGGCTTGCGCGGGCGCCGCGACCTGGTCCGACGCAACCGGTGCAGCGGGAGCGGCTTGCGTCGTCGTTATTTCGTTTTCTTGCTGTTGATCAGACACAGTGTTTGCTCAACTTTCTTTTCAAGCCCTGTGATCACATGCTCCCTGCATAAACCTTCAGGGCGGCTAAACAGTCTAGCTCCGTCAAATACCGACGGACATCATTGATCTGTATCGAGATATTTGCGTCATACACGCAGCGTTAGTGTAACACAACCGCAACCACCTGCAACTTAGTCATTGGACGTTCTTAAACGACTAGTCAAAAGGGACACTCTTCCCCTAAGGCGCCTTGAAATGAAGCGACTAGGGAGCAAATCCGTGGCGTCGGAATTCGCCGTGCCACGAAACGCGCCTATCTACTACGCTTGCCCCCGTACCCCTGACCATACCCTTGTTTAATCAAAAACAGCGAGTTCGCTACCTGCGGTTTTAATATCGAACTTTACGGCACGGTTCGGGGTATGCGACAAAACGTAGGAGATGGGCACGATTCGTGGCGGACGGGTCCGCGCCACCCCTCCGCGAGACAAAAATGATCCATTTTCCTCCGTCCCCAAGGGACAATTTCAAAAACTACGCCGGATTACGGGGCCAGAATGCTGCAAGCCAACCATACCCTGCATTTTCAAGAAACAATAAGCCATCTACCTGCGGGTTTAATTTTGCTATTGGCACCATGGTCGCCAGTTGGCGATTCAGCCCCGTAAACCGGTATAGTTGCGATTTGGTAGCATTTCCCAGCAAACCAAATAGTCTAACCAAACGCAAAAAGCCCGACCTCCGTGGGAGATCGGGCTTTCAAGGCTCAGTTAAACCAAACCTGCGCGGTCAAATGACCCGTAGCTTACATCTGCTCGGGAGCGGAGACACCAACAAGGGTGAGCACCAGGGCGAGCGTCACGCGGACGGCGTCGCAAGCGGCCAGACGGGCGCGCGAAAGCTCGGGGTCGACGGGACGGCCCTCGCTCGGCAGAACCTGGCAGGCAGCGTAGAAGCTGTGGAAGTCGCCGGCGAGTTCCTCAGCAAAGTGCGTCAGACGGAACGGAGCGCGGTCGCGAGCGCAGCTGGCGATGAGGTCGGTGAGCTCGTTGAGCTTACGCGAAAGAGCGAGCTCGGTCGGGTCGGTCAGCAGCGAGTAATCGACGTTCTCACCGATGGCCTTGGCGGCGACGGCCTTCATGCCCATCTCGTCAGCCTGTTCGGGCGTAACGTCAGCGGCACGGCGCAGGATGGAGCACACGCGGGCGTGAGCGTACTGCACGTAGTACACCGGGTTGGAGTTGTCGCGCTTCTTAACGGCCTCGATGTCGAAGTCGACCATCTGGTTAGAGCTCTTGGAAATGAGCGTGTAGCGAGCGGCATCGGAGCCGACCTCGTCGACGAGCTCCTGAAGGGTCACCATGGTGCCCTTACGCTTGGACATACGGACGGGCTTGCCGTTGCGCAGCAGGTTGACGAGCTGGCCCAGCAGAACCTCAAACTTGCCGGGATAGCCAAGAGCGTCGCAGACGCAGCGGACGCGCTCGATGTAGCCGTGGTGGTCGGCACCCCAGATGTCGATGACGTGGTCGACGCGCTGGAACTTATCCCAGTGATAGGCAACGTCGGAGGCGAAGTAGGTGTACTCGCCGTCGGACTTGATCAGGACGCGGTCCTTGTCATCGCCCAGGTCGGTGGAGCGGAACCACAGGGCGCCGTCCTTGGTGTAGAGGTAGCCCATCTTGTCGAGCTTCTCAAAAGCGCGGTCGACGGCAGAGGTGCCGGCGGTCTCGCCCTCGGTGTCCTTCACGTACAGCGAACGCTCGGAGTACCAACGATCGAAGTCGCAGTTGACGGCATGGCAGAGGTCGCGCATGTTGTCGACCATCTTCACGTAGCCGCGCTCACGGAAGCTCTCCATACGCTCCTGCGGATCGGCCTCGACCCACTTATCGCCATCGGTGCGCCAGAACTCGGCGGCCTCGTCGATGATGTAGTCGCCGCCATAGGAGTCCTTGCCCAGGGTCTCGGCAAAGTTGTCCTGGTACGGATGGGTCTCGGGATGCTCGTCGTTCTCGTCGGCAACAAAAGCGTCGCGGTCGGCGATCAGCAGCTTGTGAGCCTCGTCGATATCCACGCCCTGCTTGGCGATAATGTCGGCAAGCTGCATATAGCGTGTGCTGATGGAGTTGCCGAAGGTGTTCATCTGAGAGCCGTGGTCGTTGATGTAGAACTCACGCTGGATGTCGTAACCGGCGTGGTCCATAACGCGGCAGAGCGAGTCGCCCAGCGCGGCCCAACGGCCGTGGCCGATGTGCATGGGGCCGACGGGGTTGGCGGAAACGAACTCGACCTGGGTCTTCAGGCCACCACCGACGTTGGACTTAGCGAAGTCCATGCCCTTCTCGCGGGCCTCGCCAAAGATGGCATTCTTGACGGCAACGGAGAGGTAGAAGTTGATGAAGCCGGGGCCTGCGATCTCGACCTTCTCGATCGCGGGGTCCTCGGGCATATGGGCAACGATGGCCTCGGCGATCTTGCGCGGGGCGCAATGGGCCAGCTTGGCGGACTTCAGGGCCATGGTAGAGGTCCACTCGCCATGAGAAGTGTCAGCCGGTCGCTCGATGGCGCAATCGTCAAGTTCAAATGCGGAAAGGTCGCCGGCCTCCTGGGCCGCAGCAAGCGCAGCGCGTACCAGCTCTTCAATCTTCTCGGGCATAGGTCCTCCTTGTGTTAAAGCCCCCGAGCTCTTGGTCACTCGTAGGGCAAAAGCCAGAGTTTGTAGCACTCTATCACAAGCGACGGGCACTGTCGCAGGGTAAAGCCAATCGATATTGCATATGCACAAAATTGACTACAGCTTGTATGGAGTCACTCAAAGATGCCAGTCTGCCTGCAGATTATGCAGGCGTTGAAAATGTATAAAGGTGTGAATGAGCTGCGCCTGTTATCGAATACTCTTACCTATCAGAGTTGTGTGCTTTTCCTGCATAAAGTAAGGGTTTGCGCACGTCAGCGTGTTATTCTAGACATACGTAAATTCGTATAAGTTGGAGGTAGCATGTTCTCAATCGGTCAACACGTCATTCATCCGGGTCAGGGAGTCTGCACCGTCGTCGGTTTTAGGGACGACACACCGCAGCCCATGCTGTTGCTCGAGACCAAGCAGGGACATGCGCAGACGATCCTCATGTACCCCGTGGCGCAGGCCGACCGTTTGCACGCCGCCATCTCTCAGCAAGATGCCGAGCACCTGCTGAGCCACTATGACGAGCTGGAGTGCGACACTTTTACCGAGCGCAACAGCTCACTTGAGGAGACGCACTTTAAGCATCAGCTCAAGCTGGGCGCGCCCGAGACGGTCCGCGTGGCAAAGACCATGATGCACCGCATTCGCCAGGCCGAGGAAGCTGATAAAAAGCCCAGCTCCTACTACATGCGCGTACTCAAGGAGGCCAAGCGCCGCTCCATCGAGGAGTTCGCCGTGGCCTTGGGCGTCACCGAGGAGGCCGCCGAAGCCCGCCTAGCCCAAGCCGCCCTCAACTAACCCATCCGCGCCAAAACCACCGCAAAGGGGACAGGCACCTTTGTGGTGGTTTTCTTGTTCTAGTAGTATTCATTCTTATCGATACCCACGAGCACAAGGAGTCTCCTATGGCAGAGCCGCTTACCGCCGGAATCACCCGCGACCGCGCGTTCGAACTGCTCAACGAGCACAACAAGGACCCGTTCCACATCACCCATGGCGAGACGGTCGAGGGCACTATGCGCTACTTTGCGCGCGAGTTCGACCCCGAGAACGAGGAGTTTTGGGGCATCGTCGGTCTGCTGCACGACCTGGATTGGGAGGAGCATGAGGACGACCCCATGAACCACACCATCTATGCTGCCGAGATTCTTGAGGGCGATGGTGCGTCTCCCGAGCTCATTCGCGCCATCCAGACGCACACGTCCGACTTCAACACCTCGCTGCCCAAGCCCGAGCTGCAGATGGAAAAGATCCTGTTTGCCTGCGATGAGCTCACCGGCCTGATCGGCGCTGCAGTCATCATGCGCCCGAGCAAGAGCGTTATGGACTTTACGACCAAGTCGCTCAAGAAGAAGTTCAAGGACAAGCGTTTTGCCGCCGGCTGCTCGCGCGACGTGATTTCGCAGGGCGCCGAGATGTTGGGCTGGGAGCTCCCCGAGCTCTTTGACCGCACCATCGCGGCCATGCAGTCCTTCGCCCCCGACCGCGATACCTTCCAGGCCTAACCGCCCACGCTACCTAAAACCACCACAAAGGGGACAGGCACCTTTGTGGTGGTTTTCGTTTACGAGGGGTTTAGGGGCTGTCTCTTATACACATCTCCGAGCCCACGAGACGCTACGCTATCTC
>CABRHR010000009.1 GCA_902470835.1 uncultured Collinsella sp.
CTGGTGATCTCCGCCTTGAGAGGGCGGCGTCCTAAACCGCTAGACGAACGGGCCACATGACATCTGCACTGCCGTGCTGCAAGGAAGTATATTACGGGACAAAAAACATCAGCGCAAGAAGAAATTCCAAATTGCCGAAAAATTGTCGGCAGGTTATGGAACACACAGGTAAACTGGGTAGCTAATTCAAGTTGAGATGGACCAAAAGAGCTTCGCGCTCGTTGGGGATGTTGTCTTCGATCACGGCGTCGAGGGCGGAGTTGAGTAGCTGCCCCAGTTCCGGCCCGGGCTTGACTCCGGCACGGATCAGGTCGCCGCCGTTGATGGCGAGCATCTTGAGCGTATAGGGCTCCCCCGCCTTCAGCAGCTCGTGCGCCATCGCGCGCATCTCCTCAATCGTCTCAACGTAATAGAAGCACGACGGGGCCTTGCCGAGCGTGTCGGCACGCTTAAGATCCATGAGCTCGTCCATCAAACGCGGCGTGTCGACGCCCTCGCCCGAAAGCGCGCGCATCATATTGAGCAGGCAGGAGCGCTCGGGGCGCAGCGGCTTGTCGTGGTATTTGATGAGCAGGCACACGTCGCGCACCAGGTCGTGCGAGAGCGCCAGGCGATCCATAATGACGCGCGCTTTCTTGGCGCCGAGCTCGGGATGACCGTAGAAGTGTCCGCTGCCGGCGTGATCGACCGTGAAACAATCGGGCTTGGACACATCGTGCAAAAACGCCGCCCACATAAGGCTCGACGAGGGCGCGAAGCCGTCGCACAGCGCAAGCTCCCCTGCCACCGTCAGCACACGGGCGATATGCTCGTAAACGTTAAACGCATGATAGACACTTCGCTGATCAAAGCCGCGACCCGCTGCCAGCTCAGGCACAGAGGCACAGATGAGCTCGGGGTAGCGCAGCATCGCGTCTCCCCCATGACCGGTCGAAAGAATGCCCTCAAGCTCAATACCCACACGCTCGCGCGCCACGGCGTCGAGCAGCGGCGCGCACTCGGCAAGCGCGCGCTTAGTCTCGGGCTCAATCATAAAGTCCAGGCGGCAGGCAAAGCGCACCGCACGCAACATGCGCAGGGCGTCCTCGTTAAAGCGACGCTTGGGATCGCCGACAGCGCGAATCAGCTTGCGCTCCAAGTCACCCTGGCCGTCGTAGCGGTCGACAAGCCCGCGCTCGGGATGCCATGCCATAGCGTTGACGGTAAAGTCGCGGCGCGCCAGATCGTCCTCGAGCGAGGCGGCACGCTCCACACTCTGGGGATGGCGACCATCGGTGTAAAAGCCATCCAGACGGTACGTGGTGACCTCGATACGCTCGCCATCGGAAATAGCCGTGATTCCGCCAAATTTAATGCCCGACTCCACGACCGCGATACCAGCGGCCTCGAGCGCCGCCTTGGACTCCTGCCACAGGCCGCTACAGCACATATCAACATCGTGGCTGGGGCAACCCATCAGGGCGTCGCGCACCCAACCGCCCACGTACCAAGCCTCAAGACCAGCCGCCTCAAGCGCGCGCAGGACGCGCAGGGACGCATCGGACGGTTGAGTACCGTTGAGCGAAACATTGCACATGCCTATGGCCTCCTGCACTTGTGAGCGTTAATCGATGGTTCTCAAGAAGTCTAACAAGAAACGAGAAAGCGCGCACACGCAATCGCGTCGTCGATTAGATAAAACGAGACAGCAGACGCCACATACGTTCAGCGAGCAAAAAACACCCGCCTCGGAGATCCAAAGCGGGTGTTCGGCAACGATTTTTCGATGCGGTTAGCAGACCTGGCGAACCTCGATGTGCTTCTTATATTCGTCCACCTTGGCAAAGTCGCCCAGGCCCGGGCACTCGACCACGTTGGCGCCGGTGGCCATCGACAGGCGCAGGGCGTCCTCGACGCGCTCGGGGGCGTCGTGCCACACGGAAAGGAAAGCAGCCAGCGAGGAGTCACCGGCGCAGACGGTCGACAGCAGCTTGACCTCGAAGTCGCGCTTCGCAAACCAGATGTGCTCACCGTTGGAGAAGTACGCGCCAGCACCGCCCAGGGTCAGCAGCACGTTCTTAGCGCCCTTGGCATGGAGCTCTGCCATGGCACCCTTGACAGACTCATCGTCGCCACCGCTCACCTTAATGCCAAAGATGTCGAGCAGCTCGTCGTCGTTGGGCTTGATCAGAAGCGGCTCCATGGCGATGAGGTCGGCGAGCTGATGGCTCGAGATGTCGAGGACGAACTCGGCACCCTTGGCCTTAACGCGGCGCAGGACCTCGGCCAGGAAGCCCTCTGAGGTGTTGGGGGGCAGCGAGCCGCTGATGACCAGGCAGGTCATGTCGTCGAGCGAATCGATGAGCTCGAACATCTCCTGCTCGTTGGCCTCGTTAATGGCAGCGCCGGCGTTGACCATGTTGTACTCGGTGTCGGGACCGGCGTTGAGGAACACATTGACGCGCGTGATGCCATCGGTCCACACAGGCCTGACGGGCACGCCCAGGGCCTCGGCGCCCTTGACGATAAACTCGCCCGAGAAACCGGCGAAGAAGCCCAGGATCGTGGTGTCGACACCGTAGTGGTCAAGGGTAAACGAGACATTGAGGCCCTTGCCGTTGGGCGTGTAGACCGCGTCACGAGTGCGCGTAACGGTGTTAGCGGACAGACCGTCGCAGGCGATGTTGTAGTCAATGGCCGGATTTGCAGTGAGCGTGTAAATCATGAATGTTCCTTTCACGAAGCAACGTGTTAATGAAAGTATATTCCACGTATCGACAAAAGGCTATAACAACTCGGTGAACGGTGTGGAAGCGGTGAAGGACGGCGATCGACCCACTCCCCTTCAACAAAAAACGGCGCCCCAGACAAACCGGGACGCCGTATGCGCACAGAATATGTCGCGTTTCGATTACTTACGATCGAGCTTGCGGACGGCAACGCGCTTGCTGTACTCGTCGACGTGACCGAAGTCGCCGATGCCGACGGACTCGGCGACGTTGGCGCCGGTGGCCATAGCAAGCTTCATGGCCTCCTCGACGTTGTCGCGATTCCTGTACCACTTGTGCAGGAACGCAGCGAGGGTGCAGTCGCCGGCGCAGACGGAAGAGACCAGCTTGATGTTGAACTCACGCTTGGCATACCAGATGTCCTCGCCATTGGAGAAGTAGGCGTCGCCGCGGCTACCACGGGTGAGCAGCACGTTCTGAACGCCGGCGTCGTGAGCCAGCTTCATGGCAACGCGGACCTCGTCGTCGGTGTCGACCGGCACGCCGAAGATGGCCTTCATCTCGTGATGGTTCGGCTTGATGAGCAGCGGCTTCTTGTGAGCGAGCTCCTTGAGCTTGTCGGAGGACAGGTCAAGGACGACGTCGGCGCCACGGGCCTGAGCATGCTCCATGACCTGAGCCAGGAAGTCGGGCGTGGCTTTGGGAGGCACGGAACCAGAGACGATCAGGCACTCAAGGTCGCCCGCGGTGTCCAGGATGTTGTAGAGCTCCTTCTGGTGCTCCGGCGTAATCGGGGCGCCGGGGTTAAGGATGCCGTACTCGTGCTGGCCATCGTTGACGTAGGTGTTGATACGCGTGATGCCGTCGGTCCAGACCGGGCGGCACAGGCAACCCAGGTTCATGACCTCCTCGACGATGAACTTGCCCGTGAAGCCGGCGAAGAAGCCGAGCGCGACGGTGTCGACGCCCATCTTCTTAAAGGCGAAGGACACGTCGAGGCCCTTGCCGTTGGCCGTGTAGCTGGCCGAGCCGGTGCGGACGTTCTCGTCGGGCTCGAGCGGAGAGCTCGAAACCGTCATGTCGACAGCCGGATTAGCGGTTAGCGTGTAGAACATTTACAGTACCCCCTGTATATGTGAGGGCCGCGTGGCCGGCCCATTCCAACCACGCGGTTACCTCTGATACCAAATTAGCGAGCTGCGGACTCGAGCAGTGCCTTGACCTCGGCGGCGGTGTTGCAGGCGAGCGCCTTCTCGGCGAGCTCGTCGCACTCGGCCTTGGTCCACTGGCTGATGGTCTTGCGGGCGCGCAGGATCGACGGAGCGCTCATCGAGAACTCCTCCAGGCCCCAGCTGATCAGCAACGGCTCGAGCAGCGGATCGGCAGCGGCCTCGCCGCACATACCGACCATGATGCCAGCCTTCACGCCGCTCTCGATGATGTTCTTGAGCGAGCGGAGCACGGCGGGATAGTACACCTGGTACAGGTTGGAGATGGTGTCGTTGCCACGGTCGGCGCACATGGTGTAGCCGATCAGGTCGTTGGTGCCGATCGAGAAGAAGTCGGCAACCTCGGCCAGGCGGTCAGCGAGCAGCGAAGCGGCAGGCGTCTCGACCATGATGCCGACCTCGATGTTCTCGTTGAACTTTCGACCCTCTTCGGTCAGCTCGGCCTTGCACTCCTCGACGAGCTCCTTGACGGCCAAGACCTCCTCGACGCAGGTGACGAGCGGGATCATGATCTTGACGTCGCCAAAGGCGCTGGCGCGCAGCAGGGCGCGGAGCTGGACCTTGTACTGGTCGGGGTTGGCCAGGCAGTAACGCACAGCGCGGAAGCCCATGAAGGGGTTCTCTTCCTTGACCATATGTAGGTACGGGATCTCCTTGTCGCCACCCACGTCGAGCGTACGGATGATGACGGGAGCGCCCTTGAGTGCGCTAGCGACCTTGCGGTAGGCGTTGAACTGCTCCTCCTCGGAGGGAAGCTCGGCAGAGTCCATGAACAGGAACTCGGAACGGAACAGACCGATGGCCTCGGCGTCGTGATCGAGCGCGTTGGGCACGTCATCGGGATTACCGATGTTGCAGGCGATGATCTTCTTGATGCCGTCGGCAGTCACAGAAGGCTTGCCGCGGAAGGCCTCGAGAGCCGCCTTCTCGGCAGCGAAAGCCTCGGCCTTGGCGGTATAGGCGGCGAGCGTCTCCTCGTCGGGATCGGCCTCGACGACGCCCTTGCCGCCGTCGACGATGACGGTCATGCCGTTGCGCAGTGCGGTGCAGCTGTTGGAAACCGAAAGGACAGCCGGGATCTCGAGGGCGCGCGCGATGATCGCGGAATGAGACGTGCGGCCACCGGTCTCGGTGACGATGCCGGCAACGTGAGCCTTGTCGATCGTAGCGGTCATGGACGGCGTAAGGTCGTGCACGACAACGACGGTGTTCTCGGGCAGGACGGAGAGGTCGACGACCTCCTTGCCCAGCAGCTCGGCCAGAATACCGGTGCGGATGTCGGCGATGTCGGCCGCGCGCAGACGGAACATCTCGTCGTCCATGGACAGGAACATGTTCTCGAACATGGTCGAGGTGTCCATGAGCGCCTGCTCGGCGCAGGTGCCGCCGTCAATGGCGGCGTTGATGGCGTCGGTCATGCCCGGATCCTGAGCCAAGACGATGTGTCCGCTCATGATCTCGGCCTCGGCCTCGCCCACCGTCTCCTTCATGTGGTCGGCCTGAGCCTGAGTCTTCTCGCAGAAGACCGAAAGAGCGGACTGATAGCGCTCCTTCTCTGCTGCCGAATCAGCAACCTCGTGCGGCTCAAACGTCAAGTCGGGATCGACGGCGACCATGACGGTGCCGATACCGATGCCCTCGGAAGCGTTGACTCCCTGATACATTCCCATTCCTCTCTCCGTGTCATGTGATAAAGCGTTTTGCCATATCCATGACAAAAGAGCGCAGCTACCTTACAACAGGTCACTGCGCCCCCAAATATGAACTTAATTGTTCAACATGCGACCCGTTTGAGTTCTACTCGCCAAGACCGCTCTTGATGAGCTCGATGGCAGCAGCCAGAGCCTCGGCCTCGTCAGCGCCGTCGCACTTGACCTCGACCTCGGTACCACAGGGGATACCAGCAGCCATGAGGGCCATCGGGGACTTACCGTTGACCTCCTTCTCGGGGGTGACGACAGTCACGTCGCAGGCGTACTTGCCCATGGTGGAGGCGAAGAGGCCAGCCGGACGCATGTGAAGACCCTGCGGATTGACGAGGGTAGCCTTCTCAGAAACCATAATTGACTCCTTTTTTGTGTTTAACCCCTGTCATGCATGCGGCAGGAGTCAGATTCACGACGTTGTTTATATTAACTCACATCAAACGGTTTTTCATTGTGTTTCGGACGAATTATTGGACAGATGTCTGGGCTCGCCGCTTGCTCGCCGTGCGGGGCGATTAAGTTTGCTGCTCTACAGTCCTGCGCAAGACGGACAGCACATTAAGTGCTGTCCTTTGCGTGCGGAACTCGCGACAAACTTAATCGCCCCGCACGGCGAGCAAGCTGCGGAAACTCAGTCGGTCCAGATTAATATCGGCCGAAAGGAATTCTAGCTGACGATCTGTCCGCGCTAAAGACTCAGCAGATAGGACCTTCTATGCCCATCTCTGTAAGTTGCGGTGAAATAGGGACTGAATTTGGGGTTGAAACGGTTAAACAGTCCCTATTTCACCGCAACTTCGGGTGGTGGGATGAAAAAAAGCGGGGGCTCCTGGTGGAGTCCTCGCCTTTTGTACAGGGGGCGATGTTATTCGCGTACCGTGGAATTAGACCAGGCGGGCGTTGATCGTCTTGGCGATCTCGGCGGCGTCGGTGGAACCCTTGACGGTGGCACGGAAGTCCTCGTCCATGAGCGCCTCGGCGACCTTGGACAGAATCTTGAGGTGCGTGGTACCAGCCTGGGCACCGGGGATGAGCAGGGCGATAGCCACGTTGACGGGAGCGCCGTCCATGGTGTCCCAACCGGTGACACCGGACTCGTCCTTGACGACGATAACGGCGGCCTCGTTGATGGCATCGGACTTGGCATGCGGAATGGCGAAGCCCTCCATCATGCCCGTGGTGCCCTCGGACTCGCGGGCCAGGAAGGCGTTCATCACGGCATCGGCGTCGCTAGCGACACCGGCCTTGACAGCCTGGTTGGAGACAAAGCTCAGAGCCTCGTCGCGAGAAGCGAAGTCCTCGGCGACAAAGACATTCTCGACCTTCACGAAGTCGGCAGCCTCGGCCTTGGGGGCCTCGACGGCAGCGGCCTTGGGAGCCTCAACCGGCTTGGTTGCAGGAGCGGCCTTCTGGTTCTTCTCGAAGTCATACTTCTTGAAGGCCACGAACAGGATGCCACCGACCACGGCGCCGATGAGGATCGCGAGGACCCACAGCGGACCGTTCTCGACAACGGGCAGGACCAGGAAGCCACCGTGGGGCGCCGGATCGTGAACGTTGAACATGATGGTCAGGATCGAAGCGATGGAGGAACCGAGCATCATGATGGGCATGACGGGCCAGATGTTCTTGGTCATGAACGGAATGGCGCCCTCGGTGATGTGGGTGCAACCAAGGATGAGGTTGACGATACCGGCGTCATGATCCTCCTGGCTGAAGTACTTCTTGCCGACGACGACGGCGAAGGTGGTGATCAGCGGCGGAACGATGCAGGCGGCGGAGACGGCAGCCATGAAGTTGGTGCCGAAGTTGTAGGTGTCGGTGCCGACACCGGCGGCCAAGGCCTCGGTAAGCATAGCGGTACCGGTGACGTAGGCAGCCTTGTTGACCGGGCCGCCCATGTCAACGGCGCACATGCAGCCGATGGCAAGACCCAAGACGATGGCGCCAGAAGCGGACAGACCCTTGAGGAAGTCCATCATGGCGGTGTTGATGGCAGCCATGGGGCCGGAGATGCCGAGCATCACGAGGCCGACGATGGCAGTCGAGAACAGCGGGTACAGGAAGATTGCCTTGAGGCCGTCCAGGTTCTTGGGCAGACCGGCAAAGACCTTCTCGAGCAGCAGGATGACATAACCAGCGAGGAAGCCGCCGACGATGCCGCCCAGGAAGCCGAAGCCCACGCCAGCGCCGCCAGCGTCGATCATACCGGTCTCGGCGTTAACGGGCAGGCCCTGAATGGCGATCATACCGGCGACGAAGCCGGGGACGAGCGCCGGGCGCTTGCCGATGGACTCGGCGATGTAGGCGGAAAGCACGGGAACCATGAGGTTCATGGCAATGCCGCCGATGATCTTGAGCATAGCGGCGAAGGTGTTGTAGTCAGACGCCGTCGAATCGAAGGACGTGATGCCCCACAGGAACGAAAGAGCGGTCAGAACACCACCGGCGACGACGAAGACCAGCATGTGGCTGACGCCGTTCATGAGGTGCTTGTAGATAATGTGGCCGACGGACTCCTTCTCCTCGACCTCGTCCTCGACATCGGCAGCGGCGGCAACCGAGTCGTCGCCCGTGGCGCGGAGCGCGCGGTCAATCAGCTTGCCGGCGGCCTCGACGGACAGGGCCTTGGAAACACCAACGGAAACCATGGGCTTACCGGCGAAACGCTCCGCCTGGACATCCTTATCGGCTGCGACGACGACGGCCTTGGCACCGGCGATCTCACCCTTCGTGAGCTCGTTCTCGACACCGACCTGGCCATGGGTCTCGACCTTAATGGTCAGACCGCGCTCGGCAGCTGCCTTCTCCAGCGCCTCCTTCGCCATGAAGGTGTGCGCGATACCGGTCGGGCAACCGGTGGCGGCGATGATGTCAAACTTAGCCATGTGTCCCTCCTTCTTGAGTTCTGCGCCCGCGGGCGCTCCCCTACACGCGCCTCGTGACGCGCTTTTCCACAACTGAAAGATACCAACCCACCGCTTGCGTGAGAAGAGACAAGGTGCAATTCTCCGGTGAAAGGTTCTTTCATAACCGTAAACGGTAGGTGAAAGTTTACCATCAACACTTGAAAGGGCAAGGTGTATCTTGTAATTAGAAATGCCCGTATACTATGGCATTGCAAATCAAATTAGATTTTCATGCCAACCAGGAGCCATCCATGACCGATAGTAGCAAGAGCGCACTTTCCCTCATTAGTACCCATCAGGGATACAGCGAGTCCGAGCAGCGCATTGTCGACTATATATTGGAGCACCAGTCCGAGGCGCCACGCCTCACGGCGGCTCAGCTCTCGCGCGCCGCTGCCACGTCCGAAGCGACCGTTTCGCGCTTCTGCCGCAAGCTGGGCTTTGGTAGCTTCCGCAGCTTTCAGTTTTCGTTGGCGAGGGATTTGGAAAGCCAGCGCAACGAGGGCCTGACCGACGAGGTCTCGCTCGACAATATGGAGCAGAGCCTCAAGAACATCCTGGCTGCCAAGGTGAGCGAGCTTAATGCGACCATCGACGGAATCGACCACGATACGCTGGCGGCTGTTGTGCATGCCTTTAAGCATGCAGGGGTTATTGAGTTTGCAGCTGTGGGCAATACGAACGCGGTCGCACTCGATGCGACGTTTAAGTTTTCGCAGCTGGGCCTGCGCTGCATGGCGAGCACCATTAGCGAGACATCAATCGGCTTTGCGCTCACGTTGCGCCCGGGTGACGTCATCGTGCTAATCTCAAACTCCGGCAAATCGCGCCGACTGAATCGCATGGCAAAAGCGGCTCGCAACTGCGGCGCAACCGTAGTCGTCATCAGCAGCGACAGCAAATCCCCGCTCGCGCGTCTGGCAGACTACACTTTTAATACCGTCAACCACGAAGCGCTGCTGACGACAGGCGACTTTGCGTTCTCTAAGATCAGCGCCACGATGATCATCGAAGTCATCTACAACTTCCTGCTGCCCGAGATTGAAGACGCTCGCGAACATATCAGCTACTACGAGGAGCTCATCCAGCCGGACAAGGTCGTTGAGTAAAACGCGTAGTGGGACAAAAATTTCAGTCTATTTTGTCCCACCAACACCGCTGATATGATCTAGCCTCGAGCTTCTTCGAGCATCTGCTTTGCATGGGCCAAGCTTGCCTCAGACTGATCGCCGCTCAGCATGCGGGCGATCTCGGCGGTACGCGCTTCGCCGGTTACCTCGTCCAAATGCGTCTGGGGAACATCGCCCGGTTCCTTACTGACAACATAATGTTTGTCGGCCATGACGGCGACCTGCGCCAAGTGGGTTACGACAATCACCTGATGCGTAGCGGCGAGATCTGCCAGCACGCCCGCGAGTGCACGCGCCGTGGAGCCACCGACACCAGCATCGACCTCGTCAAACACCAGCGTATCGACACCATCCGCGTTACCGAGGACAACCTTGCTTGCCAGCATGACGCGGCTGAGCTCGCCGCCCGACGCAATGCGGCGCAGGGGGCGTGGCGTCAAGCCGGCACCGCTGCGGTATAGCAGCTCGTAGCTCGAAGGACCAACGGGCGTCCACTCGGCACGCGGAAGATCGCGCGACTCCCAAACGAGCTCGGCGCCGCCCATCTCCAGGCGCGCCATCTGACGGCCAACCTCATGACAAAAACGAGGAGCTGCCATATTTCGCGCACGCTTAAGCGCCTTGGCGGCGGCGAACAGTTCGCGCTCCGCCGCGCCAAGCGCTTCGCGCGCCCTCTTGATCTGCTCATCACCATCGTCTACCAGCGACAGCAGCTCTTGTGAGCGGTCGCGCATGGCAAAGACATCATCCATGGTGGGCCCCCACTGACGCAGCAGGCCCTTAAGATCGGAATAGCGTTCGCGCATACGTGCCAGCTCGCGCGGATCGAAGGCGACCCCATCGCGATAGGCGCGCAGCTCGTTGGCACAATCCTCGAGTGAGATGCAGGCATCCGAAAGCGCATCGGCAATGTCGCCCAGCTTGCGATCGACGGCAGCCATGCGGGAAAGCTCCGCCACGGCACTGTTCACGGCATCGAGCGCTCCCCCTTCGGCAGCAAGCGACGCATGGGCATCGTTGGCCGTGGCCACCAGCACCTCGGCATGCTCGGATCGAGGCAGCAGTTCCTCGAGCTCCTCATACTCACCCGGCTTGGGGTCGACCTCGGCGATGCGCTCCAGGGCGAAGCGCGCCTCCTCGACGCGACTCCCCTGCGCACGCGAGGCCTCCTCGACGCGACGGACCTCCTTGGCAGCCGCGCGCGAGGCTTTATAGCAAGCGCGGTAGTGCTCAAGCGCCTCGAGCGCCGGGCGCCCTGCCCAGGCATCGACCATGGCAACATGGTGTGCCGGGTCGAGCAGACGCTGGTGCTCGTGCTGGCCGCAAAGATCCATCATCACACCGACGCGCTCCGAAAGTTCGCGCACGCTGGCAATGCGGCCGTCAATTTTTACGCGGCTGCGGCCCTCGGCAGAAAGGCTGCGCTGTACGGTAAAGCCTTCCGTGTCGTGTGGACCGTCGAACAGCCGCGCCTCGACGCTCGCCAGCGTCTCGCCCTCGCGCACCGTCGACGAATCCGCACGCTCGCCCAAAATAAGCTTGAGGGCCGAGAGCAGCGCGGTCTTGCCGGCGCCGGTCTCACCGGTCAGGACAGTCAGGCCGGCACTCGGCACCAGCGTCGCCTCGCGAATGAGTGCAATGTTAGAAACCTGCAGCTCATCGATCATGACGGACTCCGTAGAATACGCGGCTCACCGAGTTATAGAAGCTCTCGGGGCCGTAATCCAGCAGCAGCACATCTCCGGGCCCACGGCGCACGGCAACGCTCTCAACGGTGCCATCGCAGGTAATAAACTGTCCATCGATAGCGATCGCCGGCACGCTCGGGCGATCATCGGACATAAAGATTTCGACGACATCACTCGGCGAGGTCAAAAAGGCACGAGCCTGAATGGTGTGCGGCGCAATGGGTACGCAGACCATGCCCGTATAGTCGGGGCTCACGATGGGGCCGCCGGCGGATAGTGCATAGCCAGTGGAGCCGGTCGCCGTCGAAACGACGACACCGTCACCGCGCAGGCGGTCGATATGATGGCCGGACACCGTGATGTCGAACTCGACCATATCGGACAGCGGACCGCGGGTAAGCGCCATGTCGTTGAGGGCGAAGGTGCGCACGACATCCTTAGTTCCGTCTTCGCGCACGGACACGATATCCGCGGCGATGGTAGCGCGACGGCTCACGTGCAGCTCGCCGGACAGGGCGTCGCTCACGACCTGCAGAATGTCGCGCTCCTCGGGGCTCGCAGCAGTTAAAAAACCCAAGTGACCATAGGAAAGACCGAGGATAGGAATCTCGCGATGGTTGAGGATGCGGGCAGCGCGCAGCAGCGTGCCGTCGCCGCCGAGCGTAATGA
Source organism: uncultured Collinsella sp. (assembly GCA_902470835.1). Taxonomy (GTDB): domain Bacteria; phylum Actinomycetota; class Coriobacteriia; order Coriobacteriales; family Coriobacteriaceae; genus Collinsella. The sequence continues at coordinate 12,040 of CABRHR010000009.1, forward strand.
CCAGATCGGAGCCGTCAATATCAGGCGTGCTTTGAATCTTCGATCGCTGGTCGGCAGCCCATGCGACCTCATAGCCCTGGCGCGTCAGCCAAAGCTCGAGCATCAGGCCGCTCTCGACCGCCTCTTGCTTGTAGTAATTGGGAACCAGAAAGACCTTCATAGCGTTGCAGCTTTCTCGCTCAAAACCGATACCTGGGATTGCAGCTCATCGTCGGTACGTTCACCGGGGGCAAATCTCGTGCCGTACAGGAAAAACTCAACGTTGCCCTTGGCTCCATGAATGGGTGACACGCACACATCGATCGGGAACAGGCCCTTGGCAGCAAAGAGTTCAACCGCCGCCACGAGTGTATCGCGGCGCACGGCTGGATCGGTCACAATGCCGCCCTCGCCCACCAGCGCCGCCGGAGCCTCAAACTGCGGCTTTACGAGCGTGCAAAACGAACCCGAAGGCTTCAGGCACGCCAGCACGGCGTCGATGATATTCGCGATACTCGTAAACGACACATCGCACACGGCCAGATCGATAACACCGCCGTAGCCGAGCTCGGGCAACTGCGTCACATTCATGCGCTCGTGGAGCGTCACACGATCTTCTTGGCGCAGCGACCAGTCGAACTGGGCACGGCCCACGTCGACCGAGACAACGGTCGCGGCACCACGCTTGAGCAGGCAATCGGTGAAGCCGCCCGTGGAGCAGCCCACATCCAGACAGGCAAGGCCCGTCGGATTGATGCCAAACGCATCAAGTGCGCCTTCGAGCTTAAGACCGCCGCGGCCAACATAGGGAATGCGCCCCTTCACGTGCAGCGGCAGGCCCGGGGTCACCTTAAGGCCCGGCGAAGTCAAGCGCTCACCGCCACTCGAGACCAAGCCGGCCATAAGAGTGCGAAGGGCATCCGCGCGATCGGCGCAGATGCCCTGTGAAATCAGTTCGTCATCAAGACGCACGCGTTTCATGAATGCCATCAACCATTCGTATCCGGAGATGCGGCCTAGCTATCCTGGGATTCGTTTGCCGCATCCTCATCGTATTCCTGCTCGAGCTTGTCGGCCTCACGCGGCGTCAACTCAAACTTGTCGACCATATCGACCGCGCGGGAGCCCAGCTCAATCGCTTCGTCAAACAAATCGAGCGAACGCTCCAAGGAGGTATCCTTGGAGCGAACGGTAGCGATGATCTGATCCAGACGGTCCGAGATCTCATCAAAGTTACGGACAGAACCCTCTGGCATGACTACTCCTCGACGGAGTCGATGTCAGCCTCGGCAGCGTCCACGTCCTCGGACAGCACGCCAGCCTCGGCCTGAGCAGCCGCAACCTTTGCGGCAGCCTCGGCAGCCTGTGCCTCCTCGCGAGCGCGATCTTCGGCCAGCAGCTCCTGGTACAGGTCCTCGCCCGGCAGATTCTCGCTGCGAGCGATCTTACCCAGCACGCCGTTGACGAACGACGCGGACTGGTCGGTGCCATAGGCCTTGGCAAGCTCGACGGCCTCGTTGATCACGATGGCGTCCGAGACCTCCTCGTCGGTGAGGAAACGCATCTCGTAAACGGCGATACGCAGCAGGTTGCGGTCGGCGCCGGGCATGCGCATAAGATCCCAGTTCTTGGCAACGGAGCGCAGAGCGCAGTCGATGCGGTCGATATGCTCGTAGGCACCGCGACACAGCTCCAGCGCATAGGGGTCGAGGGGACCCTTCGAGATCAGGAAATCGCCCTCGAGGACGCGCTCGAGCGGGCTGTCCGTGGCCTCGGCCTGGAACAGCAGCTGCAGCGCCTGACTGCGGGCAAGCGTACGCCCGCGATAAACCTTAAGGCTCAAAGGTTACTCCTTGGGGAAAACGAGGCCGTCGATGCAAACGTCAACGCGCTCGACCTCGACGCCCACCTGGGCATCGATGGCGGCGACCACGGCGGCGCGAACGGCCTCGGCGAGTTTCTTGAACGGATAGCCAAAGAACACCACGACACGCACGGTGAGTGCGAGCTTGTCGCCGACGACCTCGGCCTCGACCGCCGGCTCGGAAGCCGGGGCCTTGGACGAGAGCATCATGGAGACAAGGTTGGTGGCAAGGTCCTTGACGCCAACGGAGGCGATGCCCTCGACATCGGACACGGCGCGCGAGACGATGGCGGTCAAAACATCGGGCGAAATGCCGATGCCGTCAATCTTGATTTCCTGGGGCATGAGTCCTCCTAGAAGATTTGGTTGCTAGACGCGGGAGACGAACTTGCCGTCGCGGGTGTCAACCTTGATGACCTCGCCCTCGTTGAGGTACATGGGGACCTGGATGACAGCGCCAGTGTCGATCGTGGCCGGCTTGGTGGAACCCTGGACGGTGTCGCCCTTAAAGCCCGGGTCGGTCTGGACGATAGTGGTCTCGATGAACATCGGCGGAGTCACGCCCATGAGCTCATCGTCGGCGAAGAGCAGCTGGCAGATATCGTTCTCGCGCAGCCACTTGGAGTTCTCGCCCACCATGTCCTCGGGAACGGGAACCTGCTCATAGGACTCGTTGTCCATGAAAATGTAGTCGGCGCCATCGTTGTAGAGGTACTGGAACTCACGGGTGGTGAGCATGACGCTCTCGAACTTGGTGCCGGCGTTGCAGGTGTTCTCGACGACGCGGCCGCTCTTGATGTCGCGGGTCTTGTAGCGCACAAACGCGCCGCCCTTGCCCGGCTTAACATGCTGGAACTCGACGATGGTGTAGACCTTGTCCTTAATGCGGAGACCGAGGCCGTTCTTGAAGTCGGCGGTAGAAATGGTAGGCATAGTGACCTTTCTTGTTATGGACAGAACGCACAAGCGTCCAAATTACATACGACCGAAATTATACACTTGCAGACGGCGCCTGCAGCGAGCGCATAAAAAGAGAACGCGAGGCGCCCGAATTGTTCCGGACGCCCCGCCCCAAAAATCTATCGAAATAGGCTAGCAATCGATGACGTGAAGGTCATGCGACGTCTTGGTGAAAGGCTCGTAGCCGTTCTCGGTGACCACGCCGTAGTCCTCCAGGCGCACGCCGCCCACACCGGGCAGATACACGCCGGGCTCCATGGTGATAACCGAGCCGACCTCGATGGTGTTCTTGCTGCGGTTGAAGTTGGGCAGCTCGTGGATGTCGATGCCCACGCCGTGGCCCAGACCATGGTTGTAGTAATCGCCATAGCCGGCATCGCCGATGATCTTCTTGGAAAGCTTGAAAATGTCGTTGCCCTCGACGCCCGGATGGATGGCAGCGACGCACTCCTCATGCGTGCGGCGCACGAGCGCATACAGGTCGAGCTGCTCCTGCGTGGGCTCGCCCATCACGACGGTGCGCGTCATATCGGAACGATAATCGCAGTAGCCCGCGCCGTAATCCATGAGGACAAAGTCGCCCTTCTCGATCACACGGTCGCTCGGCACGGCATGCGGGTTGGCGGTGTTGGGACCGCTCGCTACGATGGAGCCGAAGGCAAGGCTGTCAGCGCCGTTGGCGAACATAAAGTTCTCGAGCTCGTTGCGAACCTGCTTCTCGGTCATACCGGGCTTAATAAAGCCGAGCATGTGCTGGAAGGCGGCGTCGGTGATCGACTGCGCGTGGCGCATGAGCTCGATCTCCTCGGCATCCTTGATGGCGCGCATCTTGCGGATATCGTCGTGCATCAGCGGCAGCATGCAGGCGACGGAGCGGTCCTCCAGGCCGCGCTGAATGCCCTGGTAGAAATTAATCTGCATATCGTCCTCGACAGCGCAAACGCGGCACTTGTTGGCCGCGATCTTGCCGGCGACCCAACCGGGGATGGTGCCCTCATCCATGTCGTAGACCCAGGGGCTGCCGGCGGGCGTGTTCTCCTCAAAGCTGTTGAGGTAGCGCGAGTCGGTGTGGAACAGGCACTGGTCGGCCGTAATAAACGCAGCGTGCGGGAACTCGAAGGTGTAGTCGAAGACGCCCTTCACGCCCGTAAGCCAACGAAGGTTGGCCTCGTCGCGAACCACGATGGCGTCGTAGCCACGCACGGCCATCAGGGCACGGACACGCTCGATACGACCGGCAGGACCGGCAGCAAACTCAGACATGCAGATTCCTTTCTTGTTGTCTCTATATAGACGGGACGGGCCTCAACCGAACGACGGAATCGCATGCGATCCGCAACCGATTGGAAACCCGCCCCTCAACATGATACGAAAGACGATGGAAGTCAATAAATCTTAGAAAAGTTCTTTGCGAGAAGCCAAGTAGGCGTGAGCATGGCGATCAAGAACCTCGTCCTCGACGTTCGTTAGGCGAATGGCGCCGAGTGCCGCGGGCAGCGGCAACATGCTGCGGTTTGAGCGCGCGAACTGCTGCCTACGGAACTCCTCGATATATGCGGCAGGCTCCAGATCGAAAGCAAGTTCCTCGATACCAAAGTCCTCCAGGCAGTCATCGACCTCAAAAACGTAATCGATATCGAAGTCGCAGGCGTCGTGGGCAAGGCGCGTCTCAAAGCGCATGCCCTCGGACAACAGCTGGTAGGCAGGGACCTGCGAAGCGGCATCGCCCAAGCAAGCGCGCAAGGTACGCTCCCCCGTCTTGCCAAAATCGAGCGCATGGCGGGCGCTCGGGTTCGTGGCCATCAGTACGTCCTTGCGGGCAGTCTGAGACCATTGAACAGCATTGACGAGCGCGACCTCCTCGCCCGCGAGAATCTCGGGGACGGTCTCAATAAACTGATTCCAGCGGGACTTGCTGCTCGAAAGCATGGTGCCAACAAGTACCACATAGCCGAGCTTGAGGTCCTCGGGGTCCGCCTCGCGAACAAGGTCGAGGTCACACACGACCAAGCCCGGTTCGGGACGGAACGCGATAGCGGGAAGCGCATTGGCCGACGAGGCGACGAGCGGCTTCATGGTCGTCGCGACCGTGAGCATGGCGTCGAACGTCGTCGGCAGCAACGCGCACTCGGTGCGGCCGCACCACTGATTGGCACACCAGCTAACAACCGAGCAGGTTGCGGCATCGCCAACGGCGACAACCAGATCGTCGCAGGTAATGCCATTGGCAGACAAGGCGCCAAAGATGGCATCGGCATCGGCCAGCGTAGCACCGGCAGGCGAAACCTCGAGGACGAGCGGCGACACAGCAAAGCCGGCATCGACCAGAGCGTGCTCAACGATCTCGCCAAAGCAGTCGGAAACAGCGCTGTTCCAGACAACCATCGCACGCTTGGGCTTGCCCACGGCCGAGGCAAACATACGCGACAGCTCACTAAAAGCGTTAAAGCCGACGCGAACATCGACACTGCGGTTTTGGAAATTGATCAGTTGACGGCGAATCATAGCAGCCCACGCTCCAAAAGCATCTCGGCACAAAGGTAGGAAACGTCCTCGAAGGACTTATTGCGAATATCAAGGGTAAGGTCAGCGGCCTGGCGATACAGCGGACGGCGATGCTCAAACAGGCGCGCAGCATGCTCGGGCGAACGGAAATCGGGGCGCGTATCGGACCGACGAATCTGGCGAATCGAATCCTCAAAGTCGCCCTCGAGGTACACACACGTACCCATTTCGTGCATCAGCTCAATATTCACCGGCGTCTCGACAATACCGCCCCCGCACGAAACCAACAGGCTGCGCTCGCTTTGGAGCGAACGGAGCGCCGAGGTCTCGAGCTCGCGAAAACGATCCTCGCCCTCGGTCTTAAAAATCTCGGTTACCGACTTGCCGCAACGGCGCACGACCAGACGGTCGGTATCGATAAAACGCCGCTTGAACATAGTGCCGACGTTGCGCGCGAGCGTCGATTTGCCCGCGCCCAAAAAGCCGATAAAGAAGATATGGTCGCAGCCGTGTTTGATGTGCTGGGACATAGCGAGACCTATTCCTCGCAGGGAAGGTCGCGCAGGGCCCGGCGCTCAAAGATACGGAAGATCTGCGTATACCACAGGTCCTGCGTCGCCTGCGGCTTTACCAAGATGGTATCGACGCCGGCGAAGTTGCCGCTCCACACGTCCGTGTAGAGCTGATCACCGATCAGCACCGCCTCGTCGGCCGTGGCGCCGAGGCGCTTAAGACCCGCCTTAAGGGCAAACGGCGCCGGCTTCATGGCATGGCTGATGGCCTCGAGTCCCAGCTCGCGTGCAGAGCTCATGACCTGGTCGCGATGCCAGTTGTTGGACACCATGCACAGCTTAAAGCCTTTGGCGCGGGCGGCGTCGAGCCAAGCGGAAACCGCAGCGGGAACCTGCTCGGTGTCGCGCGGCACCAAGGTGTTATCGCGATCGAGCAGAATGGCGCGTTTGCCGTCGGCCCACAGGGTATTAAGGTCGATGCGATCGACCGAGGCAACGTATCGTTTGGGGCTAAAAATCCTCATGCTAATTCCAAGACTGTTGGTGCTCTTCGTAGGTTTGCGAGAAGTACTCCTCGTCCTGCGTAATGTAGAAATACAGGTCATCGGAGTCGGTCGGCTCAAGCGTGGCCTTGAGTGCCTCGAGCGACGGAGAGCAGATGGGCGTGGGTGGCAGGCCCTCATGCTTATAGGTGTTATACGGACTATCGCTCTGCAGGTCGTCGGCGGTAACCTCGCCACCGGTGACATACATCATGGTAGCGTCGCTGTTGAGATAGCGCAGGCCGTCGAGCTTGCCGGCAAGGCGGTTGTAGAAGACCGAGGCCACGTGCGCACGTTGATCGGCGTTGAGGCCCTCGCGCTCAACGATAGAGGCCAAGTTGACGATGTCGTAGTCGGACATCTCCACACCATAGCGCTCCTTGATCTTGGCTTCGCAGCTCGCAAAGTCAAGCGACTTGTACTCGGTCTTAAACTGATCGAGCATAGCGCGAATCACGTCATCGGCCGTCGGCGAATCACCCAACGAATAGGTCTTGGGGAACAAGAAACCCTCGAGCGAGTCGTTAGCGGCGCCCTTAAGGAAGCTATAGTCGTCAGCGTAGTTGGAGGCCTTGGCCTGGTTAAGGAAGTCTTCCTTAGAGATGCTGTCGTAGACCTGGGCCACACGGTCAGCGACTTGATCGACCGTCAGGCCCTCAGGGATAGTCAGCGCATTGGATCCCGCGTTGGGGCCTTCCATGAGCTGCTGAACAACCTTGGTCGCATCCATGAGTGTGGTGAACGAATAATCACCTGGCTTGAGCGACATATCGGCGTTGAGCTTTTTCACCGCCGCATAGTAATCCTTGGGATTTTCTACGATATGGTTCTCGGAGAGAATCGAGGCGATCGTATCGCCCGAAGCACCATCGGGAATGGTCACCGTAACCTGCTGACCAGCCGTGACCTTCGTATCCTCACCGGCAAAGAAGCCCTTGACGGCCGGCACGACAAAGAAAGCGATCGCAGCAAGCGCGAGCACCGCCACCACAACGCCGATGATCATGGGAACCGGAGAACTCTTCTTTTGAGCACCGCGACGAGCATGCGTGTTGTAGCTCGAGCGGGTCGCCGGAGCAACGCCATGCGAACCGCGAGCGTGATGCGAATGCGATTGAGGGGCCTGAGTTCGCTGGGTAGGTGCCTGCTGCTTAAAGCGGGCACCGCCTGCAGGCTGGGCCGTACGAGCAGTGGGCTGCTGAGCCGCGTGAGAAGCCGAATGCTGAACCGAACGAGCAGAAGGCTGCTGACCCGTCCGTTGAACAGGTTGGGCCGAATGAGAGAAGGACTGCGCCGGGCGCGCGGCAGGCTGAGCTGCACGCTGCGTCGGCTGTGCCGGACGCTGGCCAGGCTGGGCAGGGCGCGACGCCGGCTGCTGTGTACGATTCGGCTGGCGCGGATCAGAAGCGCTAGACATGCGGAACCTCCTCGTTCTTACGATCGAGCCATGTCTGCAAGAACAGGCTGGCGGCGATCATGTCAATCTTGCCCCTCATCTGCTTCTCGTTGAGGCCCTGCTCGCGCAGGATACGCTTGGCCTCTTGCGAGGACAGGCGCTCGTCTTCAAACTCCAGCGGAAGATCGAGTTCGTCGGCGATCTTTTGCGCCACGGCGGCAACGCACTCGGCCTGGGGGCCGGGCTCACCGGCCATGGTCAGGGGACGTCCACTTACCAGGATGTCGGGCTCATAATCCTCGACCAGGTAGCGGAACGTCTTGGCCATACCGGTGACCTCTGCAGCCGGGAGCACCTTGACGGGCATCGCCATCTTGCCATCACGGCTCGAGACGGCGATGCCAATCCTGGTCTCCCCTATGTCCAGCGCGAGCGCAACCACAGCGACTACCGGGATTCTTAGGCGCCGAGCGCGGTCTTGGCGGCCGCGAGGGCATCGGCGATACCGGCGGCGTTCTTGCCACCGGCCTGGGCCATGTTGGGACGGCCACCACCGCGACCGTCGACCAGACCCGCGATCTGCTTGATCACGTTACCGGCGTGGAACCCGGCCTTCACGGCGTCATCGGAGCCGGCAGCGAGCAGGGCCGGAGTGCCCTTCTCAGTCACGCTGGCGACGACACAAGCGACAGGTCCGGCGACCTTCTGGTGCACGGTATCCCATACGTTGCGCAGGTCGGCAGCCTCAAGGCCCTGCAGCTCGGCGACAACGAGCTTGTAGCCACCGAGCTCGACAGCACCCTCGATGGCGCTGGAAATGGCGTCGGAGGAACCACCGGTCAGAGCCTTTTTGAGCTTGTTGGACGTCTCGCGCAGTTCGGCCTGCAGGTACTCCACACGGGCGGGAACCTCGTCGACGCGGCACTTGAGCGCAGCGGCGGCGGCGTCAACGAGTGCCAGGCGGTCGGCCATATAGTCGAGAGCACCCTTAGAGGTCACAGCCTCGATACGGCGGACATTGGAGCCTGTAGAGGACTCGGAAATAATCTTAAACAGGCCGATCTCGGCGGTGTTGGCAGCGTGCGTGCCACCGCAGAGCTCGCGAGAGAACGGCTGGTCCTCGGCGCCCACGGAGACGACGCGAACGACATCGCCGTACTTCTCTCCAAACAGAGCGACAGCGCCGGCAGCCTTAGCCTCGTCGATGCCCATAACACGGGTCACAACCGGCTTGGAGGCGAAGATCTGCTGGTTGACCAGGTCCTCGACAGCCTTGAGCTGCTCGGAGGACAGGGCCTCGAAGTGTGTGAAGTCAAAGCGCAGGTGCTCGGGCGTCACCAGCGAGCCAGCCTGGGAGACATGCTCGCCCAGGACCTGCTTAAGGGCGGCGTCGAGCAGGTGCGTGGCGGTGTGGTTGCGGCGCAGGAAGCCACGGCGCTCGGCGTCGAGCGCGGCGGTCACGGTAGCACCGACGGCCAGCGTGCCCTCGGCAACGTGGGCGACGTGAGCATACAGGCCGTTGTGGTTCTTGGTATCGGAAACGGTCAGCGAAACGCCCTCGGCGGAAAGCTCGCCGGCATCGCCCTGCTGGCCACCCATCTCGGCATAGAACGGGGTGCGGTCGAGCACGACCTCGACGTCCTCGCCCGCGGCGGCGGACTCGACGGACTCGCCGTTGCGCACGATGGCGACAACCTTGGCGCCCTCAATCACATCGTTGTCATAACCGTCGAACTCGGTCGCGGCGACCTTGTCGGAAAGCTCGACCCACACGTCGTTGAAGCTGCCCCAGGCATCGCCCTTGGCGTTGGCGCGGGCGCGGGCCTTCTGGTCCTCCATGCAGGCAGTGAAGCCATCCATATCGACATCGTGGCCAGCGGTGCCGGCGATCTCGACGGTCAGGTCGATGGGGAAACCAAAGGTGTCGTGCAGCTTAAAGGCAACATCGCCCGGAAGCACAGCACCCTCGGCAAGCGCTGCCAGGGCCTCATCCAGGTAGACGCGACCGTTGTCGAGCGTCATGGAGAAGCGCTCCTCCTCGGAGGCGACGATACCCTTGACGAGCGCGACGTTCTTGAGCAGCTCGGGATAGGCCTCGCCCATCTGAGCGTTGACCTCGTCGATGAACTTGGTCAGGAAGGCGCCATCGATGCCCAGCAGGCGACCGTGGAACACGGCGCGGCGGAGCAGGCGGCGAAGGACGTACTCGCGACCCTCGTTACCGGGCAGGATGCCGTCAGAGATCATGAAGTCGACGGCACGGGAGTGGTCGGCGATGATGCGAAGAGAACGGCTGGCGCCGGAGTAATCGTCGGCGTCATAGGTCTTACCGCTGATCTCCTCACCGAGCTTGATGAGGTGCTGCATCAGATCGCCATCGTAGTTAGCGGTCTTGTGCTGCATGATGGCGGCCATGCGCTCCAGACCCATACCCGTATCGAGGTTGCGGTGCGGCAGCTCCGGCATGGAGCCGTCCTCCTGGCGGTCGTACTGGGTAAACACAAGGTTCCAGAACTCAAGGAAGCGGTCGCAGTCGCAGCCGGGCTTGCAGTCGGGGCTGCCGCAACCGACCTCCTCGCCCATGTCAAAGTAGATCTCGGAGCACGGACCGCAGGGGCCGGTGGGGCCAGCGGCCCAGAAGTTGTCGTCCTCGCCCAGGCGGGAGATGTGGTCCTCGGCAACGCCCAAAGAACGCCACACGTCGTGGGTCTCGTCGTCCTCGGTAAAGACGGTGAAGTACAGGCGGTCGAGCGGCAGCTTAAACTCCTTGGTGATGAGCTCAAAGGCCCAAGCGCAGGCCTGCTGCTTGGAGACGCCGCCAAATGAGAAGTCGCCGAGCATCTCGAAGAAGGACAGGTGACGGCCGTCCTCGCCGATGCAATCGATGTCGTTGGTGCGGACGCACTTCTGGCAGGAGATCGCGCCGATCTCCTTCATGGTCTTCTTGCCCTGGTAGTACTCCTTAAACTGGTTCATGCCGGCGTTGGCAAGCAACAGCGAAGGATCATCGGGGACGAGGGACGAAGAAGGATAGAGCTTAAGACCGCGCTCCTCAAAGAAGTTGAGGAACTTGGAGCGGATCTCGGCCGTAGTCATTGACGGGTAGTCAGCACTCATAGAGGGAATCTCCTCGGTTTCACATCGAAACAGTTCAAACGTAACGATATTACCATCCCGCCGCGCAAGTGCAAAAAAGAGGGCCGGCACAATGCCGGCCCTTCAGCGAAATTGCATGTTAGCACGTATGAATGTTAACCCGAATTACCCCGCTAGTTGTCGTCATCGTCCATGGAGCCGTCGATGCCGGTTTTGGTGTCGTCCGAGTTGGAGCCATCGTCCTTGGAAAAGGGGTTTTTAAAGAAGCCCGTGGCATCGGGTTGCAAACCCGAGAGCTTGATCCAGGGATTATCGAACTCGGGCTTAGGCATGGCCTTGGCCTCGGGCGCAGTCTCGTTGCCGATGAGCTCGGACTCGTAGATGAAGGTGTCGTCGCCGAGCGCGTCATAGGCGGCGACCGGGTTGCCATCGGCATCGCGGTACGGTGTGCCCTTAAACACGGCGCCGTCATAGGCCACAAGCTGGCGGCCGGTCTCATTCTCGAAGTAGTACACGAAGATACCCTTGAGGGCCGCACACAGCGGGATGGCGATAATCATGCCGATGGGACCCATGAGTGCCGAACCAATAACGAGGGCTGTGAGGCTCATGATGGGATGCACCTGCACCGAGCTCTGCATGACCTTAGGCGAAATCACGTTATCGGTGACATTTTGCGCGACCATCGTCACGATGAGCGTCCATAACGCCAACATGGGGCTGAACATGAAGCCGAGCACTGTGGCGATTGCTGCGCTCACCCAAGGGCCGACGACCGGAACCAAATGCATGATGCCGGTAAAGATAGCCATGAGCACCGCATACGGATGACCGATGATCATAAAACCGATAAAGGCGAGGAAACCACCGCAGATGGACGTCACGACCATACCGCGCATGTAGCCGCCGACAGAACGAGAAAGGATGGCGACCATAAAGCGGTACGAGGTCTCCTTCTCCTGACCGATGATGGTGCAAATCTCGTGGTGCATGCGAGGGTAGTCGCAGGCCATCCAGTACGCAAGCACCAGACCAAGGAAGATCACGAACAACTGCGAGGCCGTATTGGTGATGAGCGGGAACACACCGCGGCCAAGCTCGGCAGCAATCTGAGACACATACTTCGATGCCACGGCAACCAGCGACGAAAGATTATCGTCCAGATACTCCTTGAGCGGCGTGTTGTTGAGCGTCTTGGCATGCGAGATCATCTCATTGAGATCGCCACCCGCAACACGAAGCTGCTCGGGCAGGCGGCTCAGGACTTCCATAATCTGACCAAAGAGAATCGGCGACAAGATGCAAACGACACCGACGAGCACGGCAACAACAACAATAAGCGCAATAAGCGAACCGATGCCGCGATTCACGCCGTGGTGCTCGAGCCAGTTGGTGATCGGGGACATCACAAAAGCAATGATGGAGCCGACGGCAAGAAACTCAATAACCGGTGCCAGGATGCCCATAAGGTTAAAGATGACAGCAGCAATAACAATGCAGCCGACAACAGCCCAAATGCGCAGCGTCAGAATGCGGGTGTCGCGCAGCACGCGATCGGTTTGTTGGGGGTGCTCACTCATGAACGAATCATCACTCCGTCGGGGTCGATCTTGTCCTGAATCTTCTTAAGCGTGCGGCGCAGCAGACGCGAAACCTGCACCTGAGAAATACCCAGCTTCTTGGCGATCTCGATCTGGGTCATGCCCTTCACAAAGCGCAGCTCGATGACTTCGCGCTCGCGCGGCGAGAAATCACGGATGGCTTCCTCGATCACCAGGCGGTCATCGGTAAAGTCGAGCTCGTTGTCGTCGTCGGCGTAACGGTCGAGAATCGAGGGGGCATCGTCGGAATCGGACGCACCAGGAGCCTCGATGGGCACCGAGGTATAGGCCGAAGACGATTCCATGGCCTCCAGCACCTCATCGACCGTCACGTCCAAGTACTCAGCGATTTCCTCAACCTTAGGCGAGCGCTGTAGCTCGTTGGTGAGCTTATCGGTAGCCTGGTTGACCTTGGCCGAGAGCTCCTGCAAGCGACGGGGCACGCGCACACTCCAGCCCTTGTCGCGGAAGTGACGCTTGATCTCGCCCAAGATGGTAGGCGTGGCAAACGTGGTGAACTCGAGTCCGCGCTCAGGGTCAAAGCGGTCGATAGCCTTGAGCAGGCCCAAATAGCCAACCTGCATAAGGTCATCGAGCGGCTCGCCGCGGTTCTTAAATTTGTTGGCAAGAAACCTTACCAGGTTCATGTGGGACATGACGAGCTGCTCGCGTGCGTCCGGGTCACCGGTCTCTTTATAGCGACGAAACAGCTCGCGGGTTTTCTCCTTGTCCCAAGCGGTCTTACCGCTCCGGGAACGTTCGGTCATATTAGATATCCGCCTTGAGGTCGAGGGAAAGCGTCAGGGGCGCCGCAGTCTTTTCGTAGGAATCGCACACGCTCGCCAAAATGAGCTCGGCATACACAGCGGCCTGGTCATCCTCGTCGACGGTGGCCTGGTCGCCAAAGGTAAAGGTCATGCCAACGTGAGATTCGTCGACATCGAATTTGATCGAGATGTCATCGGAATCAACAGCCGTGCAGCCGAAAATAAATGCTTCCTCGGCAGCCATACGAATGTCCTCGATGCGATCGACGGACATGGAGCAGAGCGCACCGACATTTGCCGCCGTCATGCGCACAAGGCGCGCCAGACGCGGGTCGCCGGCAACGGTCAGCGTAATGGGGCAAGTTGCTTCGCTACTCATCGCAGGACTCCTCGGTGGTCTCGGCGGGCGTGTAGGTGTAATACTGGGCTGCTTTAGCAGCAGGCTTCTGTGCATCATTGTCACCAGCAGCGACATCGTCCCCAGCTTCGCCAATCAGGACACGCTCGGTCGGCTGCTCGGCTTCTTCGGCAGCGGAAAGCTTGCGCTCAGCGTCGGCCGCGGGAGCCTTCACCTTGTTAAAGAGTTTCTGCACGGCACCTGCCGCAGAATCAGTCACGCTCGACACAGCATTGCTGGCCTCGGCCATGCTACCGGTGACCTCAGAAATGTCGCGAACCACGGCTTCGACCTCTACGAGATTGGAGGTAAGGGCATCAACTGCCGTCTTGCTCGACTTAAGCAGCGGCTCCATCTGGGCAAGTGCCGGCGTAAGCTCGTCGACAGCGCCGTCGAGTTTTGCCACCACAGGCTGAGCCTCGGCGATAGTGTTGTTGAGATCGTTCACGGTCTTATCGAGCGAGTCGACAACATTGCGGGTCTTGCGCAGGGTAAGCGCAAGCTCAGCGATGGCCCACACGCCGGCAACGGCGAGCAGCAGCAGGGCGATTTGAATGGGACTCATACAAGCCTCCCGGAAGAATCGAAATACAGACGCTTTTCATGGTACCCCAAAGGGGACCGAACATGCCAAGAGCAGCAACGTGGGACAAAATTATCAGCAGCTACTTCGGTGCATTCCCGCTGCGGTCGCGTTCGCTTTGCTCTACGCGCCACTCTTCCCAACCGCGCCCGGCAGGCTGCCAGAACGCACCGCGCTCCAGCCCCTCGGGCAAATAGCGCTGATCGACCCAGCCTTCGGGATAATCGTGCGGATACTTATACACACCGTATTCATCGCTGCCCGGGCGATGGCGATCGCGCAGATAACTCGGCACCTCGCGAAGCCCACTAGAATGGATATCGGCCAGCGCCGCATCGATCGAAGCCTCACACGCGTTGGATTTTGGCGCCAAGCACACATATAGTGCAGCCTGAGCCAGGTTAATGCGGCACTCGGGATAGCCAATGACCTCGGCAGACTTAAACGCGGCATGCGCCACCAAAAGCGCCTGCGGGTCGGCGTTGCCAACATCCTCAGAAGCGTGAATCATAATGCGGCGAGCGATAAACTTAGGATCCTCCCCAGCATCGATCATGCGCGCGAGCCAATAGATCGTGGCATCGGGGTCGCTACCGCGCATGGACTTGATGAACGCACTGATGATGTCGTAGTGCATGTCGCCGTTTTTGTCATACGTAAAGCCGCGACGCGGGTTAGCGATCTTCACGTCATCTACGGTGATGGGATAGCGCTCCCCCGCCGCAGGCGCTGGCGTTCCCTCGGTATCGGGACGCGTGACGGCAATCTCGCTCGCAAGCTCGAGCGTCGTGAGCGCCGAGCGAGCGTCACCCGCTGCCAGCGTGCAAATGGTCTTGACCGTATCCTCATCGGCCGAGAACTTTCCGTTCAAGCCCTGTGGTGCCTCGAGCGCACGCTCAATAAGCGTGGCGATATCCTCATCCTTCAGATGTTCAAGCTCCACCACGCGCCCGCGCGACAACAGTGCCGAGTTGACCTCAAAGTACGGGTTCTCTGTCGTAGCGCCAATCATAATGACGGTACGGTTCTCAACTGCATGCAGCAGGGCATCCTGCTGCGACTTAGAGAAGCGGTGAATCTCATCGATGAATAGAATGGTGCGGCGGTCGTACGTATTCAGGCGCGTCTTGGCCTCATCAATCACACGACGCAGGTCCTTCACGGTACCCGTGACGGCGCTGACCTCAACAAACTCGCTCTTGGTATGGTTGGCGATAATGTGGGCCAGCGTCGTCTTGCCCGTACCGGCAGGCCCGTACAGAATCACGCTCGAAAGCACGTCGTGCTCGATCGCGGCACGCAGCCATGAACCCTTACCGACGGCCTTTTGCTGGCCCACGTACTCGTCGAGCGAATTGGGGCGTATGCGCACCGCAAGCGGCGCATTCTGAAAGGAACGCTCGCGCGTCGAGGCAGAAAAAAGGTCGTCCATAGCCATCCCGTGCATCAATCAAAAACGTTTTCAACTAACCAGTATACCGAAAGGATACGAACTACCGTTCGTTAATATAGGTACGGTGCGGAAACTCCAGGCCAGGGAATAACTTGCTCGTCAGCTCGCAGAAATAGCCGTCCGTCATGCTCGCGATATAATCCACCACGGCTTGATCCTTGTCGTCCTGCCAGGCATAGGTGCGATCGTAGTAGGAAAGTTGCTGCTCAATGCGCGAAATATGGTGCTTAAAGATGTAAGAGGACTCGTCACCACTGTTTAGATCCCGCAGGCAACGGTCGTAGAGCTTTTCGAAGGCCTCGCGCAGCTCCACCTCGGAATCGCCTTCGATACCGCCCTTGCTATAGATCTTCTCGTAGTTCTCGCGCTTGGCTCGGCGGATTTCCTCAAACAGGTCCTCGCTCATCTCGATGCGCGGCTTACCATAGCTGTGCTCAACGATATCGATGGAAGCGTGCGTAAGGATCCAGCTGTTGTAGGCACCGCCCCGGCCATCATCAAAAGCGTCGGGTGACAGCAGGCCCGCCGCGATCGCATCCTGACGGTCACGACCGACGTAGGCAAGGATATCCGAGATGCGGACCACACAGCCTTCGAGCGTCATGGGACGCAGATGCCCAATTGCGCTATAGCCCGTGGCAATGCAATCCTCAACCGTCTGGTCAAACTGGTCAAAGGAGCTCATGTCCGAGAGCTCAAACACACGCTGCTCGTACTCGCCGTTATGGCATAGCACGCCGTCGAGCGTCTGGAGCGACACGTTGCGGCCGTACAGCGCGTCGAGCACGCGGACCGACTGCACGTTATGGAAAAAATAACGCCCCGTACGCTCATGATAGATATCGTTGAGGAAGCGCTCGCCGGCATGACCGAAAGGCGTGTGTCCCAAGTCGTGGCCCAGGCCAATCGCCTCGATCAGATCGCAATTGAGCCCCAGGGCGCGACCGATATCGCGCGCAATGCGCGAGACAAGCTGCACGTGCAAACCGCGGCGCGACAGATCGTCATTGCTACGGAAGCTAAAGACCTGCGTTTTGCCCGCATAACGGGTGTACGCCGGAAGATGAAGTATCTTTTCGGTATCGCGCATAAACGCCGGACGCATAAGCGTGCCTTTGTCGGCGGCGAGATCAATACGACGAATGACCTGATCATCGTTGCAACGATACGGGTTGACATAGCCCGAAGCACGATCGGCGGCAATGCGCTCGACAAGCTCGGGCGACAACGCCGAGGGAATACGGTCCATGCGCGCCTTAATGACGGCCGTTTCTTGATTAGATTCCATGGCATGCTCCTTAAAAAGGATGCGCAATCGGTTACAAAGTGCAGCCCACGACCTCGATTATGGCAAAAATCGGCACTAAAAACGGGAGCAATGGCAGGGAGCGCGATTTTGCGATGAGGCAAGCGACGGCAAGGGTCAGGAGCGCAACCGCAAACGCGACAACGCCGCCCAGGGGATCGAAGGTACAAAGGGCAAAGAGTGCCTTGACGTCCCCCATGCCAATGCCAGGAGCGTGGCGAACTCTACGCCAGAGCGACTCGGTAAGCACAAGGCCAAGGTAGACGATGACCGCAAGACCGGCGTGGTCAAGCGCTGTGTTCAAACCGAGGTCGAGCCAAACGCCCGCCAACGCCGTCACGGCACATGCGCCGGCAAGCCCATTGGGAAACCGTCGCTCTCGGGCATCAATTGCCACGCCGGCAAAGATGCAAATCCAAAACGGGATATAGACCATCGGACTCCTCCTCGAGCTGCATCGCAAAAGCAAAAACCACCACAAAGGTGCCTGTCCCCTTTGCGGTGGTTTTGGTGGTGGTTATTTAGCGCCTTGCATGACCTCGTCAAGGGTAACGTTGACGGCGTGCTGCGTCGGCACCCAGTCGACCTTCAGGAACAGCGCGGCCACCGTGATGGGGATATAGCTGAACATAAAGATCGGGAAGGTAAACAGGTTAGTCACCAGACGCCACTTTTGCGCGCAGTGAATGTGCTTGTACTCAAAGATAGTCGTGAGCAGCGCCAGGATAAAGAAGGTCTGATACATCATGGCGAAGGTCATAATGAGCGAAGCGGCGCACGCCTGCATCTCGACTTCGGTAGCCAAAAAGCCGTGCGAGAGTCCACCCACGATCAGGAACGTCGCATTGGCGAGCATCGAGATGAGCGACAGCAGCATACCCGGGGCGATCGTCATGAACATGTCGTAGGCGGCAAAGCGATGGTAGCGGAACGTCGATTTGACAAGATGCTTGCCATAGGTAAAAAAGACCTGGTAGAAGCCCTTGGTCCAGCGCATACGCTGCTTCCAGGATGCCTTGAACGTCACGGGTTGCTCGTCAAAGAACTCCGCAGGCGCATAGCCAATGCGAATACCGTGAATAGCGCAGAACGTAGTGAACTGAATGTCCTCGGTCAGCGTGTGGAACTGCCAGCCGTGCATGCCCTCAATAACACTGGCGGAGATGAGGTAGCCCGAACCCGAGACGGCGCAAGACGTCTTACAGATATTACGCGCATTGTTAAGGAAGCGCGCCTCGCGCAAATACCAGGTAGCATTAGCTGCCGAGATCCACGAGCTGCCAAAATTCTTGGAGTTGCGATAGCTCGTGACCACATGGAATCCCTGGTCAAAGGCATCGTTCATCTTGGACACGTAATCGCGGGAGATAACGTTATCGGCATCGAAGATAAAGTAGCCCTCGAACGTGTCGGGATACTCGTTAAGAATGCGATCAAAACCAAAGTCCATGACCCAGCTCTTACCCTTGCGGGCCAGGTCGTTGCGCTCATAAACGATGGCACCCGCCTCGCGCGCGAGCTGCGCCGTGTTGTCGGTGCAGGCATCGGCGACCACGAAGACCTCAATAAGCTCGGACGGATAATCCTGATCCTTGATAGAGCGCACGAGATTGGCAATTACCGCCTCCTCATTATGCGCCGCGATAAAGAAGGCATAACGATGCAGCTTCTTGGCCTTGGGAGGCGCGACCTCGCCACGAAGAGCGCCAATGACAAAGAAGACCACCTGGTACAGAAAGCAGACCGTGAGCAGCGTGACGACAATCTGATTGAAGATCACGATGGGTGTGTTGGTTTGTAAAAAGGCGAGCATGCAGGCTCCCAGCAACGCGTTACGTAAACAACCGTATATCTTACCGCAGGCTTACCGAGTTCAAGAAACCACCTAATACTGGCTAGGCTTCGAGAAGACCGAGCTGAGGAACGATCTCGTCGCCGGCAGCGGTGCGACCAAGCGAGCGCGGGGCCAGGTCGTCAAGAACCGCAGCGAGATCCCACGGCAGCTCGTCGCGGCACTCAATGCGCTCCCCCGTCACGGGATGGTCAAATGCAACACGCCAGGAATGAAGGAATTGCCTGGTCAGACCTTGATCGGCGCGTGCATCGCACTTGCCGTAGAGCGGATCGCCCACGCAGGCGTGGTTGATATGGCGCATATGCACGCGAATCTGATGTGTGCGGCCCGTAAACAGGTGGCACTCGACGAGCGTATAGCCGTCGTCAAAACGCGTGGAATCAAAGCGCTCGAGGACCTTAAAGGTTGTAATGGCCTGACGGGCAAAGGGGTCGTCCGAAACCGCCATCTTGACGCGGTCGCGCGTGGAACGGGCGATACCGGTATTGATGGTGCCCTCATCCATAGCGATATGTCCGTGAACGAGCGTGATATAGCGACGATCGAGCGTGCGCGTGCGAATGAGATTTTGGAGTGCGCGCTGCGTGTCGTCGTCTTTTGCCGCAAGCATGAGGCCCGAGGTATCGCGATCCAAACGATGCACGATGCCGGGGCGGTCCTCGCCCTGCACGGTACCAAGATGGTCGATGCCACAGTGATAGACCAGAGCGTTCGCAAGGGTGCCGCTCTCGTGGCCATGGGCGGGATGGCACACAAGGCCCCGCTGCTTGGAGAGCACGATGAGGTAATCGTCCTCGTAGCGGATATCGAGAGGAATGGCCTCGGGAATCACGTCAGTCGGATCGTGAGGCTCGGGCAGGTCAACCGAGATGCGGTCACCGGCGCGTACGGCATACTTTTTTGACAAACAGGTCTCGCCGTTCACGATTACGGCGCCGCCCTCGATCAGATGCGCGCAGGCAGAGCGCGTGGGGCAGCCGTCGTTGGCACCCAGAAAGGCGTCGAGACGCTGGCCAGAGCAATCGTCGGCAACAAGAATATGGATGTCGGCCATTAACGCTCATTCCTTTCGCGAATCTTGCGGGCACGCTCCCCACGCTGCTTGGCTTTGCGCTTGGCGCGAGCCTCATCACGGGCATTGAGCTCGGCAGTCGCATCGACTTCGCGGGCCGCAGGGCTCAAGAACATGTAGCCGATGAGGGCAAGCACGACGCCTACGGTGATGCCGATATCGGCCACGTTAAAGACGGGAAAGTCGATAAAGGTGGTGGCAATATAATCGGTAACGAAGCCAAAGACAAGGCGATCGATAGCGTTGCCGATAGCGCCGCCAGCAACCATAGCCATGCCCACGACCTCAAGACGAGCGAGCTGAGGCGCACGGAGCAAGTACACGGCAATGGCGACAATGACCGCAAGCGCCAGCACAGCAAACGCAATGCCATGCCCCTCGCCCATGCTAAAGGCAGCACCGATATTGCGAACAAATAGAAAGTCGATCACACCGGGGATAACAGTCATATGCAAAGCGTCGCCCACGGCACGAACCGCAAGCTTGGTCAGCTGGTCAACAAGCAGCACAACCAGCGCCACCCCACCAGCAACACCCAACCGCCAACGCAAAGGCGGCGTCATATCCGCACCACGACCCAAAGAAATCCCCTACCCTAAGAACATCGAATTGCGTTTAACGCAATTAACCATCTTATATTGCCACACGCAGAACGCACGACATATCCACCAACGCTAGCGAAATAATCAGCATAAAACGAAAGCGACATTCCGAAAAACAGAATGCCGCTTGAATATGACACAGGTAGTCGTTGGGGACGTTCTTGTTTGACTAGTCGTTTAAGAACGTCCCCAACGACTAGGTCCATAGAAACGCCGCATTACCGTCGCCAACAGCGAAAACGTCCCTAAGCGAGCAAGGTGACGTGAAAAAGGAGGGAAGCGTACTTTGGTACGCGACCGACGATTGAACGTCAGATTGCCGCTTAGGGGCGTTTGCAGCGTCGGTAGGTTACGGCGTTCTACGAACGCCGTAACCTACAGCGCATCAGCGCAGCGCTTACAGATATGCGCGTGGCCGTTGTACTCGCCGACGGTGGTGCGGTAGTTCCAGCAACGGTCGCAGCACTCGCCCTCGGCAGCCTCGATAGCAACGGAGAGCTCCTCGCCCTGGGTTAGCTCAACATCGGAAACCATGTAGAACTCGGCCAGGTCGACGGCCTTATCACCGGTCAGCAGCGCGTACATCTCGGCGGGAACGGCCGCCTTGACGCGGACCTGCTGGCTCTTGGTGAAGGTGCCGGCGGAGCGGGCATCCTCAAGGGCCTTGGTCACGGCACTACGGAGCTCAAGTGAAGCCTCGAGCACGCCCTCAAACTCATTGGCCTCGTCGAACGTGATGGGCGACTTGTACCAATCAAGCAGCGCAGCGTACTTCTGGTGATCGACGCAGCCGGCGGGCGCATAGGCCATGGCCTCGTCAACCGTGTAGGACAAGATCGGCTGCAGGTCGCGCATGAGCATCGAGAAGAGCTCGGCCAGGACAGTCTGGGCGCTGCGGCGCTCGAGCGAGCCGGGCTTCTCACAGTACAGACGATCCTTCAGGGCGTCGAGGTACACGTTGGAAAGCTCGGTGACCACGAAGTCGTAAAGCGCACGGTAGGCGCGCGGGAACTCGTAGCTGGCGTAGGCGTCGTCGACCTCGGCCTGGACCTGGGTCAGACGGGCAACCATGAGCTTGTCGAGCGGCAGCAAGTCGGCAAAGGCGACGCCGTCGGTCTCGGGCTCAAACTGACCCTCAAGCTCGGAGAGCAAGAAGCGCAGCGTGTTGCGGAAACGACGGTAGGCATCGGACGTACGAGCGAGAATCTCGTGGTCGATGGAGACGTCAGAGCTGGTGTCGACGGAGGCAACCCACAGACGGATGATGTCAGCGCCCATCTCGTCGCAGACCTTATTGGGGTCGATGACATTGCCGAGCGACTTGGACATCTTGCGGCCCTGGCCATCGAGTGTGAAGCCCTGCGAGACGACCGCCTTGTACGGAGCATGGCCGTTGGCACCCACCGAGGTGAGCAGCGAACTCTGGAACCAACCGCGGTGCTGGTCGGAGCCCTCGAGGTACACATCCGCCGGATACTCCAGCTCGGGACGGTACTCGCAGACGGCCTTCCAGGAGACGCCGGAATCCCACCACACGTCGAGGATGTCCTTATCGGCCTTGAGGTGATGGCCGCCGCACTTGGGGCAGACGCAGGCCTCGCCCAGGTAACTCTCGGGAGCGTCGGTGAACCAGGCGTCAGAGCCCTTCTCGTGGAAGAGCATGATGACGGCGTCGAGCGTAGCGTCGTTCATGACCTTCTCGCCGCAGTCGGCGCAGGTGTAGCTGGGGATAGGCACGCCCCAGTTGCGCTGACGGCTGATGCACCAGTCGGGACGCTGCTTGACCATGGCGCCGATGCGGTTGGCGGCGTGAGCCGGATACCACTTGACGTTCTCGCGAACCTCCTTGCCAGTCTGCTCACGCAAGCCGGTCTTGTCCATCGAGACAAACCACTGGTCAGTAGCACGGAAGAGCACCGGGTGTTTGCAGCGCCAGCAGTGCGGATAGCTGTGCGTGATCTTCTTCTCGAGGACCAGGGTGCCGCGCTCGCGCAGGAACTCGATGATGTGCGGGTTGGCCTCATCGGTATCCATGCCGCTGAAGGGACCACCGGTGCCAAACTCCTCGCCGGTGTAGAACTTGCCGTCATCATCGACCGGCATGCAGATGTCGGTAATGCCCTCCTTGAGGCAGGCAAAGTAGTCGTCGACGCCGTGGCCGGGCGAGTTGTGGACGATACCGGTACCGTCATCGACACCGACGTAATCGGCCAGCAGCGCCACGCCCTCAACACCGTCAAAGATCGGCTGCTTGTAGTGGATGTGGTGGAAGGTCTCGGCGGGAACCACGTAGGGCTTGCCGTCGACCATAACCGGGGTGTACTCCCAGCCAAACTCCTCGCAGCACTTGGGAGCCAGGTCCTCGAGCATGACCTCGG
>CABRHR010000010.1 GCA_902470835.1 uncultured Collinsella sp.
CTACACTATCCTCTTCGTCGGCAGCGTCAGATGTGTATAAGAGACAGCAGATATCGTCCTTGTCCTTGATGGCCTGGTAGATGCGCAGGCGCGTGGGGTCGCCCAGCGCCTTGAACGCCGCCGCGAGGCTCTCGTTGTCCATGGTTTCCTCCTGTCTGTCTGGCAGCTTCAGTATATCACGCAAATTCATATATTGACATATATCTATGTGACTCCTATATTGTCGTCTTAACATAGATATATATCGATACATCAATATGAAAGGAGTCCCAATGGAGTCCATCGGAACGTTCATCTTGGACCAGGTGCTGAAGATGCAGTGGCTGAGCGAACTGATCGCCGCCTTGCTGGGCGCGCTAGGCATTGACGCAGCGGGCCAGTGGGGCGGCACGCTCCACTTCTTCATCTATGACACGGTGAAGATCGTCATCCTGCTGTGCGTGCTCATCTTCGCCATCAGCTACATCCAGAGCCACTTCCCGCCCGAGCGCAGCCGCAAGATCATGGGCCGCTTCAAGGGCATCTGGGGAAATGTGGTGGGAGCACTGCTGGGAACGGTGACGCCGTTCTGCAGCTGCAGCTCGATCCCGCTGTTCATCGGGTTCACCCGCGCGGGCCTGCCCCTGGGCGTCACCTTCAGCTTCCTCATCAGCTCGCCCATGGTGGACCTGGGCAGCCTGGTGCTGATCATGAGCATCTTCGGCCCGGGCGTTGCCGTTGCCTACACGGTGGTTGGCCTGCTCATCGCCATCGCCGGCGGCACCATCATCCAGCGCATGGGCATGGAGGAGCACCTGGCCGACTTCGTCCGCGGCGACGTGCCGGCGGACGCCGAGCTCCTGTCCATGACCGTGGCCGAGCGCCTGGCCTATGCCCGCAAGGAGACCTGGGGCACGTTCAAGAAGGTGTTCCCGTACATCCTGCTGGGCGTGGGAATCGGCGCCTTCATCCACAACTGGATCCCCGCCGAGTGGATCGAGCTGGTCCTGGGCGACGGCAACCCCTTCGCCGTGGTGCTGGCCACCCTCGTCGGCGCGCCTATCTACGCCGACACATTCGGCGCCATCCCCATCGCCGAGGCCCTGTACTACAAGGGCACGGGCCTGGGCACGGTGCTGGCCTTCATGATGAGCGTCACCACGCTGTCCATCCCCAGCCTGACCATGCTCTCCCGCGTCATCAAGCCGAAGCTAATGGTGACGTTCGTGGGGCTGTGCATCGTCGGCATGTGCATAAGCGGCTACGTGTTCAACTTCCTGCAGCCGCTGTTCTAACCGGTTAGGAGCCCGCACGGTGCGGGCGCGTCGAAAGGAGAAATTGTCATGGGATTGTTCGGATTCGGAAAGAAGAAGGAAGAGAAGGCCGCCGTTCCCTGCGCGTGCAATGATGGCGCTCCGCAGATGAAGGCAGAGCCCTGCGGCTGCGGAGGCGCCCGCCAGGTGAAGGTGCTGGGGGCCGGCTGCAAGAAGTGCCACGACGAGCTGAACGATAACGCCCAAGCGGCCATCGCCGAGCTGGGGCTCGAGGCGGAGCTTGAGTACGTCACCGACATGGACCGCGTAATGAGCTACGGCGCAATGAGCCTGCCCGCGTTGGTTGTCGACGGCAAGGTCGTGTCCGCTGGCATGGTACTCACCCCGGCCGAGGTCATGGAGTACCTGAGGTGAGGGAAATGAACTCTGGTGGATTGAGGAGTTTGGGGCTCTGGGACAGGTATCTGACGCTTTGGGTCTTCACAGCCATGGCCGCAGGCGTTGCCCGGGATATCTGTTCCCCTGGCTCGCCGACGCCATAGGATCGTTCACCGTCGGGACGACGAACATTCCCATAGCGATAGGCCTCATCCTCATGATGTACTCACCGCTGGCCAAGGTCCGCTACGGCGAGATGCCAAAGGTGTTCAAGAGCAAGCGCCTCATCGTGCTGTCTCTTGTTCTCAACTGGGTGCTTTGCCCCTTGCTCATGCTTGTCCTTGCCGTGGTGTTCTTGCGCGACGCGCCTGACTACATGGCGGGAATCATCATGATTGGGCTGGCGCGCTGCATCGCAATGGTGCTGGTGTGGAACGACTTTGCCGGCGGCTCCAACGAGTACGCTGCCGGTCTTGTCGCGGTGAACGCCGTCTTCCAGATTGCGTTCTACGGTCCCATGGCGTGGCTCTTCCTGTCGGTATTGGCGCCTATGCTGGGTGCCCCGGGCATGTCGATCGAGGTGTCCGCATGGCAGATCGCCCAGAGCGTCCTCATCTACCTGGGCATCCCGCTGGTTGCGGGTGCGCTGACCAGGTTCATAGGCGTCAGGCGTTTTGGCGAGGAGGGGTACAGTGCCAGGGTTCTGCCAAAGACCTCCAAGATCACTCCGGTGGCCCTGTTGTTCACCATTGTGATCATGTTCTCCATGAAGGGCGAAATGATTTCAAGCCTGCCCCTGGACGTGCTGAGAATCGCAGTGCCTCTGGTCGTCTACTTCGTCGTGACGTTCTTTGCAAGCGCATGGCCGGCTCGTCGTGCTGGCGCGGACTACGAGAGGATGGCGTCCGTTGCCTTCACCGCTACTGGCAATAACTTCGAGCTCACCATCGCCGTCGCTGCGGCCACCTTCGGGCTTGCAAGCGGCCAGGCCTTCGCAGCCGTAGTCGGCCCCCTCATCGAGGTTCCGGCGCTGATCCTGCTTGTCAACGCCGCGTTGCGCTTGAAGAAGCGGTGGTACGAGTCGTAAGGCGCTTCGCCTTGCAAATAGACGTTCTGGAAGATGAAAAAGGAGTCCCATTGGGGCTCCTTTTAACTTGCAAGCCGTTTGCGACTATTGACTTGGAATAGTCGTTATTCCCACTCGATGGCGTCGGTTCTTCCGTCCCGTCACTCCAGTTACACCCAGTTTTCGGCATCGACACGGAACGCGTGCCGCCGAATGACGCGATGTCGCGTTTCGTCGGCTTCGGGGACAAAAGCTGGGACAACCTCAAAAACTTTTTTCAAACTCAGGGCTTTGAGTTTTTGTTTTTGTCCCAAAGTGCGCGGCGGGTCGCCTTTGGATGCTCGATGGCGCCGAAAACGCCCGTTTTGAAACTCAACCGCCCTTTTGCCCGCAAGCCGCCAGCTGCAATCGCAAGTGAATTAACGCGGGTGGCTTGCGCGCCATTTGCAAAACCCCAGGTCGCAGGTCTTCGCCATTCGTGAACAAAGTGAGTAGTCTCAGGTGGCTTGCTTATGAGTTGGCGAACGGGCCT
The DNA here is from genome assembly GCA_902470835.1 of uncultured Collinsella sp. Lineage (GTDB taxonomy): Bacteria > Actinomycetota > Coriobacteriia > Coriobacteriales > Coriobacteriaceae > Collinsella. Next base: position 3,230 of record CABRHR010000010.1, read on the forward strand.
TCAGGATTCAGGGCAAACATGCTGGTAGAATAGGATTCTCAAATCAATGACAGGAGACCGAGCATGGCCGAACCCCACGATAGGAAGCCGATCCTCACGATCGAGCAGCAGATAGAGCACCTCAAGCAGAAGGGCGTAGCCTTCGAACTGTGTTCCGAGGAAGAGGCCGCGGACTACCTGCGCGACAAGTGCAACTTCTTCAAGCTCGCATCCTACCGCAAACTCTTCTCGAAATACGAGGGAGGCCCGCGCGACGGCCGCTACGTAGACCTCGACTTCGGCCAGCTGCGCCTGCTCGCGGCGCTCGACCAGGAGCTGCGCCACGCCCTGCTCGGCATGACGCTCGACATCGAGCATTTCCAGAAGGTGACACTGCTTCGCGAGATGGAGGACCGTGGAGAGGACGGCTACGCCATCGTGGCCGACTACATGGCATCGCTTACCACTGCAAACAGGGAGTACCGCCTGCGCGAGCTCAAGATGAGCGGCCGCAGCCCCTACAGCTCGAGCCTCTACGCGAAGTACTCCGGCGACATGCCTGCCTGGGCCTTCCTTGAGCTCACCTCGTTCGGCACCCTCATCGACTTCGTGCGCTTCTGCGCCAGGCGATGGGGCGACAGGCGCCTCGAGGCCTCCCACTACGACCTCAAGCGCGTGAAGTCCGTCCGCAACTGCGCCGCGCACGGCTCGTGCCTGATCAACTGCTTCGCCGAGAGGGGCGCCGCCCGGGGCTCGGCGTCCAGCGGCGTCTCCCGAAGGGTCGCCGCCGTGGGGATTCCCAAGGCGACCAGGAGGAAGTGGATGGGGAATACGGCCATGCAGGAGGTCGCGACCGTGCTCGTGGCGCACTCCGGCTTGGTACCCGAGGGCTCCTCGCGCTCGCGCGCCGCATCCGAGCTCGCCGAGATGTTCGCCAGGGCCGACGGCGAAACCGAGGCGCTGCCCGACAAGGGGCCCGACGCCGCAGCTCGCTCCGCGCTCGAGTTCCTTCGCAGGTTGACAGAATCGCTCGGGTTGGTAGAATAGCCTGCAGATAGCAAAACCTTCACGGTTTTAGGGGCGGACTTGCGCAAGCGACTCTGCCCTATTTTTATATTCACTCGCTATAGGAGACGGATGATACCTGGGTCAATGACAGAACTGAGAAGCCCGGAATAATGGAGCCAGTTAGAAACCCTCGGGTTTGCGGGGCGGGATCGTGAGAGCGATTCTGCCCTATTTTTTTCCTCCGTCTGCCCCAACCAAGTAGTTCGAAGATAGCCTGTAGGTGTCCTCGTGGGCGCCTTTTATTTTCAGGGAATCGGCCGCTTCATGAACGAGCGACCGGCTTGACCTAGACGAACCGCCTTCATCTCCGTCTAGGCGCCGGCAATCAACATCGTGAATCCGCGCGTGCTACAATGCGGGCACCAGAGATGAAAACACAGTCCCCGTCGGGTAGTCGTGGGCGTGCGGGAGTCCGCATCAGTAACCTGCCTCCTTGGTTGTCCCTTCTCTGCATGGTCATCTACATAAAGGAGGAACCAGCCATGCAGATCAGCGTGTCGTCCACCCTGACCGTATATCACGACGGCCAATTCTGGGTCGGGCTGGCGGAGCATGTCGAGGACGGCAGGTACGGCGTCGCCCGCATCGTCTTCGGCGCAGAACCGTCCGATGAGGAGATCCTGCGATTCGTTACAAGCAAATGGGCGAAGCTCGCGTTCTTCGGTGACGATCCGTCCGAGGCGAGCGAGCCCGCGAAGAACCCCAAGAGACGCGCCCGCGAGGCGGCGAAAGCCCTTAAACGGCCCGCGGTGAGCACCAAGGCGCAGCAGGCGCTCGCGAATCAGCGGGAGACGATGAAGCGGGAATCGGCTCAAGCAAGAAGCCAGCGTCGAGCGGATGAGGCGGAGGCGCGCTTCGAGCAGCGAAAACTGAAGCGCAAACAGAAGCATCGCGGTCATTGATACCACCATCAACCCATATATAGCAGCAGGCGTAGCTTCGATTGAAACTACGCCTGCCACCTGGTGCTATAACGTTATACAGAACGTATGTTCTATACCCACTCGATGACTAACCCAGTCCGAGCACTACCGATGCGTGTCGCGTCATACCGCCTAAGAGCTGATTCGTTCAGAAAAGGTTCAAGGGGATCGTCGAGTTTATTGCACCCTCGCGTTTTACAAAAGAGAGTACAAGGCCCTTTAGCTCGAATTATTGCATTTAGAACCCCGCCGCTCATCCATCCTAGCTTGCCCAAACAGCCCTCCCGCGATGTCCATGTTCCAACGGATGGGTACCATTTACCCGGGTGCACCTGGGGCAACGGGCCGGCAGGCCCGCGCAAGGTCGCTCGCATAACGCACAACATCAAACACGACAGAAGAGGCGAACGACAGATGCCGGACCTCGGACGACAGCACCGCGGAAGAGAAGCATTCCAACCACAACCGAACGAACATCGCTCCTAGGCAGGCGCCCGCATGGGCGCCTTTTACTTTTCAGGGACTTAGCTGAGAGCTAAGCCACGCGGCTCATGGCCGTTTCGTGGAGGCCCGACCAGCTCGACCCACCTCGACCCGTCTCCGTTCCCGTCATGCGCGCGATGCGCCAGCAGGCGGTTCAATCGTCGCGCAGACGAAAAGGGACACTGTGCCGCGCGGTGTGCCCGCACGGTGCCGCACGGGAAGATTGGAGGAACCATGGCACGCACAGCCGAATGCGCCGCGCCCGAGAACAACCAGGGCCGCGACGAATGGATGACGGTGATCGAGATGCAGCAGTACATGAGGGCGAGCCGAAACAAGGCGTACGACCTCATCTGGTCGGGAGAGATCGACTCGTACAGGCTCGGCAGGAAGCTCCTGGTTTCGAGGGCGTCAGTGGACGCCTACATCGAGTCAAGGAGCGGCAGGAAATGACGGCGGCGACCGCCCCGGGAGCCGCCCGCGGCCGGGCACGCGAGGGAGCCTCGAGACGAAAGGAGCTCGAGGACGACCATGACCAAGAGCATTAGCAGGAGCCAGGTGAGGCCCATCGCATCGACCAACGCGATATTCGGCGCCGACGAGGCGTGCGCGATGCTGCGCATCAGCCGCGACGCCATGTACCGGCTCGCCCCCTTGCACTTACCGTCAGCGCATGCTATAAGGCTGTTGGTGGCTCATTGAGCTACCTCCAAGTGCCGGGGGAGTCCCCCGGCTATTTTTTTATCCATTCCATTAGGAATCCCCATTGGCCAAGGAGCTCAGCATCTTCGTCGACGAGAGCGGACCGCGGCGACAAGACTCGCTACTACCTGCTCACACTCGTCTTTCACGACCAGGCAGACAGCATCGCCGAGGCGGTCACGGACTATGAGGCCAAGCTTGCCAGGGCCGATCTCCCCAACATTCCGTTTCACTCCGAGCCTCTCATGAACGGACACAAGGACTTACTGCATAATTCGTGTGTTATAGTTAGATGGCTCTAACTGTTTGGGGGCGACAGCCATGCACGAACGCGAGGGTTTCTGGGACAAGAACGCCGGTCGGTATGACCGTTTCATGCGAAACGACCGGGCGGCGTATGAGAAGATGTATGGGCTGATCCGGCCGGTAGTGAAAGCAAAAACCGTACTGGAGGTTGCCACCGGCACGGGGCTTATCGCAAAGAGCATCGTAAATGCGGCGGCGCACATCGAGGCTACGGACGCTTCTGCAAAGATGATCCTTGAAGCAAAGCGGGACAATCAATCCGCAAAGCTGCACTTTTCCGTACAAGATATGTTCCGCCTGCCCTATGCACAGAAGTCCTTTGATGTGGTGATCGCGTCCAACGCGCTTCACATAGTGCCGCATCCGGAAAAGGCCCTACAAGAAATCAGGCGGGTGCTGAAGAACGACGGCGTGCTCATCGCTCCAACCTTCACCCACGCGGGGAACTCGGTTTCCGGCAAGGCAAAAGCCTTTTTCATGAGTATGGCGGGATTCCCTCTCCACAGCAGGTGGACAAGCGAGGAATACCTACGTTTCCTGCGTCAAAACGGCTGGGCGGTGCAGAAAAGCGCGGTGCTGAAGGCCTCGTTCCCGTTGACCTATGCGGAATGCACGAAATCGGAGGGGCCAGATGTCGTTCTTTGAAAACACCCGCAAGCCCGTGGGCCTCGGCGGAAAACTTATGGTTGCCATGATGAATCTGGGCCACAGCCCTGTGGCGCGGTGGGGACTTCGATTTCTACGACTTGCGCCAAATGCCAAGGTGCTGGATTGCGGCTGCGGCGGCGGGGCGAACATAAAACGGCTGCTGAAAAAATGCCCGCATGGCGTCGTCAAGGGCATCGACTATTCACCCGTCAGCGTGGAGAAGACTAGAAAGCTCAACCGAATTGCAATTCAGGAGGGGCGTTGCGCCGTTCTGCAAGGCAGTGTGGCGGATATGGCGTTTGATGACGTCATGCGGGCGTTTTTGCATCCACCCTGCACATGGCGATAGGCATGACGGTCATAGCGGCTGTGCTGGCGGCGGCACTTATGACAGTTTTTATTCACTGAGGAAGAAACCTATGAAATGTAAAATTGAGAAAAACACCGTGCAAGAGACGCTGATCCTCCCGCTGTATTCCCGAAGGCTGTGTACGGAGTTGTACCCGAACCTTTACAGGGATGAAACAGCGGTTCGCCTGCTCGACCAGATCGACTACGACTTTTCAGAGGCAGAGAAAAACTCCCGCAGCCTGATGCAGCGCTTTGGTGCGCTGGAGGTGGCCATGCGGCAGAGTGACCTTGCTTTCGAGGTGCGGAATTACCTGAAAGGCCACCCCAATGCGGCGGTGGTCAATCTGGGCTGCGGGCTGGACAACACCGGCAGAACCTGCGACAACGGTAGATGCAAGATTTACAATCTGGACTTCCCGGATGTGATTGCCTTGCGGCAGCAGCTACTGCCCGCCGGGGATCGAGAACAAAATATCCCCTGCGACCTGAAAGACGCCACATGGTTTAGCAAAATCGATGCCTCCGGCGGGGCGGTGTTCTTTGCCTCCGGGGTGTTCTATTACTTTCTGACCCAGCAGGTCCGGGAACTGGTGCGGGAGATGGCGGACGCTTTCCCCGGCGGTGTGCTGGTCTTTGATGCTGCCAATCGGACAGCAGTAAAGATGATCGCAAAAACATGGCTTAAGACTGCAAAAATCAAGGATGTGGGGGCATATTTTGCGGTTTCGGATGCCGCCAAGGAAATCGGCACGTGGGACAGCCGTCTGCAGGTCACAAGTCGCGGCTATATGCTGGGTTATAACGATTTGAGAGACCCTTCTGTCAGCGGCTTTTTCCGGTTTCTCGCAAGGGTCGGTGACAACGGGATGAAAATGCAAATCGTGAAAATAAGATTTTGAGAGGCAAAAATGCAAAAGACGAGCGCTTCTTGCCGCCCAATTGGCAAGAAGCGCTCGTCTTTCCTTAACGCGTTGTATGGCGGAGAGAGCGCAAGTTACGCGAGCGCCCTTCTTGCCAGCTCGGCCGCGCCGAGGATTCCTTGGTCGCCGCCGCAGCCCGGGACGCAGATGTAGCTCTCCATGTCCTTAAGCTCGGCGGTCTGGATGTAGCCACCCAAATATTCGAGGGTCTTCTTGCGGACGATGCCGTAGAGCTGCTCCTGGTGCATCACGCCGCCGCCGAGGACGATGCGGCGAGGCGAGTACATGAGCACGAGGTTCGCGCACATCTGCCCCAGATAATCCCCCTCGAGCGCCCACACCTCAGCGTTGTCCGCGAGCTCGGCCGCGGGCTTTCCCCAGCGCGCGGCGATGGCGGGGCCGGAGGCGAGGCCCTCAAGACAGCTCGCGTGGCTCGGGCAGACGCAGCGTCCCTCCTCGGTGGGACGGGTCTTTACCAGCATGTGGCCGGCCTCGGGGTGCAGCATGCCGTGAAGGAGCCTGCCCGCGCACATGACGCCCGCGCCCACGCCGGTGCCGATGGTCACGTAGACGGCGTCCTCGAGCCCCTTGCAGCAGCCGAAGACCACTTCGCCGAGGCAGGCAACGTTCACGTCCGTGTCGTAGGTCACCGGAATCCCGAGGGCGTCGGCGAACGCGGCGCGAAGACCATAGCCTCGCCACGCGAGCTTGGGCGTCTGGAGGATGGAACCGTAGCGCCCATCTTTGGGGTCGACGCAGGTCGGGCCGAAGGCGCCGATGCCCAACGCGTCCACATCGCGGGCGGTGAACCACTCGACCATTTGCGGGACGGTCTCGGCGGGCGCAAGCGTCGGGGTCTCCATACGGTCGAGGACCTCGCCGTCGCCGGACACCACGGCACAGACCATCTTGGTCCCGCCGGCCTCGAGGGCGCCGAGCCTCATTTGCTTTTCGCTCATGTGGTCCTTCTTACAAAGGGACGCCCGCAGTCATGGTCAACCGCGGGCGCCCATAACGTTGGCTTGTTTCGAGGCGACCCTACCTGGGCACGCGGTCCTGCCTTGCGGCAAACGGGGCGAGCACGGCGTGCGGCTCGCTTTGGTACCAGTAGGCGACGGTGGAGATGTCGTCCTCGCGCTCGTAGAGCTTGATGTCGTCGTTGCCGAGGTCCTGGAACGTCACGCGCAGGTCCTCCTTGAACGAGATCGGGTCGGGAAGGTGCCACCTGTAGAGGCCGTGCCTGGGCAGCGCGTCGTCGTTGGTCGCGAGCATCGGGTTCGGGTTCGGCTTGCCCGCGCTGAAGCGGTCGCGCGTGGCGTCGCGCGTCGAGCGGTACGGGTAGCCGGCGAACAGCGTGTTGAAGCACTGCGCCTCGGGCAGCGCGTGGGGCGGCCTGTCGAGGAAGGCCCAGGCACCGCCGAAGTAGTCCTCGGCTCCCGTCGAGGTGACCGTGGGGAACTCCTCGTCGCCGTCGAGGAAGAACTTCATCTCGCCCTCGCCCCACCAATAGCGCTCCAGGGCGCACAGGGCCATGTAGGTGCCGACGTAGTAGCCTTTACCGCGCACGCCGTCGAGCACGGTGTAGTCGACGCCCCTGCGGGTGCTGCGCTCGCGGTTAAAACGGGCGTGGAAGTACATGGCGTCGTCCGGCACGTCGGTGAGCGCGTAGTTGAACGTGTAGAAGATGTACTTAATGAACCCGGGGTGCTCGCTCGTAAGCGTGACCTTGGCGTGCTTCCTGAAAGGCATCTCGAAGTAGCAGTTCATGCCGCCCGTCGGGTTCACGCAGATGGGCATCGAGTTGACGATGGCGCGCTCACCGAAGCCGTTGCAGAAGAAGTCGCCGACAGGGCACTCGACCGAGGGGGTCTCCTCGTCGTCCCAGTAGAAGCGCAGTACGAGGTCGCGCATGACGAAGCTGCCGGCGGCGGTCTTGTCGGGGACGGTCATCCAGATGTGGCGGATGATGCCGGGGCCCTCGATGTCCGCGAGCGTGATGGTCTCGCCGGACTCAAGGGGCACGCAGCACGAGCCCTTGCGGCCGACGCCGAGGTGGCTGGCCGACATGGCGGCGCGGCCCTTCTCGCCCGTGATGTTCTCGGGGGTGATGGCGCGGCTTTCCTCACCGCCGTGCATCCACACGTCCTTAAGGAACTCTCTCATCGTCGACCTCCTCTATTCGTCGTCTTCGCACTCGGCGGAACTGGCACCGTTCACGTAGACGATCTGCTGGCGCGCCTCGTCGACGAGGGCGTCGAAGTCGAGTTTCTCGTCGGGACGCGCGAGCGCGACCGTCATGGCGAGCGGGAGGTTGACACCCGCGATCACGTGGATCCGGTCGGAGGCGAAGCGGGAGAAGCGCTGGTTCACGCTGCCGCCGAGCGCGTCGGTGAGGACGACGACCTCGTCAGTGCCCGAAAGCGCCGCCTCGACCGCCGCGTCGAGCCCCTCGCCGTTGTCGTTCACGTAGGCGCACACGGCGTTGATGGCGTCGCTCTTACCCGTAAGGAACTCGAGGGTGTCCTTGAAGCCCTGGGCGAGAAGGGAATGGCTCGCTACAACTATCTTTCTCATTGATTCACCAATCTCTTGGGTCGAAGCTAGGCGAGGATGCCGGCGGCGGAGGCGACCATCGCGAGGACGATCACCACGAGGATGAGGGCCGTCATGCTCGCGTTCTTCTTGGTAAGAAGGTAATACGCGCTTCCCGTGATGGCGGCGGGGATCATGGCAGGCAGGATCTTGTCGAGCAGCGGCTGAATCTCCATCGAGACGTCGCCGAAGCTGAAGCTAATCGGGCAGGTGACGCCGATGACCGAGGCGATGAGGCAGCCGACCACGGTGAGGCCGAGCACGGAGGCGGCGGCAGTGAGGTTGGGAAGCTTCTCGCTGAAGTCGGTGACGAGCTTCACACCCTGCTTGTAGCCGAACTCGAGGGCGTGCATGCGGACCCAGAAGATGGCCAGGATGAGCGCGAACCAGATGCCGGCTCCCACGGGGTTGCCCTCGATGGCCATGTAGGCGGCGATGGAGCCCATGATGGTCGGGATCATGGTCATGAGCAGGGAGTCGCCGACGCCGGCGAGCGGTCCCATGGTGCCGATCTTCAGGTCTTGGACGGCGTCCGCCGCCGCGAGGCCGTCACGCTCCTCCATGGCCACGCAGGCGCCGAGGATGATGGCGGCGAGCCAAGGCTGGGTGTTGTAGTAGCGGAAGTGGTTGTTGAGCGCTTGCTTATAGTCCTCGTCGTTCGTGTAGATCTTCCTCAGGATCGGCGAGAGGGCGTAGGCGACCGAGGCGCCCTGCTGGGTCTGGTAGTTGAAGGTGCACACGCTCATGAGCCAGCGCCAGTTCGCGTTGCGCAGGTCCTTCTTGGTGACCTTATAGCCGGAGGGCTTGCCCTCGGCGGCGGTGATGTTCTCGTTTTCCATGGTTACTCATCCTCTCCGATGAAGGCGTCTGCGGAAGCGTGGGCGGTGAGCTCGGCGTCCTTCTCGGCACGCTGATAGAACGCGATCGCGAGGGCAACGCCGACGATGGCGGCACCGATGATGGGCACGTTCAGGAAGGCCGAGAGGAAGAAGCCGGCGAGCAGGTACTGGAAGTACTTAGCGGTGGGCATGTAGCGAAGCAGCATGGCGATGCCGACGGCCGGGAGCATCTTGCCGGCGAGAGTGAGGCCGGAGAGGAACCACTGGGGCATGACCTCGAGGAGCCAGTTGACGGCGGGCTGGCCGAGCGTCACGGAAACAAAGACGGGCAGGGCGGCGCACAGACCGAAGAGCGCGGGGCAGACCCACAGGATGGCGTTCATCTGCTTGAACTTGCCCTCGTTGCAGAGCTTCTGGGACTTCTCCACGACGAAGCCGTTGAGGATCTTGGCAATGACGTCGAGCTGGATGCCGAGCATGCCGACCGGCAGGCCGATGGCGAGGCCCGTGTCCGAGCCCAGAGTCACGCCGTAGGCGGTGGCGATGATGGCCATCGTGCCGTAGTCGGGGATCGAAGAGCCGCCGAAGCCCGCGACGCCGAGCTGCATGAGCTGGATGGTGCCGCCGATGACGAGGCCGGTCTGCCAGTCGCCCATGACGACGCCGGTGATAAGGCCCCAGAAGACGGCATAGTTGACGAAGATCATCGGGATGCCGTAGTAGTCCACGTGCTTGATGAAGGCAAGTAGGGTCAAAAGGACGACCTGCAGGATAGTGAAGTTGACCATGATCCCTCCTTAGATGAGGTCGGCGACGGAGACGGGCTTGTCGGCGGGCACGAACTGTGCCGTCACCTTGACGCCGCGGGCGATGAGCGCCTTGTAGCTCTGGACGTTCTCGGCGGAGGCATAGGCGCGCTGGGTGAGCTGGACGCCGTCCTCCTTGACAAGAGAGCCGCCGACGATCAGCGACGGGAACTCGACGCCCGACTCGGCCAGGTGAAGCATCGTCTCGGGCTCCTTCGCGATGACGAAGACCTTCTCGCGGTCGTACTTGCCCGCCGCGAAGTTCTTGAGCGCGGTCTCCTCAGAGATGATCGAGACGGCCATGCCCGCGGGGCGCGCCATCCTCATGGTGGACTTCAGGACCTCATCGCCGGCGACCTTGTCGTCGACGACCATGACGCGGGTTGCGCCCGACACCGGGGCCCACTGCGTCACGATGATGCCGTGAAGCAGGCGATTGTCGATTCGTGCCATAACAACACTCATGTTTGCTCCTATCAAATCAAGTCTTACGTTCGGTACTGCCTTGGCGCTATCCGGATTCGCGCCGGGCAAGGGGTTATCGGATTATTGAAGGCGCGCGGTCAGCTCGTGACGGCGCGGGGGTCACTCGTCGAACAGGAGGCTCGAGGAGCCGAGACGCTCCTCTCGCGCCGGGGCGGCGCTCACGCTGATGTAGTCGAAGACGTAGGCGATCTCGCTTACAGGAACCTCCACGCGATAGCGCGTCGAGATGCTCGAGAAACTCTGCCTGAAGGACTCGATGAAGTCGGTGTGCTCTTCCTCGAAGCGATCCTGGCCGACGTAGGTCTCGATGGGGTTGCGGGTGACGAGGCGCTCAACGAGGCAACAGAGGTGAACGTACAGCCCGATGATGGCGTTGCTGCCGATCTTCTCGCCCGTTCTGCGCTGAAGCTCGTGCACGGCGCTCTCGATCTCGTGGAATAGCCGCTCCGGGTCGAGGATGGTGATGGAGAGGATAACGTTCTGCAGCGTCATGTTCGAAAGCAGCTTCTCGTGGAAAGAAGAGAGCTCGGAAGCGTCAAGCCACCTGCCGAACACGGCATCGACCTTCGAGGCGGACGCCGTCGACATAATGTCTTCGAGGGCGACGAAGGGAACGGAGGCAATCCCGGGGTCTCCCGTGCCGATGACGGCGCAGACGCGGTGCTCGGAGAAAACGGCGTCGTTCGACCCGTTCGTGACGAGCTGCTTGAAGGGCCTCGTGAGCAGGCGTGCGCCTATGGTGCGCGGGAGGCTCTGCGAGACGAGCTGGCGTATCCTCTCCGCGGCGTCGACCCCGGACTCGGAGCAGAAGACGATGGCGTCCTCACGGTTGACGCGCTCGATCACCTTGCAGTGCGTCACGCACACGGCGGTCGCATCGCCAAGAACCTCGGCGATGGACTTGCCGCCGAGCAGCCCGGACCCGATCTCGAGCGCGAGCCCGGTGGAGACGTTGTTCACCACCCCGATGGTGGAGTCGGTAACGTTCTCGAGGGCCTTATAGGCCTCCTCCAAAGAGCCCATGTCAACAAGAAACACGACCCCAGTGCAGTACGAGTGACGGTCGACGAGGCGCTGGAGCGGACCGACAATGTCCTTCAGCTGCTGGTCGTAGGGCATGTCGACCGCCTCGTACACATGCACGCCGAGCATACGGTTCGCCGCGTCGGCGATGCTCGTCGCCGTCGAGTAGCCGTGTGACAAGATGACGCAGAGCGTCCGAAGGGCCTTCGCGTCGCGAGACTCCGATGCGACGCACAGCGTCAGAAGCGTCTTCGTGAAGTGATCGAGCGAGATTCCGAGTGCCCCTTCCATGTCTGCGGCGACCTGATCGGAGACGCTCGAGGCAAACGGCAATTCGGAGGTCACGGCACCGAGGAGATGGGAGATTTGCTCCGCACAGGCAGACTTTCGCTTAGCCAGGCCGATGCCCGGCCACAACTGCAGGCAAATCTCCTGGGCCAGTAGAAAAGTGACCTTCCTCGAAAGCTCGATGCCATAAGAAGAGCCTGCGTCGGCAAGGACCGCGCCCACGACGCGCTCGAAGGCGCGCGACCTCGATGAGGCGACGCCGTGGCCGAAGATCAAGTGATCCTCAACGCCGCGCACAGCGGAGACAGCTTGCGAGACGAGCTCGGAGACAGAGAGCTCCCCGGCGCAGAATCGCTCATCGAGAGAGCACAGGGCATCGAGCGCCTGCTCGACCGGCCCTGTGCTCTCGGCGGTATCCAGGGACGCGTCGATCAGAGCGCCATCGTCGGGCTGTTGATCGATCTGCGCGGAGGAGAGGAGCCCGCTGGGAAGAAGATACGGGCGAACGACGACGTAGTCGCCCTCGCGATTGAGGAACGCTTTGGCGCAGCAGTTCGTCACGCAGGCGCGCAAGCCGGCGATGTTATCGGAAAAGTCCGCGTTCACGAGGCAACGGTATGCGCCGCGGCTGATCTTCACATCAGAACCGATTCGGCACCCCTCGCTGCGCAGGAAGCTCAAGATGAGATCCTCGCGCTCCTCGGGGGTCCGCTCCTTGAGTGAGGGGACGCGGGCACAGATGGGCATTTTGCTGTAGGCCGAGGAAACCTTCAGGTCATCGGCGGAAAGCGCCGTCGAAAGAACGAGGCGAGCGCGCGGCGCATCCTGGGAGGCATCGAGCCCGAGGGCCGTCGCAAGGCAGTGCTCCATCGCAGAGGGAGAGAGTGCCTCGATGCCGTTGACAAAGACCACACCCCCGCGCGATTTCGCGATCGACTCGTCAAGAAGCCCGTTGAACGAGGCGGCGTCCGGGACCCCGGCGCAGTCGATGCGCACATAGGAGGAGTCGCGGGACAGCAAGCCCTGGTTCTTGCCGTACTCGTACACAAGGCGAGAAAGGAAAGACTTACCGACACCCACGCCGCCGCTCAAGAGGATGGGCAGGCCAAACGGAGGGTACTGAACCGCAGCCTTGCACTGCTCGACAACGGAGCTGAGGCTCAGGTCGAAGCCCACGGCACGCGCGAAGTCGCGGTGATCGGCGATTCCCGTCGCCTGGATGAGGTCGGCGAGCGAGGCGTACTCGCTTGCAGAGAGCTTTACCTGAAAACGCTTCTGGAACGCGCGGCGATGAAAATAACGGACAGGCCTGCCCGCCACCTTAACCACAAGGCCGGCGCGAACAAGGTCGTTGAGGTACTGGCTCGCCAGACTCCTGGAGATGATGAGTGTCTCGGCGATGTCGGAGGTGGACAGACGGGCAAGGTCGTCGAGCGAGACGGCAGAGGTGAGGGCCTCGAGATGCTCGAGAATCCTGTCCCTCATGTCGACGGGCTTCTTTGCCAAGCTGTCCTGTGCGGTCTTGTCCATGACTTCTTACCTCCTTGTACAAGGAGTATAAGGGGAACACAGAGAACGGAAGGGGGCGCGTGGGGGGAATCAACAGCCCCGAGGAGAAGTTCACCACTTGAGGGGCAGAAAACAACGGCCATTGAACATTCAGGGCCGACGCTCAACACTTCGGCTCGACACTTCGCTTTGGAAAGGGCCCTGCGCGATGGTGCAGCCCTCCATCTCGCAGCACAGGTCGCCGAAGGTCGCGAGGATGCGCTCCTTCTGTTCCGTGGGCGAGACGGCTCGGCGGACAAGGTCCTCTCAAAAGGAGTCGTTCGACGCCGCAAGACCTCGATGACCGACTACCGCCTCGAGCAAGTGGCGGATTACCTCTGCACCATCGAACTTGCCTTGGTCAAGTACGAAGCCAAGGAGAACGGTGAGACGTACAACAAGTTCTTCGGAGGTATAGGCTCTTTCAAGAGGAACTGGCTCAAGCAAGCCCGCGGCAAGCGGATATAGGTGGTTCCGTAGTCTCATAGGGAACGGCCATCTCTCCTCCGGCGAGGAACTCCCGACGACGTGCTTCGAGCAGCGGAAGCTGAAGCGCAAGCAGAAGCAGCGCGGGCAATGATCGGTGCCGACATGGGCCCAGACGTGAGCAGTGCTACGTCCCCTGTTCACGGGGCGCGAAACCGCAAAGGTTGCACAGAGGTTGCAAAATAAGAAGCCTCCAACCTTTTTTCGCAGGTCAGAGGCTTGAAATCAACGAATATCGTTTATTCCCACTCGATGGTCGCGGGCGGCTTGGACGTGATGTCGTAGCACACGCGGTTGGCGCCGGGAACCTCGGCCACGATGCGGCCGGAGATGCGAGCCAGCACATCGTAGGGCAGCTTGGCCCAGTCGGCGGTCATGGCATCGCTGGACTCGACGGCGCGCAGGATGATCGGGCGCTGGTAGGTGCGCTCGTCGCCCATAACGCCAACGGACTTAATGTCGGGCAGGACCGCAAAGTACTGCCAGCAGCTATGCTCGGAGTTGCGCTCGCCGGTCTGCTCAAACAGACGCTGGTTGTAGGCGTCGAGTTCCTCGCGCACGATGGCGTCGGCGTTCTTAAGGATCTCGAGCTTCTCCTTGTCGACCGCACCGATGACGCGGATGGCCAGACCCGGGCCCGGGAAAGGCTGACGGAACACGATGTGAGCCGGCAGGCCCAGTGCCAGGCCAAGTGCGCGGACCTCGTCCTTAAAGAAGTGGTCGAGCGGCTCGATAAGGTCGAAGTGCACGCCCTCGGGGAACGGGATCAGGTTGTGATGGCTCTTGATGGTGGCCGTCTTGCCGCCCGTCTTGCGAGCGCCGGACTCGATGATGTCGGGGTAGATGGTGCCCTGAGCCAGGTACTTGACCGGCTTGCCATCGGTCTCGAGCTGCTGCGCCACGGCGAAGAACTCTTTCCAGAACTGCGTACCGATGATGCGGCGCTTCTCCTCGGGCTCGGTCACGCCGGCCAAAAGCTCGGCATAACGGTCCTCGGCGTGGACGTGGATAAAGTCGACGTCAAACTGCTTGGTGAAGACCTCCTCCACCTGCTCGGGCTCGCCCTTGCGCAGCAGGCCGTGGTTGATGAACACGCAGGTCATCTGCTTGCCCACGGCGCGGGCGCCCAGCGCAGCCACGACGGAGGAGTCGACGCCACCGGACAGGGCAAGAATCACGCGGTCGTCGCCGACCTTCTCGCGGAACTCGGCCGTCATGGTCTCGACCAGGTTGTCCATGCTCCAGTTGGGCTCCAGGCCGCAGATCTCAAACAGGAAGTTGCTCAGCAGCTGCTGGCCATACTCGGAGTGCTTGACCTCGGGGTGGAACTGCGTGGTGAAGATCTTTCGCTCGACGCACTCCATGGCGGCAACCGGGCATACGTCGGTGCTGGCGGTAACGGTAAAGCCCTCGGGCACCTCGGACACGGCGTCGCGGTGGCTCATCCACACGGTCTGCTCCATGGGCGTGGAGTTAAAGAGCTTGGCGCCGGCCGTGCGCGTAATGGTGGCGCGACCGTACTCGCCCACCTCGGAGTGGCCGACCTTGCCGCCGAGCGTCACGGCCGTGATCTGATGACCGTAGCAAAAGCCCAGGACGGGAAGGCCCAGGTCAAAGATGGCGGGGTCGATGGACGGAGCGTCCTCGGCGTACACGGAGGCCGGGCCGCCAGAAAGGATGAGCGCAGAGGCGTTCATCTCGCGAATCTCGTCGGCCGATATGTCGCAGGGAACAATCTCGGAATACACGTTGAGGTCGCGGACGCGACGGGCAATGAGCTGACCGTACTGCGCACCAAAGTCGAGTACGAGGACCTTTGCGGAAGCCTTTTGATCCATGGTATCCCCCTCTTGTTGGCGGGGAGCCGGTGCCCACCCGCGTGAATGAACGAAAATAACCTCCATAGTGTACACGTTATATGGGGTTTCTCGTCCCTCGCAGCCATCAGCGCACGGCAAACGCACGACCAGGCCCCTATTTGACGGCAATTGAAGTGTTACCAAACGTTACGGATGATGTAATACGTTTGAACATTGGACGCCCTGTGCCACAATACTGCCGAACGACTCCGCCTCTGCGGCGGCAAATACGATAGGAATACCAGCATGAAGCGCATCCTTCTCATCGCCACGGGCGGCACCATCGCATCGACCGAGGACGGCAACGGCCTCTCCCCCGCCCTGACCGGTGAGGAACTCGCCCAGAGCGTCCCCGAGATTTCGGGCCTCTGCGAGCTCGACGTGGTGCAACCCATGAACATCGACAGCACCAATATGCGCCCGAGCGACTGGATGCGTATCCGCGACGTCATCGTCGAAGGCTATGCCGACCACGACGGCTTCGTGATTCTGCACGGCACCGACACCATGAGCTACACCGCGGCAGCGCTTTCCTACCTGATTCAGGACAGCCCCAAGCCCATCGTACTCACCGGCTCGCAAAAGCCCATGGGCAACCCTTTTACTGATGCCAAACTCAACCTGTACCAGAGCCTGCTCTATGCGCTCGACGAGCACTCGCACGATGTGTCGATTGTGTTTGGTGGCGTCGCCATTGCCGGCACGCGCGCCCGCAAGCAGCGCACCATGAGCTTTAACGCGTTCATTAGCGTCAACTATCCGCCCATTGCCTACATCCGCAACGACCGCATCGTGCGCAACGGGCTCCACGGCACTCATCAGGGCGAAAACCCGGTGCGTTTCTACGACAGCATCGACCCGCGCGTGTTTGTCCTTAAGCTTACGCCCGGCGTGAACCCGGGTATCCTGGACGCCCTAGCCGATAGCTACGATGCTGTAATTCTTGAGACCTTTGGCATTGGCGGTATTCCCGAGTTTGGCGAGTCCGGCGAGTCATTCCAGGAGGCGATTTTCCGCTGGGTCGATTCGGGCCGCACCGTCGTTATGACCACGCAGGTCCCCGAGGAAGGCCTTGACCTAGGTGTTTATGAGGTCGGCCGCGCCTACGCTGATCATCCGGGTATTTTGCGCGGCGACGATATGACAACCGAGACGCTCGTAGCCAAAACCATGTGGGCGCTCGGCCAGTCACGTGATGCGGCAGAGATTCAGCGCCTGTTCTACAGCCAAGTCAACCACGACCGCATCCCGATGGCGTAACCACCGGTCAATAGGCGTCCTTTATTCAATGCCCTCGAGAAGCTCTGACACCGTCATGCCGAGTGCGGGCGCGATCTTAAATAGAACCTTGAGCGTGAAATTTGCCGTCCCATCTTCGATTCGGTCGAGATAGGGTCGGCTGATTCCTGTCGCCACACAAAAATCAACCTTGGAGATACCAAGGTCTCTGCGTGTCTTTTCGACCCGCCTGCCAAGAATCTGTTTCGCGCGTTCGTCCATGCAGACGAGTTTGAAATGGAGCCGAACATAAACGTAAACTATAGTTTACGTTTTGCCGAATACACAGGAGTTTTCTATGTCGGGTTCTTCGGTCCGCATGTACCGAGCCACGCTTCGCACAAACAGCGCACCGCCCAAGCTCGTCGTCGTTGAAGCAAAATGCCTTTCGCCCGATGAGCGCACAGCATTTGCATTGCTATCAAGTCGCGTCGCCGCCGTTCTGGTCCCTTGCCCAGCGCAAGGTGAACTTGCCATCCAATGCCAAGCGCACAGCTGCTCGCTCAATCAGGCCGCCGTAATCGCAACCAGCCAGCGTGGCCTGCCCCTTCTCCTGGAAGCCGGTATCGCACTCGCCCTTCGCGGCGCCGGATACGAAAACGAGGCCGCCGCCGACATGGTCTTTAAACCACGATCGAGCGGCGGCCTCGCAGCAGCCATTGAATATGCGTGCAGGCTCGTTGCCTAAAAGGACAAGCTAGAAACCAAAGCCAAAGCCCGTTCCGGTAATCGCCGAGTACATAAAGTAAACGTTGACCACGTTGAGAAACACACCCGTGATGCAGCCGTTGCGCAGGTAGCGCTCGCACACGATGCGCGCCATGGCGGCAGAGTCCTCATTGTTCTTGGCCTGGCGTCCTGCCGTAAAGTACGTCGCCACGCTCAATAGCAGGTTGAGCACCGGCAGTGCCAGCAACTCGTAGCTCTTGCCCCAACGCGTCACCTCGCCGGCGGCATTAAACTTCGTTGCCACCTCGGGACCAATGTTGGGGATAACACACGCTGCGACCACCAGCGGAATCACCGCAAGCACCAGCAGCGCAATGCCCATGTAGCCGGCTTTTTTGCCATATTTAAACATGCACGTCGTCCCTACACGTTAAAGCGGAAGTGCACGACGTCGCCATCGGCCATGACATAGTCCTTGCCCTCGATGCGCAGCTTGCCGGCAGCCTTGGCGCCCTGCTCGCCGCCGAGCTCGATGTAGTCGTCATAGCCAATGACCTCGGCCTTAATAAAGCCGCGCTCAAAGTCGGTGTGGATGACGCCGGCGGCCTGCGGGGCAGTCGCACCCTGACGCACCGTCCAGGCCTTGACCTCCATCTCGCCGGCCGTAAAGAACGACTGCAGGCCGAGCAGCTTATAGGCAGCCTGAGCGAGCACGTCCAGACCGGGCTGCTCCAAGCCCAGGCTCTCCAGGTAATCGGCGGCGTCCTCGGGATCGAGCTCGGAAAGCTCGGCCTCAATCTTGGCGCAGATGGGCAACGGCTTGACGCCATCGATGGGCGCCAGGTCCTCGTTGAGCATATCCTCGTCCACGTTGGCCACATACAGGATGGGCTTCATGGTGAGCAGGAACAGCCCCTTGGCGGCGGCACGCTCCTCATCGGTCATCTCCATGGACGCGGCGCGCTTACCCTCGTTGAGCCAGGCGAGTAGGCGCTTGGCGACCTCAAACTTGGGCATGAGCTCCTTGTCGCGCTTGGCCTCCTTCTCGAGCTTGGGCAGCTGCTTCTCGAGCGTGCCCATGTCGGCCAGGATGAGCTCGGTCATGATGGTGTCGGCATCGCCGGCGGGATCGACGAACTCGCCGGTACGGCCCACCTCGCGCATGACGTTGGGGTCCTTAAAGTAGCGCACGACCTCGCAGATGGCGTCGGTCTCGCGAATGTTGGCCAGGAACTGATTGCCCAGACCCTCGCCCTCGTTAGCGCCCTTCACCAGACCTGCGATGTCGACGAACTCGACCGTAGCCGGCACAATGCGACCCGGGTTGACGATGTCGGCGAGCTTTTGCAGGCGGCTATCGGGCACATCGACGATACCCACGTTGGGGTCGATCGTGGCAAACGGGTAGTTGGCGGCAAGGCCGGTCTTTTTGGTAAGCGCGGTGAACAACGTCGACTTGCCCACGTTGGGCAGGCCCACGATACCGATGGAAAGGGACACGACAGCTCCTTTTGGTGCAGGTACTTCAAACCGTATAAGTATAGCGCCGCCGCAGCATCCGGGCGAATCCGGACACCGCGGCGGCGCAAATGAAGCAGAGATTGGGGTCGCTGGCTAGTCCGCGAGCTTCTCCACCTGATCGAGCATCTTGTCGAGCTTGGCCTTTGCTTCGGCCTTGACCTTCTCAGCTTCTTCGTGAGCCTTCGCCTTCTGGGCGGCCTTTTCCTCGGCTTCGGGATCGATGACGACCAGATTGGACGCGTCATGCTCAACCAACTTGAGCGCATGCTCGGGGCACACCTTGACGCAGGCACCGCAGCCCAAGCAATACGTGGACTCCAACGCAAAGCGGTCGCTTCCCACCAGATCGCAGGCAAACGTGGGGCACACGTTGACGCACTCGCCGCACGACGTGCACTTGTCAAAATCGCACTCCGGCGTGCTCACCTGCATGTTCTGGGCAAGCTCGGGATGGTTTTGCAGCGTCGAGAGTACCAGTTGGCGCCCGTGCGTGAGCGAACGGCGACGCTTGGTCGTCGTGGTGCCGCACATGGTGTTGAGCGTGCGCTCCAACTGGGTAATCTGATGGCGATGGGCCTTGAGCTTCTGCGTCACCGAGGCCAGCGCCGCCGTCGCCGGATTGAGCTTGGTCACCGTCAGGCCCGTGGTGCGGGCGATCTTTTCCATGTACTCCTTGCGCTCGTACTCGCGGCGCTTATGGCATTTGAGGCTCTTAGGGTCGACCTCCAGGCCCATGCCCGTGCCGGCCCACTCCTCGGCGGTAGCGATTGCCTCGCCCAGAATGTCCTCACCGCCGGTGTTGCGGCATTTATCGCACACACCCAGCGGCAGGTACACACTCACGTTGGGATAGTCGGCCAGTACCGAAAACCAAGTCTCTGCCGTAATATCGCCCACGCAGGCGACGACGACCTCGTTCTCGCGCGGCATGCGCTTAAGGGCACGCGTGCAGGTAACGTAGGCGGTCTCGTGGCTCGTAGCAGCAGAGACGATATCGTCATACAGGTTTTTGGGCGCCAAGCGCGGCGAGATGATTGCCTCGGTCGGACAGGCAGCGGCACACAGGCCGCACTTGCGACAGGAGTCGAGAATCTCGATGGCGTCTTCCTCGACCTCGATAGCGTTGACCGGGCACACGTCCATGCACGCGGTGCAGCCGCTCTTTTCGTTTTTGCAGGTCAGGCACGGAATGGTGTTGCCGCGCGGACGCTCCTTATAATCGGCAGGGTTCCACTGCGGCGCCGACGGATCGAGTGCATCGGTCACACCGCCAAGCGGGTTTTTAAGAAAGTCGAAACCCTTGCTGATCTCGATAATGTCATCAAACAGATCGTGTTCCTGCGCCATGCGCGGCCCCTCCCTGAGCAGTGCAAACAAGCAAGAGATAATGATACGCTATCGGCCCACGCCTCGGGCAAATTACACGCGGAGCATCTTTGCGGCAAATAGCCCATGGCCTATCGCCGTCTCGATTGCACAAGATCAATCAAGCGCCAAACTATGCCTCGCGCATGAGCTCGGCGAGCTTTTGCCTGGTCACCTTGGCCTGCTCGTTGGCCATATTGCGTTCGTTTCTAAAGGCCGCATCCGCAACGCTCATCAGGTCAGCATCGGAAATCCCGCCAAGGCCCAGCTCCGCGAGCGTCGTCGGCAGACCGACGCGCTGGCAAAACTCGAGCACCTGATCAAGCTCGGGCGCACGCTCCAGGCGCAGCTGCACCACCAGGCCAAATGCCACGGCCTCACCATGCATGGCCTTGCACTCGGGCAGAATCGTCAGGCCGTTGGCGATGGCATGGGCAAGCGCTAGGCCACCGCTCTCAAAGCCAACACCCGAGAGCAGAATATTGCACTCGATCAGGCGCTCAACCGCCGGCGATATACGTCCCTTTCTGAGATCGCGCTTGGCAGCGACGCCGCACTCCATGAGCGTGTCATAGCAGGCACGAGCCGCAACCAGAGCCAAGTGCCCCGGCGCGCCACCGTGCTCGTTAGCGCCGTGCGCCGCGGCGCACGAACGCGCCTCGAAGTACGTTGCCAGCGCATCGCCCATACCAGCGACCGTCATACGCAGCGGGGCTGACGCGACCACGTTGGTATCGACCACGACCAGGTCTGGATTCTTCTCGAGCAACAGGTAGCGGTCGAACGACCCATCCTCGTGATACAGCACCGAAATCGCACTGCACGGACCGTCCATCGACGCCGCTGTGGGGCATACGCACAACGGCAACTCGGCATAAAACGCAACGGCCTTGGCGATATCGAGCATTTTGCCGCCGCCAATACCCACTACCATGTCGCAATACTCGGCCTGGGCTTCCTTAGCCATTTCGACAACGGCCTCTTCCGTACACGGACCGTCATAAATCTTAAAGAACGGCTCACTCAGATCGTCGTCCAGAAATCCATCGACGATCTGCCTGCACCGCCGATCCTCGGTGCCCTGGTCAAACAAGACATAGGCAGCGCAGCCCAACCATGACAAATACCTGCCCTGACGCGAGAGT
This sequence comes from uncultured Collinsella sp., assembly GCA_902470835.1. Taxonomy (GTDB): domain Bacteria; phylum Actinomycetota; class Coriobacteriia; order Coriobacteriales; family Coriobacteriaceae; genus Collinsella. Next base: position 24,515 of record CABRHR010000010.1, read on the forward strand.
TCGCCCGGCCCCTGAACATACCGGCCGGGACCGCCATAAACCATGGGAAGTACCATGCGAGAATCCGCCCTTCATCAAACAACGATTGGTGCAAAGTAACCTGACCCCTTTGCGCCATAGCAAAAAGGGGCAAAGCCATCTGTCGGCTTTGCCCCTTCCTTACCTAAGTTTACTCATCCATAAGGTAGTAGTGACCCAGTGCGTCGGCACCCAGGATGGCGTTGGCGACCATCTCGGGCGTCACCTCAAACGGCATGTTGCACATGGTGTCCTCGGGCGCGCACGCGGCCTCGGCAACAATCATGGCCTTCTCGCGCGTAACCTCGGCAACGCCAAGTTCCTTCATCGTGACCGGCAGGCCCAGCTCAATGCAGAAGCCCAAGACTTCCTCGAGCTTCTCGGTCGGGGCATCCTCGAGTACCAGCTGGACGATGGTGCCGAAGGCGACCTTCTCGCCGTGATACATGCTGTGGCACTCGGGCAGCATCGTCAGACCATTGTGGATGGCATGAGCAGCAGCAAGGCCCGAGCTCTCAAAGCCAATGCCCGAAAGCAGCGTGTTGGCCTCAATGATGTGCTCGACGGCAGGCGTGAGCGCACCCTTCTCCAGCGCAACCTTGGCCTTGACGCCATCGGCCATAAGCGTCTCGTAGCAGAGCTTGGCGAGCGCCAGACCGGCCATTCCGCCCTTGCCGCCGGCACAAGTGCCACCGTCGGCATCGTGCGTCGCCTGAGCCTCAAAGTAGGTTGCGAGCGCATCGCCCATGCCGGAAACCGTCAGGCGCACCGGGCTCGCCGCTATAACCGTCGTATCCATAAGGACGATATTGGGGTTTGCCTTAAGGAAGAGGTACTTGTCGAACTGGCCGTCATCGGTATAGAGCACCGAAAGCGCCGAACACGGGGCATCGGTCGAAGCAATGGTGGGGCAAATGATAACCGGGGACTCCAGGTAATAGGCAACGGCCTTCGCGGTGTCGAGGATCTTGCCGCCACCGACGCCGACGATGATGTCGCAACCGTTGTCACGGGCGAGCGCAACCAGGCGATCGACCTCGCCCTTGGAGCACTCGCCGTTAAAGTCCTCAAACAGCAGCTCGGCCTTGGCCTCAGCAAAGCCGCCCTCGATCTTGGCGCCGACGCGCTTCTTGCCCGAAGGCGTCACGATGACGAGGGCCTTAGCGCCGAGCGGCTCGACATAGGAGCCGAGCTTGGCGAGCTCGTCCGGGCCCTGGATGTACTTGCTGGGGCTATTGAAGATTGCAGCCATTTTTATCCCATTCTCTAATAAATAAAAAGAAAGGGGCTCCGTACGGATACGTGCGGAGCCCCTCGTTACGATAACAAGAGTCGATTAGAAATCGATGTCGGTGTCGTAGTAGCAGGCCTTGAGAATCTTCTCGAAGTCGGCAGCCTTGGTCTCACGCGGGTTCTCGGGCGTGCAGGCGTCCTGCTCGGCGTTCGCGGCGATCTCGGGCAGCTTGGCGAGGAACTCCTCCTCGGAAACCATCTGCGGGTTCTCGGCGTCGACCTTCACGCCACCATTCGCGTAATCCTTGATGGACTGCGGAATGTTGAGCTGGTCGTTGAGGTCGCGAATCTTCTGGACGAGCGCAGCGATGAGCTCCTCGTTGGTCTCGCCGGGAAGGTGCAGGATCTCCTTGGCCACGTAAGCGTAACGCTCAGCAGCGCGCGGGTCCTTGGAGTTCCACTGGATGACCTTGCCCAGGTACATGGCGTTAGCAGCACCGTGGATGATGTGGCCGTTCTCAAAGGCAGCACCGGTCTTGTGAGCCATGGAGTGAACGATGCCGAGCAGGCCCGAGGAGAAGGCGATGCCGGCGATGCACTGAGCCTCGTGCATGTGCTGACGGGCCTCATGGTCGCCAGCATAGGACTTAGGCAGCCACTCGACGATCTCGCGGATGCCGTGCAGAGCGTTGGCGTCGGTGAACATAGAGGCGAAGGTGGAAACGTAGGCCTCCATGCAGTGGGTCAGAGCGTCCATGCCGGTGTGAGCGCACAGCTTGGCGGGCATGGTGTAGGTGAGCTCGGGGTCGACGATGGCGACATCAGGGGTGATGTTGAAGTCGGCCAGCGGGTACTTGATGCCCTTGGCGTAGTCGGTGATGACGGAGAAGGCAGTGACCTCGGTAGCGGTACCGGAGGTAGAGGAGATGGCGCAGAAGTGAGCCTTCTGACGCAGCTCAGGGAAGCTGAACGGCTGGATGATGTTATCGAAGGACTCCTCGGGATACTCGTAGAAGACCCACATGGCCTTAGCGGCATCGATGGGCGAGCCGCCGCCGATGGCGATAATCCAGTCGGGCTCGAACTCGCGCATGGCCTCGGCGCCCTTCATGACCGTCTCGATGGACGGATCGGACTCGACGCCCTCGAACAGCTTGACCTCGAAGCCACCCTCTTTGAGGTCGGCCTCAACGTCCTGCAGGAACCCGCCGCGGCGCATAGAGCTGCCGCCAGAAACGATGATGGCCTTCTTGCCCTTGAGGTTCTTCACCTCGTGGCGAGCGCCCTCACCAAAGTACAGATCGCGAGGATTGGTAAAACGTCCCATACTGTGCCTCCTAAACAAGCCCCTCTTAGACTTGCGTATATAACGGAGCACCCGATTGGCTCCGTTAGGACCATTTTGTGCGTCGCCGGCGATAGCGACGCAATGTCTAAACGTCTCAACGCTCAGACAAACACTATTTTACCGTTCTGGTTGGTCAGTTATTCACCTAAAGCCAACAATGATGAAACGTTTTTTCTATCCCTGAAGACCCTTGTGGGGCATTCATACTCCCAAGCTGGGCAAACGTTTTATCAGGGTTGACCACATATCCCGGGTAGGACTGTGCCCCTCCAAAATGTGCCCCGTTCGCCGCCAAAAATCGACCGTTTACGGCACTGTGATACCACCCGCGCAACCGAGGTGCCGACATTTGTGCGACATCCGTCTTCGTGGTGCAAAGGTGCAAGTCCAAGTGCGGCACCCCCGGTGTGCCACATGCGGGTAAACTAGACCTTTATATAGAGACATTTGAACCCTAACCGCAGCAAAGGAGGCCCCATGGCATTCGATCCCATTCAAGAGGATTGCCATCGCCTCGTTCTTGAGGCCTTGCGCCGCGACAATATCCCGCTCACCGACGGTGCCGCCGTAGAGCGTCTGATGGAACAATTCACCCGTAACCCCGCGCCGCTCATCGTGCACGACCGCGACCGCGCCGGACATCTGATTGCCAAGGTGGTCGAGGCCGTCGACTACCGCATTCCCTTTATCCCCGACGACGCCCAGGCAGAGCAAGAAGAGGCCGCTGCCGAGAACATGCTCCGCGAGGCAGCCGCGCTCGACCCGAGCAACTGGGATGCCCAGCGCATGCTGACGGCGCTCACCGCCGAATCCAACGAGGAATACGTGCAGTATCTGGTGTCCAAGTGCGACGAGGTGGAGCACGATCTGGCGCTCAAGATCGCCTCGGCGCAGGACCCCTACGAGCGTGAGGCCGCAGGCGACCTTATGCGCCGCCCCTATCTGCGCTGGCTCGCCGCCCTTGCGTCACGTGCCCTCATTAGCGGCCGCTATCGCATGTCGCTCGAAGCCGCAAACCGCAGCCTCGACTTTGCCCCCAACGATCCTGCCGGCGTCCGCCACACCGCGATGCTCGCCATGGCAAAGCTCGAATACCCCGCCGAGGAGCTCAAGCGCTTTCGCTCCGCTCACTCCGTGCCGTACCTCGCGAGTACCCCGCTGCGCCGCCGCCCCAAAGATGCGGAGCGTGACTTGGACCCGTGGACGCTCATCGCGCTGATGAGCGCTGCCTGGCGCGAGCTGGACTACGAGGGTGCCGAGCACTGCCTGCGTATCCTTGTGCGTTCGTGCCCGCACGCAGCCGAGGCGCTCTACTTCCAAACCGAGTTTCCCGATGGCGTCTATGCCCGCGTCAACGTGGGTGTGGGCTCCACCGACGAACTTGTCCTTGCGCTGTCCGAGGCGACGCCGGTGCTGCAGGAGGGCCTGGGCGCCCCCGACAACGCCAGCTTTGCCGCCTGGGTCGCCACCAACGACATCGTGCGTTCCCAGATCGACGAGCGCATCCTGCGCGCGGCCGAGCAGGGTTTGCCGTTTAAGGGAGGAGACCTCTAATGGATCCGAGCGTCTACATCCCCGCCTACCTGGAGCGCGCCTACCTTGCGTCGCACCCCGAACTCACCGATGCAGCACGCGAGCTTGTCCATAACGACGTGAGCGTCAACCCTCATAAGTATGCGCAGTCCGAGCATGCCCAGGCGCTGCTGTCCTATGCCGGCGTTCATCGCCACCTGCTCGACGAGCTCCATCGCATCGAGGATATGGGCAGCGACGAGGAGTTTGAGCAGACGCGCAACCGCCTGTTCGACGATATGCGTGATGAGCTGCTCAAGATCGTCCGCATCGATGCGCATGTCCTCGATGCCCAGCTGCTCGCCATCATTTTGGCGGACACGCCCGTCGACGCCTGCCTGGGCGATCTGATGAAGCTCGAGGCGACCACGGCCGATTACCTGCAGCAAAGCGTGCCCGGGTTCGACATGGAAGCCCCGCACTACTGGGCCAATAATGTTTTGGCCGATGGTGTCACCGCAGCAGACCTTACCGTGAGCGAGCCGGCTCTTATCGGGTGGCTTCACACGCTCGAGGCCATCTCGCAGCTGTGCATGGCGAGCGCCCGCTACCGTGCTGCCGCCAACTACGCCCGCCGCGTCCTTAAGGCAGAAGGCTATCCCACCCGAGCCGCAGGCACCGTGTTGCTCGCCCTCGCTCGTCTGGAAGACGAGGACGGCTTTTTTGCCCTAGCCCACCAGCTCGAGGAACAGATGGGAGCAGACGCACTCGAGAACTCTCCTTGGTATCTGCTCGCCCGCACGATTCTGCTGTTCAAAACAAACAAGATGCGCCCGGCGACACGCGCGCTGCGTGAGTTTGCCAACCGTTGCGAGGGCGGCGCGTTCTTCTTGCTGAACCCCATGTACCAGACACCGTACCTTCCCTGCCGACCCGAGCCACGCGATCCCTGGGATCTTTCGCATCAGGCCGTTTGGGAAGCGGACGGTATTATCTCGGACACTCCCGACTTTGCTCCCTGGGCCAATGCCTGCGAAGACGTGTCGCAGCTTGCCCAGGAGTTTGCGCGCCGCTACGGTTTTTAGTGACGCACTCGACCCGACCATGTCGTTTACGTTAGGAACGGTTTCATGAACCTCCGCTCATCTCTTGCCTGCACCTCAAGCGATATCGCTCGCTGGGGGCTGCGCTCCGTCCTTAAGCGCCAGGGCGGCGTACTCCCCGGCCGCATCGCCATGAAGATCGACCCCGAGCTGCTGAGCGACCTCGCCGGCCTTGTCGACCGCAGCGTGGTGATCACCGGTACTAATGGCAAGACCACCACCTCCAACCTCATCGCCGACGCCGTTGCCGCCAGCGGCGCTACCGTGGTGTGCAACCGTGCCGGCAACAATATGGAGCCCGGTGTGGTGGGTGCTCTGCTCGAGGCCCGCGGCGGCCTTAAGCACACTGACAGCGGCAAGCGCGTGGGCGTTTTTGAATGCGATGAGCTCTACACCGTGCGCGTCCTGCCCAAGCTCAAGCCGACGTACTTTGTGCTGCTCAACCTGTTCCGTGACCAGCTAGACCGCTACGGCGAGATCGACCACACCCAGGAGGTCATCGCCCACGCGTTGGAGCTTTCGCCGGCAACGACGCTCATCTACAACGCCGACGACCCGTTGTGTGCCTCGATTGCCGCGCGCGTTCCCAACGCGAGCATTGCCTTTGGCATCGACGGCGCCACCGACACCGAGTCTGACCGCATTAGCGACTCGCGCTTTTGCTCGCAGTGCAACGCGCCGCTGGAGTATGACTACGTGCAATACGGCCAGCTCGGCGCCTACCATTGCCCCTCGTGCGGTTGGACACGCCCCGCACTGGTCCGCCGCGTAACGAATGTGGAGCTCAGCCGCGATGGCTATGGTTTTGACCTGGTGTTTGGATCTGATTCCAGCGCGCCAGCCTCACACATCGCCACACGCTACAACGGCCTGTACATGGTCTACAACGTTGCCGCCGCCTTCTTTGCCGCGCACGAGCTGGGCGTGGACACGGCGCTTCTACAGCCTACGCTCGATGCCTATGTGCCCGCCGGTGGTCGTATGGGGCGCTGGGATATCGCCGGCCGCACCGTCGAGGCAAACCTGGCCAAGAATCCCGTGGGCTTCGATCGACAAATCCAGTCCATCAAGACGGCAGGCGGCAGACTCTGCGCTTTCTTCCTCAACGACAACGACGCCGACGGCCACGATGTATCGTGGATCTACGACGTCGACTTTGAGCGCATCGCCGACACGCCGGGTCTCGTCGCCTTTGCCGGCGGCACGCGCGCACACGACATGCAGGTGCGCCTCAAGTACGCCGGCATCGATGCCGCGATTATCTCGGACGTCGCGCAGGCAATTGACGCCGTGGCAGACGAGGCCGCCGATGACACCTTCTACGCCGTCGCCAACTACACGGCCTTCCCGCCGCTGGTCAAGGAGCTCGACGGACTGAAGGGCACCGCCGACGCTGTTGCTGGGCGCGCCGTAGCCCGTGCCGACGGCAGCGCTCTTCCTGTCGGTATCGCGCCAGTCGAGCTTTCGCGCCCGCTGCGCATCGTCTACCTGTATCCCGATGCCCTCAACCTCTACGGTGACGGCGGCAATGTTATCGCGCTCGAACGCCGCTGCACCTGGCGTGGCATTCCCGTGCGTGTAGACGAGGTCCGTATGGGCGAAACGCTTGATTTGACCGATGCCGATATCGTCATGATGGGTGGCGGCTCCGACCGCGATCAGCTAGCCGTGGCACACGAACTGCTCGCCCAAAAAGACAAGGTCGCGGCCTATGTTGAGGACGGCGGCACACTGCTTGCCATCTGTGGCAGCTATCAGCTGCTCGGCCGTTCGTACTACATGGGCGACGATCGCATTGAGGGCCTGGGCGTCATTGCCGCCGAAACCGTACGTGGCTCCGATCGCCTGATCGGCAACGTAGCCGTCAAAACCGATCTGGCACCTGAGCCCTTTGTGGGATTCGAGAACCATGGAGGTCGCACGCTTTTGGACGCCGATGCCACGTCGCTCGGAACGTCCGTCGTCACGGGCACCGGCAACAACGGCGATGATGGCCTTGAGGGTCTGATCTACAAGGGCGTCATCGGCACGTACCTGCACGGACCGGCACTGCCCAAGAACCCCGAGCTCGCCGACTGGCTGATCGCGCACGCCCTCGAGCGGCGCGGCGATGCGCAGGCCACAGCCCTGCTGCCGCTCAAGCCCCTCGACGACACCTACGAGCGCGCCGCCCACGACGCCGCCATGAAGCTCCTCCCCTAGCACCTCACCACCACAAAGGGGACAGGCACCTTTGTGGTGGTTTTTCAGTTTGCCAACGATATGTGAACGGCTAAAAAAGTCTGCTATACTCTTTCCCGCTGTCCCCATCGTCTAGCGGCCAAGGACGCCACCCTTTCAAGGTGGATATCGCGGGTTCGAATCCCGCTGGGGGCACCATTTGAGATGTGAAGCCCGTTACCAATTCGGTAGCGGGCTTTTTGCTACCGATATGCCGGGATTCGAACCCGACAGGGTGCGGAGCTGAGGAAACGCGCAAGCGTTTTCCAGCGCAGCACGCAAGGAGCGGAGCGACGCAGCGGAAGCGGGCGGCGCCAGCCGCACGCGGACATCCCGCTGGGGGCACCATTTAAATTAAGAAGCCCGTTACCCCCGCGGTGACGGGCTTTTTGCTACCTATGCGCCGGGATTCGAACCCGGCAGGGTGCGGATCCCGGCATCATCGCAAGGCCTGTGGTCAAAAAATGGCAAATATGAGTACTGTTACCATTTTAATAACAGCGATTTCATGCCTTCAGAAGGCGATTTAGCCGTCAGGCGTCCTACGGCGGAAAAATTGCAGACGTTTATCGGCTAAGTACTTGGACATATGTTGCGTAACACTACATATTTTGCAAATAAATAATGTTACAGGACTTGTGACAGTACTCATATTTGACGTTTTTTGCCCACGCCCCCTTATTGCGTGGGCGAATCAGTTCCAAAACGGGCTTCAAAGCGTCCTTCGCAAATCAGAACCACCCTTAAAAAGGGTGGTTTGCTCTTAGGGTATAACCCACGGGCC
>CABRHR010000011.1 GCA_902470835.1 uncultured Collinsella sp.
GCTCCGAGCATCTCTTGGCTGCCGACACGCGCCGCAACGCCCGCAACCTACTCGCGAGCGCTAAGTTGCTCGCACTCGTCGTCATCGTCTCGCTCGCCATGGGCGTTGCCGCTTGGGCGTTTTTGGCCTCGTTGAATATCGCGACCGACTATCGCGAGCACCATGCGTGGGTCTACGCCTTGCTTCCCGTTGTGGGCGTTGCCACCGCATGGGTGTACAAAAACCACGGTCTCGCCGCAAAGCGTGGCAACAACCTGGTCATCGACTCCGCTCTGGGCACACGCCTCATCCATATGCGCATGGCCGTCCTCACCTTCGTCTGCTCCACACTCACGCACCTAACGGGCGGATCGGCCGGTCGCGAGGGAGCCGCGGTGCAGATTGGCGGCACCATCGCCAGCAACATCTCGAGCCTCGCCCACCTCAAAAAGCATGACCACCACGACCTCATGCTCGCCGGCATCTCATCGGCCTTTGGCGCCGTATTCGGTTCGCCCCTTGCCGGAGCTTTCTTTGGCATGGAGATGTGCTTTATCGGCAAGATCGACTACACCGCGGGCATCTACTGCCTGGTCGCCTCGTTTACCGGCTACTTTACATCACTCGCCCTGGGCACCGAGTACGAAGCGAATGTCATCGCCAGCGTTCCCGGCATGACGCCGCGGACGGTTGCCATCGTTGTTATCAGCGCCATCATCTTCGGTCTGACGGCACGACTCTTTGCCTGGTCGGTTCGAACCGTCAAGAGCCTGTACGGTCGCATTATCACCAATTACCTCGTTCGCGCGCTCGTGGGTGCGCTCGTGGTGCTCGCGGCATACGCGATGCTCGACGCCTGGAAGTATGCCGGCCTTGCCACCTGGCTCTCGGGCGCCGGGTTCGCCGGCAACACCACCCTGGCGGACGCAGCCATCAAGCTCGTGGTTACGGCCCTCACCCTGGGCGCCGGCTTCCAAGGCGGCGAGGTCACGCCCCTGTTTGGCATCGGTGCGGCGCTCGGCGGCTGGATCGGTTGCCTCGTCGGAATCGACCCCAGCTTTCTGGCGGCTCTCGGCATGCTCGGCGTGTTCTGTGCCGGCCTCAACGTGCCCATCACCACCTGCATGATGGCCATCGACCTGTTCCACGGCACGGCCGCCGGGTTCTTTGTCATCGTGGCCTTTATCAGCTACCTAACCGGCGGCCACCGCGGCGTGTACCCCGCCCAGCGCATCATCTCACCCAAGCGCCGTTCGCTTATTGTGGATGAGGGCGGTACGGTAGCGGATGCTATCGAGCGCCACAACGACCTGATAGAGTAAACGTAAATATTCGCCGTGCAGCCACAATCGGGGGCAATTCGACCTGAACGCGACCGCACCGTCATGTCACACGCCGGGAGTCGCCCCATGCACGCAACTGATTTTGGTCGCACGCTCATCATCGCCAACCCCGCCGCCCAGTCGGGTGCGGCGCGCGAAGTTGCCGAGCGCCTGCAGCGCTTTTTGGACATGACCGCGCGCTCATCCCAGTTTGATCTGGTGCTGACCGAGCGCATAGGACATGCCAAGGAACTTGCCGCACGGGCCCAGGGCTACCGCACGGTTATCGCACTCGGCGGCGACGGAGTGATCCACGAGGTCGTCAATGGACTCATGACGCAGGATGAGGCGGTCCGTCCCGCCCTTGCCGTTCTACCCGTAGGCTCCGGCAACGATTTTGCCCAGACCCTCGGTATCGACGATTTCTCCGGAAAGGATTTTGGCGCGCTGCTCACCTGCGAGCTGCAGCGTCAGGACATCGGGCGCATTCGCTCATGGAGCCCTGCGAGCGGCAACGGCGAGGCGATCGTCGAGTATTACGACCAGACGCTTTCGGTCGGCATCGATGCCGCCATCGGCCTTGGCACCACCGAGCTGCGCAAAAAGACGGGCCTCACTGGCGCTCCACTCTACACCCTATCGGGACTTGAGCAGTTTGGCCTGCGCTACCGCAACTACCCCATGACCATCAGTTTTGATGGCGCGCCGGCCGAGCGCGTGAGGGCAATCATCATGGCGATCCAGCTGGGACCCACCTATGGTTCGGGCTATCGCATCTGTCCCGATGCCGACCCGTGCGACGGCATCCTCGACGTTTGCTACGCCTGCGGCCCCGTCCCCCGCGCGGTCGCGCTTCCCATGTTCCTTTCGGCCAAAGATGGCCACCATACCAAGCTGCCACCGGTTCGCATGCGCCGCTGTCGCCATGCCGAGCTTACCTTTGAGGGGCCCGACTACCCCATCCAGGCCGACGGCGAGCCCGTCGTCGCCTCGCGCATCGAGGTCGACGTCCTGGCAGCCGCCCTCCAAGTCTGGCACCCAACCCGCTAACCCCACCTAAGTTGCGGTGAAATAGGGACTGTTTATGCAGCTAAAGCCGCAAAACAGTCCCTATTTCACCGCAACTTATTGAGAAGATCATTCCTCCCCGTCCGGCTTGCGACGGTTGGCCTTTTTAATCGCGTTGAAGTGCTTGTCGTTGAGCCTACGCTGGCGCGATCGTTGTGGCACTTTGGTCTTGACACGACGGCGCGGTGGACGGCCACGACGCTCAAGCTCTGCCCTCAGCTTACGCAGACAGCAGCTGCGATTCTGAAACTGACTGCGGCTCTCACGCGCCGTCACGACAATCCCCGTGGGCCCATGCTTCATGCGCACCGCCGAGTCCGTCGTGTTCACGCCCTGTCCGCCCGGACCCGTCGCGCGAAACACCTGCACCTCGCAATCGCGTGCCAGCTCCTCGACCGACATCTCGGCATAGCGCGCATACTCGCGCCATCCCATCTTGTTCTCATCCATATCAACACCTCCCCTCATACAAAAAAATGTGACAAAGGGAAAGCCCCTTTGTCACATCGCATACCAATCGCTTATGTCGCGCGCCTAGGCGAACGTGATCTCGCCGTTCTCGCAGTCCATATCGGCGATGCGGGCTAGGCTCTCAACGCGGAAGCCGCGCTCGCGGAGCTTATCGCCACCGCCCTGGAAGCCCTTCTCCACCGCAATGCCAATGCCGGATACCTCGGCACCTGCGGCCTCGCAGATCTTGATAAGACCCTCGAGCGCGCAACCGTTGGCCAAAAAGTCGTCGATAATCAGGACCTTGTCGCCCTCGGACAGGAAGCGCTTACCCACGATAACCGGGTACTCCTTCTGCTTGGTAAAGGAGTAAATGGTCGTGGCATACTGCTCGCCGTCAAGGTTGATGGACTGTGCCTTCTTGGCAAAGACCACCGGGACGCCGCCAAAATGCTGAGCCGCGATGCAGGCCATACCAATACCCGAAGCCTCGATCGTCAGGATCTTGTTGATCTCGACACCCTCGAACAGACGGGCCCACTCGGCACCCATGTGGTCGAACAGCTCAACGTCGCACTGGTGGTTGAGGAAGGCATCAACCTTAAGGACGTTACCGGCCTTTACGATGCCGTCATGGCGAATACGATCCTCAAGCTCCTGCATGGCGCAACCCCTTCTCGCGGCAACGATACCGCGCGATTAATAAACGTTGTTCGATAGTCTACCACGGACCGACCCCCGCCCGCCCCACAAGCCGCATCGCACCATAAAGCTGCAAGACCAGTAGATAGGCCCGATTCGTGGCAGACAGCCTTCCAGCACGCTAATGCCGGGTGCGCGTCCTCACCAAACGTACCAATGTGAGCGCAAAGCCCACGGTAGCAACGGCCATCAGCACGTAGAATACCAAACGGAAGCCAAAGAGGAACACGTCCGGACGACCCGCCGCATAGCTCGTGACCGTCTTGCCCATCGCCGCGCTCGTCTGTCCATACAGGATGCGCGACGCCGCCGTAATACCCAGCGCTATGCCCGCATAGCGCGCCAAGCTGCTCAAGCTGCCCGCAAAGCCAAGCGCCTCACGCGGAGCCGAACCCATATACAGCGAATTATTGGGACTCTGGAAGATCGACGTGCCGCACGACATAAACGCGACGCAGCACACAATCATCAAGATGGAAGAGTGCTCGTCAAGCGTGCTCACCGCAAAGAGACCGCACACGTACACGCCCAGGCCAACGGCCGTGGGCGCTTCACAACCAACACGGTCGGACACCGAGCCCGAAAGCGGGCCCACAAAGGCATTCACGACCGGCATCGCCAAAAACAACAGGCCGGAGATATCGGAGCTAAAGCCGTGGGCATCCTGAAAGTAGAACGGCAGCACAAACTCGGAGGCACCGATACCCACGAATACGATAAGCATGCAAGCCAGGTTAATAGTGAAAGCCGAGCTCGCAAAGCAGCGACGCGCCGCCTCTGTCAACGGCATAGGGCGTTCGCCAGCCTCCGGCTTCACATGCGGCAGCGTATAGAGCCCCACGATAAACGAGATTACGCCAATGGGCAGATTGATAAGGAAGATGCTCTCCCAGGGAAAGCTCGCCACCAGCACGCCGCCGAGCACGGGGCCGCACATCATGCCAAGAGCCACAAAGGTCGCCAGAATGCCCATGGCACGGCCGCGCTCACGCGCCGGAAACGACTCGGTGATGATGCCCATATTGTTGGCCATCGCGGCGGCACAGCCAATGCCCTGCACGAAACGCGCCAAGATAAGCACCTCGAGCGAAGCCGAAAGCCCGCAAAGCAACGAGCCACCCGTAAAGACGATTACACCAAGCTGGAACACATTCACCTTGCCGCGCACATCGCCCAAGCGGCCAAACGGCAGCATGGCGACGCACGTCGCGAGCAGATACACCGAGCTCACGAGCTGAATGCGGTCGAGACCCACCCCCAGCTCCTTTTGCATCACTGGGAGCGCCACCGTCACGATGCTCGCATCCAGACACGCCATAAAGGTCATGACGAGCACGGTGAACAGAATCGCCCATTTATTCTTACCGTGGGTGTCGCCCTCTAGGGCAATGTGTTCGCGGCGCAGCTGCTCGGCAGTTTTCTCCATGTATATCCTTTCTATCGTGCAACGCAAAAACGGGACCCCAATCGCCTACAAACGGACACGATCGGGGTCCCGCCTACGGAATCGGAACTATGAGGACGTCGTCAGCCGAAAAGCCGTCCCACGCCTCGCACGCACGCTAGCCTAGCACTGCTCGAGCGCCTGCTCAAGGTCGGCAATCAGATCGGCCGTGTCCTCAAGGCCGCACGACAGGCGCACCATGTCGGCGGAGATGCCGCAGGCGATGAGCTCCTCGTCGTTCATCTGGCGATGAGTGGCGTTTGCCGGGTGCAGGCAGCAGGTGCGGGCATCGGCCACGTGCGTGGCAATCTGGGCGAGCTTAAGACTCTTCATAAAGGTCTCGGCCGCCGCGCGACCACCGTTAAAGCCAAAGCTCACAACGCCGCAGGTACCGTTGGGCATGTACTTCTGAGCCATGTCATAGTACTTATCGCCCTCCAGGCCCGGATAGCTCACGAAGCGTACCTTGGGATGGCTCTGCAGGAACTTGGCAACGGCCAGGCCGTTCTCGCAATGACGCGGCATGCGCACATGAAGGCTCTCGAGCGAGCTGTTCAGGAAGAAGGCCGCCTGAGGGTTCTGCATGGGGCCGAGGTCACGCATGAGCTGCGCGGTTGCCTTGGTAATGAAGGCACCCTCGCGACCGAACTTCTCGGCATAGGTCACGCCGTGATAGCTCTCGTCGGGCGTGGTGAGACCCGGGAACTTGTCCGCATGGGCCATCCAGTCAAACTGGCCGTGATCGACGATCACGCCACCCAGGTAGGCCGCATGGCCATCCATGTACTTAGTGGTGGAGTGCGTAACGATATCGGCGCCCCACTCAAAGGGACGGCACATCACGGGCGTCGGGAAGGTGTTGTCGACCATCAGCGGTACGCCGTGGTCGTGCGCGGCCTTGGCAAAGCGCTCAATATCGAGCACGGCAAGGGCGGGGTTGGCGATCGTCTCGCCAAAGACGAGCTTAGTATTGGGCTCAAAAGCTGCCTCGAGCTCCTCGTCGGTGCAGTCGGGGGCAACGAACGTGCAGGTCAAGCCCATACGACCCATGGTATGGGCAAGCAGGTTGTAGGTACCGCCGTAGATGGCAGAGCTTGCGACCACGTGATCGCCGGCACCGGCCACGTTAAAAATCGCGAGGAAGTTCGCAGCCATGCCCGAGCTCGTGAGCATCGCAGCGGTACCGCCCTCCATCTCGCAGATCTTGGCAGCAACCAAATCGCACGTGGGGTTCTGCAGACGGCTGTAGAAATAGCCCGACTCCTCTAGGTCAAACAGCTTGCCCATGTGCTCCGACGTGTCGTACTTCCACGTGGTGGACTGGTAGATGGGCACCTGGCGCGGCTCCGCATCTCCCGGGTGATAGCCGCCCTGAACACATGTGGTACCGATGGTCTGCTCGTTCATATCTAGCTCCCTTGCCTGGGTTTTAGTTTTATTCGGTTCACGATACCGCTACCGCACACCCCTCTCAACCCATCCCCAAGGTAGGTTGTGGAACAAACTGATCCGGGGTATTCATCTCAAGCCTTGGGCATTTGTTCGATAGATAAAAATGAGGCATAGATGGAGCTCTCGATGATTACATGCACCGTCACGGGTACCATAGGCGGGTACACCGTGACCAAGGAGACAACGATGAAGCAAATCGATACGGCCCAGCTCGACATCAACGCCTGTCAGGCTCAGGCTGCCGAATACCACGCCCGCGGCTTTAACTGCGCCCAGGCCGTCGCCTGCACGCTCGCGCCCGCCGTCGGACTCGACCCCCAGGTCGCCTTTACCCTCACCGAGGGCTTTGGCGCCGGCATGGGCGGCATGACCGAAACCTGTGGCGCCATCTCGGGCGCCGTGGCCATCATGGGCTTTGTAATGAGCGACGGCATGGAAAACCCAAAGACCAAGGGCCAGACCTACAAGCTGTCGCGCGAGATCGCCAAGCGTTTTGGCGAGAAGAACACGACGACCGTCTGCGGCACGCTCAAGGGCATCGGGTCGGATAAGGGTCCGCTCCGCAGCTGCCCCGGTTGCATCGACGATGCCGTCGAGATCGCCTGCGATGTGCTAAAGCAGCTCGCCGAGTAAACGGCAGCAACATAAAACGACGGCCGGCGCGCTTGGGATCCTTCCAAAAGCACGCCGGCCGTCGCCGTCAGAACTCGGCAAATTCGGGAGCGCCGACCTCGATCTCCTCGCGTCCCGCCATAAGCTCGCGCATCTTGGCGCAAAATGGCTCCTGCTCCCCCGCCTTAAACACCAAGTGAAGTGTAACGGTATCCGCGTAATCGGTATCCGAAACCTTGGCACCCGAATCCTGCGCCAAGCGAAGCACCTGCTCATACTGTGGATAGGCCACATACACGTCAACCGGCACGACGCTTGTCATCTCGACGATCTGCCCGGCCTCCTGAGCCGCGGCCACCGCCGCCTGCGTCGCCGCGGTATAGGCGCGCACCAAGCCACCAGGCCCCAACAGCGTGCCACCAAAATAGCGCGTCACTACGCAGCAAACATTTTTGAGCCCCGCGCCACGCAGCACCTCGAGCGTCGGCATACCGCTCGTGCGGCTCGGCTCACCATCATCGCTCTGGCGCTCGCGTCCATCGACCAAAATCCACGCGGGAACATTGTGTCGAGCGTCGTAATGACGCTTGCGAACCATCTCGATAAAGGCATTCGCCTCATCCTCGGACTCAATATGGACCAGCTGGGCAATAAACCGGCTCTTGCGGTCCACAAACTCGCCCGAAGCCTCAATATTCGATTGCAGAGTAAAATAGCTGTCCAACAAAGCCCCTCAACAACAAGCAAAGCAACAAACAGCCTCAATAATACGGCAAAGACAGCACCGTTGCCCTCGCCAACAAGAGCGGAAACGCCAATGATGCCGTCACCAACAGCGAGACGGCGTCAGCTGAGTCGATTTGGCCCGAAAGAGGAGGGAGCACGCCTTATGGCGGCGACCGACGAATGAGCGCCAAATCGGCCAGCTGACGCCGTCGAAAGCGAGAACCCGTCAGCGCGAGCAAGGTGCCTTGAAAGACGAGGGCATTGACCTTATGGTCATGCCCGAAGGCTTGAAAGGCAGATTGCCGCGCTGACGGGTTCGCAGCGTCAACAAAGTGCCAAGTGGGCCTATAAGCCGGGTTCTGTCGTGAACGGTCATTTATCTTGTCTGCACGTTACCGTGCAGCTCCACGCACGCTACCCGAACGCGGACCGGGCCGGCCCATAGCGTTCCTATTCGCGCTTGCTCCGGATGGGGCTTGCCAAGCCGCCGTGTTGCCACGACGCTGGTGGTCTCTTACACCACCGTTTCAGCTTTTCCCTTTACGCCTTGCGGCGCAGGTGGGAGTCTTCTTTTCTGCGGCGCTTTCCGTCGGATCACTCCGCCCGGCCGTTAGCCGGCATCCCGCCCTCTGGAGCCCGGACTTTCCTCACGCGTGCCGCAAGCAGCACATCGCGCGACCGTCTGGCCCACTCAGCAGTGCAAGAGTGTAGCACACCGTTGCCGCAGGCAATGGCACAACACAAGCGTTCGACACGATAAACCAAGAACCGCGCTATGCAGTACAATAGAGTCGTCGATGGGCAACGTCGTCAGTCGAGACGCGACCGCGCTCCGCACCCCTCCGTCTACTCGGTGCGTTCCCGCCTCCTCCCCGAGGCGGGATGTCGGCATTTTTCATGCACCGACAACCCAATAGCCTATGGACAGTACGGGCAGCAGCGCGCATCTCAGCGCCAGATGCAAAAAGGGACCCGTCCATTGCGGACGGATCCCTTAAAACAAGTGATCGTCAAACCGATTTACTCGGCGTCGGTCTCCTCGTCCTTCTTCTCGGAAGGCAGCGGGGTAACCTCGATCTCGACGCCCAGAGTCTCAGCAGCGGACTTCATGGACAGGGAGATACGACGACGGTCGAGGTCGATCTCCATGACCTTGACCTGAACCTTGTCGCCCACGTGGGTGACCTGAGAAGGCTGATCGACGTGCTTGTTGGCCATCTCGGAGATGTGCACCAGGCCCTCGATGCCCTCGCCCAGGTCGACGAAAGCGCCGAACGGGACAAGCTTGGTCACAGTGCCCTCAACGATAGCGCCGACGGGGTACTTCTTGACCAGTGCGCGCCACGGATCCTCGGTGGTCTGCTTGAGACCCAGGGAGATGCGCTCGCGGTTGAGGTCGACGTCGAGAACCTCGACCTCGACCTCCTGGCCGACCTTGACAACCTCGGAAGGATGGTTGACGTGGTTCCAGGAGAGCTCGGAGATGTGGATGAGGCCGTCGATACCGCCGAGGTCGACGAAGGCGCCGAAGTCGACGATGGAGGAAACGGTGCCCTGGAGACGCATGCCAGACTTGAGCTTGGACAGGATCTCGGAGCGCTCGGCCTTACGGGACTCCTCGAGCACGACGCGACGGGAGAGAACGACGTTGTTGCGGTTGCGGTCCATCTCGATGACGCGGGCCTCGATGCGGGTGCCCATGTAAGAGGTGAGGTCCTTGACACGACGGAGGTCGACGAGGGAAGCGGGCAGGAAGCCACGCAGGCCGATGTCGAGGATCAGGCCGCCCTTGACAACCTCGATAACCTCGCCCTCGACGTTCTCGCCGGAGTTGAACTTCTCCTCGATGCGGTTCCAAGCACGCTCGTACTCGGCACGCTTCTTGGACAGGACCAGACGACCGTCCTTGTCCTCCTTCTGGAGAACCAGAGCCTCGATGGGATCACCGAGTGCAACGATGTCTGCAGGGTTAGCGTCCTTGCGGATGGACAGCTCGCGGACCGGGATAACGCCCTCGGACTTGAATCCGATGTCAACGAGCACCTCGTCATGCTCGATCTTAACGACAGTGCCGTTAACGAGATCGCCCTCATCAAAGTCGGTAATCGTACCGTCGATGAGGTTGTTCATCTCCTCCTCATTGACATCGTCAAGAGAGAAAATGGACGAGTTCTGAATCTCACTCAAAGGTGGACCCCTTTCGAACTACGGGGCCCCGATTGCTAGGACCTACAGAAGGGTGCGACAAGCACACAACGTTTAGGAACACTCGGGAGCCGACAGATACTAATGTGACGCTTATGCAATCACGTTCGTATAGGTTACGGGGAAATCATTTCGATTTCAAGCGTGAACTGCGATTTTTTACTCGTATGGAGACTTTTTCGCAATCTTGTGGACGACCGTCCCCATAAGTTGACGATAGGCAGTTAGGCATACGGCTTTGGGGTAAAGTATCCGGAGCCAACGACTCTAGATCAAATTTACGAGAAAGGTGCCCGCGTGCTCAAAGCAGTCGTTTTCGATATGGACGAGACACTTCTTAGCATCAACCTCAACGCGTTTATCCTTCGCTATTTTAAGGATGTCTCGTCGATGCTCGCGGATATCGGGCGCCGCAGCCGCGGTGGCACGATGGCACGCCTCGGCACCATCCTGGTCGACCTCAACGCCAATCGACGCAGCGGAACGGACAATCGCACCAATCTGGAGTTTTACCGCACCGAGGTCGAGCGCCGATGCGGCATCTGCCTCTCCGATCCCCTCATCTACGAGGCGTTTACCTACTACGACCGCGAAGTTCTTCCATACAAGAACGACGATGTCATCAACGCCCACGCCATGCCGGGCGCACACGCCGCGCTTCAGGCCGTACAGGACGCAGGACTGCGTTGCGCGCTCTTTACCAACCCCAGCTTTCCCCAGGGGGCCATCGAATGCCGCATGGGTTGGGGCAACCTGGCCGACGCTCCCTTTGAGCTCGTCACGCACATGGGAAACACCACCCGTTGCAAGCCCGATGCCACCTACTATCTAGAGCAGCTTCAGGTGATGGGGCTCGAACCGCACGAGGTCCTTATGGTGGGCAACGATCCCAAACGCGACTTCCCGTCCCCCGATTGCGGCATCCAAACCGCCTTTGTGGGCCAAGGCAAGCCCGGCCGAGCCACCTGGAGCGGAACCATGGAAGACTTCGCCCGCGACTTCAACGCCGTAGTAGAAGCCTTCTACGAACACCAAGTAGCCGACGAACTGTCATAGGACCCCTCGCTCCAAACAAAATAACGCCGCAGGTTGAGCATAAGTCAGCGAAAACGCCCCTAAGCGAGCAATGTGCCTTGAAAGAGGGGGGCATAGGCCTTCTGGCCATGCCCGACGATTGAAAGGCAGATTGCCGCTTAGGGGCGTTTGCAGCGTCGAGCCGTTACGCGGTTTGGTAAAACCGCGTAACTAACAAACCTGGGTTTTGCCGATCATGATGTTGAGGATCTCGACGTCGGTGTCTTTCATGCCCACACGGCCCACGTAGCCCATGCTGGCGATTGTCTGCTCGACGGTATCCTGGATCAGGCCCTCACCGGCACGGAAGCCGCGGCCCTGCATGGCCATATCGTGGCCCAGAATCGCCGCATCGACGGCAGCGGAAATCTTGGCGGCGCAGCTCGCCTTGGCGCCATCGCACACGATGCCGCCCACGTTGCCAAGCGTATTCGAGACCGTCGCGCCAATCTGCTCGCGCGTGCCACCGCACAGCCAGGTAATCGCGGCGCCGGCGCCGCACGCGGCGCAAATAGCACCGCAAAACGCCGAGAGAGCACCAATATAGCTCTTGATATGCACGGCGATAAGATCGGACAGCATCACGGCGCGCACCAGACGCTCGTGGTCGCAACGCAGGTACTCGGCATACTCCATGACGGGCAATGCGCAGGTAATGCCCTGATTGCCCGAGCCGCACACAATGGCGACCGGCAGCGCGCAGCCGTTCATGCGGGCGTCGGACCCGGCGGCCGCACGGGCACGGGCACGGCAGGCGACGTCATCGGCACGAGCACCCAGCAGCGTACGACCCACCTCGGCGCCCCAAGCGTGCGCAAGGCCCTCGGCACTGATTGCGCCATTCAGCTCAATCTGACGCTCAACGGCAGCGCGGGCGTCCTCAATGTCACCGTCCTCGATAAAGTCGATGATGGTCTCAATCGACATGGGCGTGTCGGCGCTATCTGCCGCCCGCTCGGCCACGACGCGCTCGGCGCAGGCGGCACACTCCCCCGCCGACTTGCCGCACACCGGAATACCGTCGAGGGTATGGCACGTGACATTGGTGTGGTGGTCGGTAATCTCGACGACCGCGGTATGGCCCCCGGCCGTCGCAGTCACCTTGATGTAGAGGTTGGGCACACCCTCGACAAGCGACACATCGCAGTAGCCGGCGTCGGCGAGGAGCTCGGCCACGCGAGCACGGTCTTCATCGTCAACGCTCTCGAGCACCTCGAGCGCGCTCTTGGCGTCGCCGCCCACGGCACCCAGCACGGCCGCGGCTTCAATACCGTGCATACCGCCCGAGTTGGGCACGGTCACGCTCTTAACGTTCTTGATGATATTGCCCGAGCAGGCAACATCCATATGATCAGGCTCGCAACCGAGCGTCTGGCTCGCCAGCGCTGCTGCATAGGCAACGGCAATGGGCTCGGTACAGCCGAGCGCGCAGACAAGCTCGCGGTTCAAAACATCGCAAAATGCGGCATCACGAAGGGAATCGGTAGGCATAGGTATCTCCTGCTTGCATAACGAGCTAGGCTCTCAAAAAATGTTAGCTCCTTTATTTGATAACAATGCATCAAAAACCGCAACCATGGTTCCGGCGGACGGCGCTCAAGCGCAAACTGACGACATTCATTCACGAAAAGCCAGTCTTGTTGCCTGCTAAAGCGTTTGACCAAAAAACGCTCGAGCGTTTACGCAAAAGTCGCGCTATCATGCAGTCGAACGCGGTAAACACCTTTAGCATTTGCGCCGCACAGACCAGAGAGGAACCATCCATGAAGATCGGTATCGGTAACGACCACGCCGCCGTCGAGCTCAAGAACATCATCTCCGAGCACCTGAAGGAGCGCGGCTGCGAGGTCGTGAACTTTGGCACCGACACCTCCGAGAGCTTTGACTACCCCATCGCTGGCTACAAGGTGGGTAAGGCCGTTGCCAACGGTGACGTCGACCTGGGCATCCTCATCTGTGGCACCGGTGTCGGGATTAGCCTGGCTGCCAACAAGGTCGAGGGCGTACGCGCCGTCGTGTGCTCCGAGCCCTTCAGCGCCAAGCTCTCCCGCATGCACAACAACACCAACGTGCTCGCCTTTGGCGCCCGCGTCGTGGGCTCCGAGCTCGCCAAGATGATTGTCGACGAGTGGCTCGACGCCGAGTTTGAGGGCGGTCGTCACGAGCGTCGCGTTAACCTCCTCAACGAGATCGACCACACGCGCGGCCTCAAGGTCGTCGACGAGGCCTAAACAACTCAGCGCCACAAGCTAACAGCAGGGGCCCGCTCGGAACTCATGACCGAACGGGCCCCTTCATAGATTTTGGAATAAAAGGGCGCCGCGGATGGAGTTCCGCGGCGCCCAAGCCACACGCTAACAGCTTTAAGGAGTCAAAGCTGGTTTAGCCAAAGAAGCGCTTGATCTCAATCTCGGCGTTCTCCAGGCAGTCGGAGCCGTGGATCACGTTGGCGTTGACATCGACGGCAAAGTCGCCGCGGATGGTACCAGGAGCAGCGTCAAGCGGATTAGTAGCGCCCATGAGGGTGCGCATCTTAGCAACAGCGGAGAGACCGGAAACGACCATCTTGACGACCGGACCGCTCGTCATAAAGTCACAGAGACCGCCAAAAAAGGGCTTGTCGGCCAGATGGGCGTAGTGCTCCTCGACGGTAGCGCGCTCGAGCGTGGTCATCTCCATGCGCTCGATGACAAGGCCGCTGCGCTCGATGCGAGCAACAATCTCGCCGATCTTGCGGTCGCGCACGGCGTCGGGCTTAATCATGATGAAGGTCTTCTCGATAGCCATAAGGTAGCCTTTCAAGTAGGTTCGCGCGTGCCCAAGTCCCATTCCGGCACCCGCCTGGACTGCATCGTAACAGAGTTTTAGCTGCAGTTAAACAAAAAGCTGTTTATTGAAACGTTGCAATTTATTTAAGCGCTCCATATGTGTCACTTCTGTTTCGAAGCCCGATTAGAGTACCATCCGACTGCCCATCAACCGCATCGAGCAGAGCAGACGGTCGGTTGCCGCCCGCGAACGTACCCCCTTCACAACCTGCCCAAAGGTCCTACAGAACTTCTCGACAAGCCCCTCCCCCATAGCAACAAAATACGGACGCCCACATCAGCAGACGCCCGTAAAGCAAAAAACGATTCCTCAATAAATGGCAAAAACGGCTTCAGCCAAACCTCTACTTTGCCCCGTGACCCATCTCGACGACCTTGGTCAACGATCCAAAAACGCCTTCGTCGGCAACGAGTTGTGCCTCGGCACGCTGCAGCTGCACGGCAACGGCGGCAGGGGCGGTACCGCCCTCGGTCGTGCGTGCAGCGACAATCGACGGGATGTCGAGTGCCTCGGTAATGTCGTGCTCAAAGAGCGAGCTTGCCTCCTGGAACACCTCAAACGGCAGGTCCTCAAGATTGCAGCCGCGCTTCTCACACATCAGGACCAGATGGCCCACCACGGCATGTGCCTCGCGGAACGGCAGACCACGCTTAGCCAGGTAATCGGCAACATCGGTGGCGGCAAGGTGCCCCACGCCGCACTCGCGCGCCATGGCATCCTCGTTGACGGTCCAAGTCGAAATCATTCCGGCCATAACGGACAGGCACTGCATGAGCGTATGGGCGGTATCGAGCGCGCCCTCCTTGTCCTCCTGCAAGTCCTTGTTATAGGCGAGCGGCAGGCCCTTCATGGTCACGAGCAGCTGCACCAGGTTGCCATACACACGGCCGCTCTTGCCGCGGATAAGCTCGGCAAAGTCGGGATTCTTCTTCTGCGGCATGATGGACGAGCCGGTGGAGTACGAGTCGGAAAGCGTGATAAAGCCAAATTCGGAGCTCGACCACAGCACGATCTCCTCGGAAAGACGCGACAGGTGCATGGTCATGACGGAGCCGGCGTAATGCAGATCGAGTAGGAAATCACGGTCGGAAACCGCATCGAGCGAGTTGGGAATCACACCCGCAAAGCCAAGTTCGGCAGCCGTCATCTGACGATCGAGCGGATAGCTCGTACCGGCAAGCGCGGCAGCACCCAGCGGGCAGTTGTCGGCGGCATCAAAGGCGGCCTTCAAACGCGTAAAGTCGCGCGCGAACATCCAGGAATACGCCAGCAGATGATGTGACAGCAGCACGGGCTGAGCATGCTGCATGTGCGTGTAGCCCGGCAGAATCACCTTGTCGTACCTCTTGGCCGCATCCACCAGCACATGACGCAGCTCAAGATTGGCCTCCATGAGCTCCTTGGCCAGCGCCTTGACGCCCAGGCGCGTATCGGTCGCCACCTGGTCGTTACGCGAACGCCCGGTATGCAGGCGTTTACCGGCCTCGCCGATGCGACGCGTCAGCTCGCTTTCGATGGACATATGAATGTCCTCGTCGTTGATGTCGAAGGTGAAGTTGCCGGCATCGATATCCTGCTCGATTCCGGTCAGACCCTCGACAATCGCCTGCTCGTCCTCGGCGCTGATAATGCCCTGGGCCGCCAGCATCTTGGCATGCGCCTTAGAGCCGGCGATATCCTGCTTATAGAGATGTTTGTCGACCGGCAACGACGCGCCAAACTCCTGCGTGACCTCGGCCACGCCCGCCTCAAAACGACCGCCCCAAAGAGCCATGGAACCGTCCCCTTTCTCCAAATACCAAAACAAGCGCCCAAAGTAATGCGCCATGTCGCTAAAGCGATTTTTCAACCGCTAGTTTTGCATATTCCCCACCGTGCGCGGAGCTATGTAGCTAATTAGCAAAGAAGTGACGCACCAGGCACTTGGCGCCCAACGTCTCCCTCCGGATGTTGCCCTGCGAACCATCGATCCAGGCCTTCAGGCTCATAGGGACGTCCTCGACCCTTGCAGCATCGAACTCGGGCGCGAGGGCAAGTAAAGCATGCGCGATAGCATTGAACATAATGGATACTCCTCATATATATAGGCGCAGAGCCGACAAATTGATAGAAGGAGCCCCGCCGGACAACCCCGGCGGGGCTCGGACCCAGCCGCAGACGCGGCATCATATATGCGGGCGGAACGTAGGGGCCACCGATGTTAAGAAGTGTCAGCAAGCATAACGAAAGGTAGGGACCCCGTGCGCCCGTTATGTATCACGCGGATGGGCCGCGCGGATACCAAGGGAAGGAGGCGCTAGGCCTGGACGGCAGCAGAGCTGGGGCCCTGGACCTTTGCCCACGTCTTGAGCGACAGCGTATCGATCTCGATAAAGCCGGCGCTGGCCTTCTCGTCAAACGTGGTGTCGCGGTCGTAGGTAGCCAGACCGTAGTCGTAGAGGCTGAAGGGGCTCTTGCGGCCGACGACATAGCAGTTGCCCTTAAAGAACTTCAGACGGACAGTGCCGGTCACGAACTTCTGGGTATCGGCCATAAAGGCATCGAGCGCGTTTTTGAGCGGGCTGTACCACTGGCCGTTGTACACGGCGGTGGCCCAATCCTGCTCGAGCTTGATCTTGGTCTTGAGCAGGTCGCCCTCGACGCAGATGTCCTCGAGCGCCTTGTGGGCGGTGATGAGCGTCAGGGCGCCGGGAACCTCGTAGCACTCGCGGCTCT
Organism: uncultured Collinsella sp.; assembly: GCA_902470835.1. Taxonomy (GTDB): domain Bacteria; phylum Actinomycetota; class Coriobacteriia; order Coriobacteriales; family Coriobacteriaceae; genus Collinsella. Next base: position 16,579 of record CABRHR010000011.1, read on the forward strand.
TAAGACCCACCAGGCGATCCTCGACCAGATCGAGACGGCCAAAGCCATTGTCGCCGGAGATCTTGTTGAGGGCGATGACGATCTCGGAGAGCTTCATCTTCTTGCCGTCTACGGCGACGGGCTTGCCGGCCTCAAACTCAATCTCGGTGTAAGTCGGGGTGTCAGGCGTGTCCTCGGGGTTCTTGGTCATAACCCAAGCGTCATCGAGCGGCTCATTCCAAGGGTCCTCCAGGTGACCGCACTCGATGGCGCGACCCCACAGGTTGTCGTCGATGGAATAGGGGTTATCGTTGGCACCCTCGGGAACCGGCACGTTGTGGGCGTGGGCATAGGCGACCTCGTCGGGACGGCACTTCAGGTCCCACTCGCGAACCGGGGCGATAACCTTGAGCTCGGGGTCGAGGGCCTTGACGGCGGCCTCAAAACGGACCTGGTCGTTACCCTTGCCGGTGCAGCCGTGGGCGACGTAGGTCGCGCCAAACTCGTGGGCGACCTCAACAAGCTTCTTGGCAAGCAGCGGGCGAGACAGGGCGGAGAGCAGCGGATACTTGTTCTCATACATGGAGTTTGCTGCGATGGCTTTGGTCAGGAACTCATCGGAGAACTCGTCGCGCAGGTCGAGCACCTGGCAATCGAGAACGCCCAGGTCGAGCGCCTTCTGCTTCTTGGCATCCAGTCCGGTCTCCTCCTGGCCCACATTGCCGCAGACACAAACGACATCGAGATTCTTCTCGTCCTGGAGCCACTTGACACATACGGATGTATCAAGACCACCGGAATATGCGAGAACGACTTTTTCCTTGCTCATGGCTGTTTCCTTTCGCCCTTGGTAGCTAGTTAGAACATCGGTCAGTTGCAAGTCACCTTGAGGTCAAAAACCGTGCAATATCAGGTTATTCAGCAGAATGCATCACAGGCATGCCCTAGAAACATGCGGCTATGTCGTGCTTAAACCCAACGACCTCAAAATGACTCTGTTGAGGCATTGCGCCCCATGCGGACAGAGACGATTGTTATCGTCGTCGGGAAATTGCGCGCTGGCGTCGGATGGCATTGTCTGCAGTGGTGATGATCTTTACGAACTGCATCTGCCTCTCCTCTCACGTATCGCCGGGCGCAATTCAAATATCGCAAACGGTACCTTTTCCTCGGTAAACGGCTCTTTTGCCGTCTCCGTTTTCGATGTTCGCTATATTACGATAAAGTGCACGCTGCGCAAGCGACAAATTCAAATTTCTGAAAAGTTTTTTCATTACTTTGTGAAGCGTGGTGCAAATACGCTCCGTTCCTGCGAAAATACGCCCGACTACGAATTGATGGTTATAACGTCTGAAACAATCTCGAAACGAAAGGCTCGCTTTTATGCAAACTTACGAATCGGACGCCAATATCGGAAACATTAAGATTCTCGCCGTCGACATGGACAAGACGCTGCTGACCGACGAGCGCGTGCTGCCCCAGGGTCTTGATGAGCGCCTGGACAAGCTCGCCGACGCCGACATCGTATTCTGCCCCGCCAGCGGACGTCCCGCCCCCAAGCTCGAGGAGATGTTCGAGGGTATCAAGAACCGCCTCGCCTTTTGTCCCGACAACGGAGCGTGCGTGATCTATCGCGGCAGCTATATCTATAAGAGCAATATCGACGTCGCACTGTACCAACAGGTGCTTTCGCGCGCATCGGAGGACCCGCGCGCCGTCCCCGTTCTGTGCTGCTTCGATGAGTTCTATGTGCTCGCCCGCGACCATCAGTACCACGACGAGATCAGTGTCTACTACAACACGATCAACTACGTCGACACCTTTGAGGGCCTTGATTTAGATTCCAACAAGATTTCGATCTTCTTCCCTGCCTACGATGCCGAGCCTGCGTTCCGCGAGACCTATGACCCCGAGTTCTCTGACAAGCTCTATGTGACCAATGCCGGCCGCGAGTGGATCGACTTTATGAACCTGGGCGTGGACAAGGGCGCCGGTGTGGCGCACCTGTGCGAGAAGCTCGGCATTGATATCGCCGATGCGGCGGCCGTGGGCGACACGTACAACGACATCCCCATGCTGGAGCGCGTCGGACACAGCTTTATCGTGGACAATGCCGAGGAGCATATGAACGCGCACGCTAAGTGGCGCATTCCGAGCAACAACGACGGGGGCGTACTGACGCTCATCGACGCCATCTTGGCGGCTCGGTAATCTATCTCGTCGCCATGCCCGGGGGCGGCCGTTTGATTTTTGCTCGGTCAGGTCCTGGGCTCGCTCGAAGGCCACATTAAGTGGCCTTCGGCTCATGCGGAATCTACAAAAATCAAACGGCCGGCCCCGGGCATGGCTACGTTGACTTGCTTGCCGCATGGATGGCGTCTTGGCGCCTAGATACTTTGGCTGATTTTAATTGAACGAAGGACGCTCCTTGTTGATGAGGGGCGTCCTTCTGGTTTTGTATTACTTTGGAATTGTGGTCGTGCCCTTACTTGGCGTCTGCCCAGGTCACTCCAGTCGAAGCTTCGGCGATTAGGGGGACGCGGAGGTCTACTACGTGTTCCATGACGTCGCGGACCATGGTGGTTAGGCGCTCGACTTCGTCGATGGGGCACTCAAAGTCTAGTTCGTCGTGTACCTGCAGAATCATGTGGGCGGCAAAGCCCTCTTCTTCCAGGCGGCGGCTTACGCAGGCCATGGCGATCTTGATGATGTCGGCCGCGGTGCCCTGCATGGGGTGGTTCATGGCCGTGCGCTCACCAAAGCCGCGGAGTTGTGGATTTTTGGCCTTGAGCTCGGGAATATGGCGTCTGCGGCCATACATGGTCTCGGCGTAGCCCGTCTGCTTGGCGCGCGCCACCACGTTGTCGAGGAACGTGCGCACGCCCGGGTAGGCCTCGTAGTAGCGATCGATCATATCGCGCGCCTCGGCCATCGAGATATGCAGCGACTGCGACAGACCGTAAGCCTGTTGGCCGTACACGATGCCAAAGTTCACGGCCTTGGCGTGGCTGCGCAGGTCGGGTGTCACCTCGGACACCGGCACGCCAAATACACGCGCGGCCGTCTCGGCATGGAAGTCCTCGCCCTCGTTAAAGGCACGCACCAGATGTTCATCACCCGAGAGATGCGCCAGTAGACGCAGCTCGATCTGCGAGTAGTCCACCGCCAAAAAGACGCTGCCCTCGCCTGCCGAAAACGCCGTCTTGACGGTACGGCCCAGCTCAGAGCGCGTCGGGATGTTCTGCAGGTTGGGATCACTCGAAGACAGACGCCCCGTTGCCGTGATGGTCTGGTTGTACGTGGTGTGCACGCGACCGTCACCACGGCGTAGCGGGCCCAGCGTGTCCAAATAGGTGGACTTGATTTTGGACTTCTCGCGCCAATCCAAGATCAGACGCACGATTTCGTGGTCACGGGCAAGGTCGCTCAGCACCTTGGCGTTGGTCGAATAGTAGCCGCGCTTGGTCTTCTTGAGGCCCTTGGTCGGAAGCCCCATCACATCAAAGAGCACATGCGACAGCTGCATGGGGCTGCCGATGTTAAAGGTCTCGTCACCCGCCAGGTCGCGAATACTGCGCTCAACCTCGGTAATCTGGGTCGCCAGACCCTCGGACAGACTGTGCAGACGGTCGGGGTCCACGAGCATGCCCGCGCGCTCCATCTTGGCAAGTACCGGAACGAGCGGCATCTCGATGCCATCGAATACGTTGGCGGCGTTCTCGCGGGCCATGCGGTCGCGCAGCGGTGCGACCAGCGCCAGCGTCAAGGCCGCCGTGCGAGCGGCGGGCGCCGGAGCGTCCTCACCGGCATCCTCTGCACCGCGCGCCGCAGGCAGCGCCATCTGCAGATACGTATCGGCCAGATATGCCTCGTCAAACTCGGAGCGGTCGGAATCCAACAGGTAAGCGGCGACCACGGTGTCGAAGATGCACGTGGAATCGACTGCCAGCGGATCCATAAGCTCGGGCTCGGAAGAATCGATGGGCGAAAGCTCATGCAGCAGCGCTTTCATATCCGGGCTCGCCACGCGGCCCTCCACAAACAGGCGCGCAAGCACGCCGGCAATCACGCCGTGGGCGAAGTTGAAGCCATCGACTACGGCAGTGGAGGCGCCGTCGCCCTCCTCGAGCGCGAACAGGCCCTTGGACGTCGCCAACCACAGCGTGCGCGTCAGTCCAAAGAGCGCGCCCTCTTCCTTGTCGTCGTCCACCACGGCGGCGACCCACTCGCCGGCATCAATCGCGCGGGAGACCTCAGCCGCAACGGCACCAAGCGCGTCGGCATCGCCGGCGGCTGCGCGAACCATAGCAGGTATCTCAAACACACTGGAGACAGCAGCAGCCCCGCCCTCGCCGCCGATCAGCGCCAAGAAACGGTTCTGCATGGCGGTGATACCAAGCGTGCCCAGCGCCGCGGACACTTCGTCGGCAGAAAACGCCGGGAAGGACGTTTCGTCAAAGTCGAGCTCGACGGGCGCATCGGTGCGAATGGTTGCGACCTTGCGGCTCAGCAGCGCATCGTCGATGTGCGCACGCAGGTTCTCGCCCATCTTGCCCTTGACCTCGTCGGCATGCGCGATGACCTCGTCCAAGCTGCCGTACTGTGCGATGAGCGCGCTCGCCTTTTTGGGGCCGATGCCCGGTACGCCGGGAATGTTGTCCGACGTATCGCCCTTTAGACCGTAAAAATCGGGCACGAGCGCCGGCGTAATGCCGTGATACAGGTCGTCCACGCTCTCGGGCGTCATGATCGCCACGTCGGACAGGCCCTTGCGGGTCGAGACCACGTTGACGTGCTCGGTCACGAGTTGATACATGTCGCGGTCGCCGGTCACCAGCAGCATGTCGCAGCCGGCCTCTTCACCCAGGCGCGCCATGGTTCCCAGGATATCGTCGCCTTCCCAGCCCTCGGACTGCAGAATCGGCACGTTGAGCGCGGTGAGCAGCTCCTTGATCATCGGAAACTGCGCATGCAGATCGGGGTCCATGGGCGGGCGTTGCGCCTTATACTGCGGCAGCATCTCCATGCGCACGCGCGGTTTGCCCTTGTCAAACGCCACGACCACACCGTCGGGGTTAAAGGCATCGATCATCTTGAGAAACATGTTCAGAAAGCCGAAGATCGCGTTGGTGGGGCGCCCGTCCGGCGCATTCATGGTGGGCGGCACGGCGTGGAAGGCGCGGTGCATGAGCGAGTTGCCGTCGATAACGGCAAAGGTGCGGCGCTTGTCAGACATATTGAATACCTCGCTTTGGGCTGGGCACGGTTTGCTCACACCAGTTTACACGCTCCCCGCCCCGCGGCCACCGCACATCAGGCTTCCCTGCCGCCGCGGGCCCGCGCGTGATACGATGGCTCACGGTACATCAACCAGCACGATCGATCCGAAAGGAGCCTGCGTCATGGAGCGTCCCTGCGCATGGAAAAAGTACACGCCACAGCAAGTCGAGGAACTCGAGGAGCTTTGCCGCGGCTATAAGCAGTTTTTGAGCGAGAATAAGACCGAGCGCCTGTGCGTCAAGACCGGCATCAAGATGGCCGAGGAGGCGGGCTACGTCGACTTGGAGACCGTGATTGCCGAGGGCCGCACGCTCAAGGCCGGCGACAAGGTGTACGCCGCCAATCACGGCAAAGACCTCATGCTCGTCAACCTGGGCACCGCCCCGCTCGAGCAGGGCTTTAACATCCTGGGTGCTCACGTGGACTCGCCGCGCCTGGACCTTAAGCAGAATCCCGCCTTCGAGGCCGGCGACATGGCCTACCTCGACACGCACTACTACGGCGGCGTCAAGAGCTACCACTGGGTGGCCTCCCCGCTTGCACTCGTGGGCGTCATCTGCAAAAAGGACGGCACCACCGTCGACATCAACATCGGCGACAAGGCAGACGATCCGGTCTTTACCATCTCCGACCTGCTGATCCACCTCTCGAGCGAGCAGATGTCCAAGCCCGCCAAGGACGCCGTCGACGCCGAGATCCTCGACGTGATCGTGGGCGGCCGTCCCGTCAAGTTTGACGAGGACGACAAGGACGCTCCCAAGGAGCCCGTCAAGCAGATGTTCCTGGACATCCTCAAGGAGCAGTACGGCGTCGAGGAGGAGGACTTCCTCTCCGCCGAGATCGAGGTCGTGCCCGCCGGTCCCGCCCGCGACATGGGCCTCGACCGCTCCATGATTTTGGGCTATGGCCACGACGATCGTGTCTGCGCCTATCCGTCCATGCTCGCCCAGATCGACGTCGCCAACGTGGAGCGCACGAGCATCACGCTCATCGTCGATAAGGAGGAGATCGGCTCCGTGGGTGCCACCGGTATGACGAGCCGCTTCTTCGAGAACACCGTCGCCGAGATCATGACGCTCGCCGGCGAGGATAGCCCGCTGGCCCTGCGCCGCGCGCTCGCCCGCAGCCGCATGCTCTCCTCCGACGTGTCCGCCGGTTTCGACCCGGGCTATGCCGGCAAGTTCGAGACGAAGAACGCCGCCTTTATGGGTCGTGGCCTGTGCTTTAACAAGTACACGGGCAGCCGCGGCAAGGGCGGTTCCAACGACGCCGATGCCGAGTACGTGGCCCTCGTCCGCGACATCATGGACGAGGCCGGCGTGGACTTCCAGACCTGTGAGCTCGGTCGCGTCAACGCGGGCGGTGGCGGCACCATCGCCTACATCATGGCCAAGTATGGCATGAACGTCATCGACTCCGGCGTTGCCGTCCTGTCCATGCACGCCCTGTGGGAGGTCGCCAACAAGGCCGATATCTACGAGGCATATCGCGGCTACAAGGCCTTCATCGAGCGCGCCTAACCAACCCTTCATCAGTTGCGGTGAAATACGGATTGATTTGGCCTTTCAATGGCACAAACAGACCGTATTCCACCGCAACTTTTTAGCGGGAGGAAGATTCCATGTTACAGGTCATCATTTCGCCCGCTAAACAGATGCGGGTTGTCCAAGACGCCTTTAGCGTTCAAGGTATACCGCCTTTTGCGCATCAAACGGCCCGACTCCATCAGGCACTGCTGGGCATCGAACGCGAGGATGGCGCGGCAGGTCTTCAGGCACTTTGGAACGTGAGCGACAGGCTACTTACGACGTGCCTGGATACGCTTCACGAATTTATGCCCGTCCTGAGCGATGCCGACCTCGACAATCCCGATATCGCCCGTAACGTTTCTCCCGCCGTCATGTCCTATCACGGCATCCAATACCAAAGCATGGCGCCCGAGGTGATGGATTCCGCGCAGCTCGCATGGCTGCAAGACCATCTGTGGATTCTCTCGGGCCTCTACGGATGCGTACGCCCCTTTCATGCCGTTGAACCGTATCGGCTGGAAATGGGCGCGAAGCTCGCCATCGACAACGCCCGTGACCTCTATGCGTTTTGGGGCGACAAACTTGCATGCGCCATTGCGCCGACCGGCTCCAACACCACGATCGTCAACCTCGCCAGCGCGGAATACGCCAAAGCCGTTCTGCCCCGCCTCACCACCGATGCCACGGTCGTCACCTGCCTCTTTGGCGAAGGCATCCGCAACGGCAAGCCCATCCAGCGCTCGACCGCCAGCAAAAAAGCACGCGGCTCCATGGTGCGTTGGATGGCAGAAAACAAGCTCGAGGATGCAAGCGGGCTCACCGCGTTCGACGTCGGCTACCGCCACGCCCCCAATCTTTCAAATAAAAACACCTTGGTCTTCCTGAACGAGCAGGCCTTGTAGGCCCGCCGCTACTTTTGAAGATGCTGCCTAGGCACGGCGTCTATTCCGCCAAGCCGTCGGCTTTGGCAATTTCATTTGTCGAGCCGTCCTGATAGGTAATCTTGACATGCTCCACCTCGGACACCTTGACGCCCGACGGAGGCTCCAGGCGCCATTCCGTCAGCGCGATATCCATTGTCGTGGGCGCATCCCCTTGATCTTTCAGCTCGACCGACAGTGTCTTGAGCGACGCATCAAACGTCACGCGCTCAATCTCCTCGCCCGGAATGGATCCACCGCTCAACTGCAGCTGCACAAACTCGTCGCGTGGATACCAATAGTCGCCAGGAGCTGCCACCGTGTTGCCGCCAGAGACCTTCATCGTCATAATCGGCAGGCTATCGTCAGCCTCGAATCCCCAGGCAGCGCCGCCGCGACCGCCAAACGTCCAGATACAAAAGGCAATCACCAGCACGGCAAGCACCGCAAAACCAATCGCGACCAGGCCATGGTGCGCACGGCTTTCCTCGGCCGATACATCCCATTGCGTCTCTCGATATAGATGCTTGTCTTCCATGTTCGCCTCCCCACGGGCATGCTCATCGCGTCAATCGTACCCATTCGAGCTATACTTGAGCCCACCACATAAACGGGGAGCTTGCAGGACAAGACGGCAGGCTGAGACTGGGCGCGCCCGCCCTGACCCGCAAACCTGATATGGGCAATGCCAACGAAGGGAGCCGTGCCAATGAGCACACAGACCGAGCCCAAGCTCGTCACACAAATCGACTTCGCCCGCGCTGGGCAGATCACACCTCAGATGAAAGAGGTCGCCGAGCGCGAGCATCGCGACCCCGAGTACATCCGCGAGCGCGTGGCAGACGGCCGCATCGCCATTCCCGCCAACATCGTGCATATCAAAAAGGGCATGCGCGCCTTTGGTGTCGGCGAGGGCCTGTCCACCAAGGTCAACGTGAACTTGGGCATCTCGGGCGACAAGGCCGATGCCGCCGAGGAATGGAAGAAGGTCAAGATTGCCGAGGACTTTGGCGCCGACGCCATCATGGACCTCTCCAACTCGGGCAAGACGCGCCAGTTCCGCCAGCAGCTCATCGACGAGACGCCGCTTATGGTGGGCACCGTCCCCATGTACGACGCCATCGGCTACATGGAAAAGCCGCTGGTCAAGCTCACCAAGGACGACCTGCTCGAGGTCGTTCGCGCGCACGCCGAGGACGGCGTGGACTTCATGACCATCCACTGCGGCATCAACAAGTCGGTCATCAAGACCTTTAAGGAGACCGGCCGCCTCATGAACATCGTCAGCCGCGGCGGCTCGCTGCTGTTTGGCTGGATGGAGGTCACCGGCAATGAGAACCCCTTCTACGAGTTCTACGACGAGGTGCTCGAGATCTGCCACGAGTACGACGTGACGATTTCGCTTGGCGACTCCTGCCGCCCGGGCTGCCTCTACGACTCCAACGACGCAACCGAGACCGCCGAGATGATCGAGCTGGGCAAGCTGTGCAAGCGCGCCTGGGCCGCCGGCGTCCAGGTCATGGTCGAGGGCCCGGGTCACATGGCGCTCGACGAGATCGCCGCCAACATGAAACTGCAGAAGCGCCTGTGCCACAACGCCCCATTCTATGTGCTCGGGCCGCTGGTGACCGATATCGGCGTGGGTTACGACCACATCACCGCCGCCATCGGTGGCGCCATCTCCGCCAGCTCCGGCGCCGACTTCCTGTGCTACGTGACGCCGGCCGAGCACCTGTGCCTGCCCAACGCCCAGGACGTGCTCGATGGCCTCATGGCCACCAAGATCGCCGCACACGCCGCCGACATCGCCAAAAAGGTGCCCCACGCCCGCGACATGGACGACAAGATGGGCCAGGCACGCCGCAAGCTCGACTGGGAAGAGATGTGGAAGTGCGCGCTCGACCCGGTCACCGGCAAGAAGCGCTACGAGGAATCCCCCGCCGCAACCGAGGGCACTTGCACCATGTGTGGCAAGATGTGCGCCGTCCGCACCGTTAACAAGGTGTTCGAAGGCACGACGATCGACCTCGGCATGGAGGATTAACGCGTCTCCGGAGCCACAATCGGTCACAAGGTGCTCATCAATTGTTGACATGTGAACATTTTCTTACATTTACGTAAAGATTGCACCGCTCGCCCGGGATCGGCATACAGCCGGCCCGGGCAACTTTATAATGCAGGCAGAAGACCCATTTGAATCCGACCGAACAAGGGAGCGAACATGGATCGCAGTAAGGTACCCGCCGTCCTGTCCATCGCAGGATCAGATTCCAGCGGTGGTGCCGGCATTCAGGCCGACATCAAGACCATCACGGCGCACCGCCTGTATGCCGAGACGGCCATCACCGCTATCACCGCACAGAACACCCTGGGCGTCACCGCCGTACAGAACATCTCCCCGGATATTGTCGCCGCGCAAATCGATGCCGTTTTTGACGATATCCGACCCAGCGCCGTCAAGATCGGCATGGTTTCCTCTGCCGAGATTATCGAGGTTATCGCCGACCGCCTGGGCGCCTGGGACGCACAAAATATCGTCGTCGACCCCGTCATGGTCGCCACCTCGGGCGCTCGCCTGATCGCAGAGGACGCCGCCGAAGCGCTTACACGCCGCCTGTTCCCACTGGCGACCGTCATCACGCCCAATATTCCCGAGGCCATGGCGCTGCTCGATTACGAGGTCGATTCCGAGCGCACGCAGCAAAATGCCGCTATGCTCCTCACCCGCCGCTTTGGGTGCGCGTCTCTCGTTAAGGGCGGGCATTTTGTCAACGAGGCCAACGATGTGCTAGCAGAGCCCGCACCGCTCGATGACGAGGGCAACCACCTGGGCGATCCGCTCACCACGTGGTTCCGCCACAAGCGCATCGAGACCGGCAACACGCATGGTACCGGCTGCACGCTTTCGTCCGCCATCGCCTGTGCGCTGGCCCAGGGCATGGATCTTGCCGATGCCGTCAACGCCGGCAAGGCCTACCTAACGGGCGCTCTCGCCGCCGGCTTTGACATGGGCAAAGGCTCCGGCCCCGTCAATCACATGTGGCAATATTAAGATTCACAGCCCAAAACCACCGCAAAGGGGACAGGCACCTTTGCGGTGGTTCCCACAAACATCTCGATCCGTAACAGTTAGAGTCCATTTTTCGGCCCACCTGTTACAGATTGAGACATTCAAATTCCGCTGAGAAGATAATCTCGGTCTGTAACAGTAACTCGGCGAAATCGACCCTAGATGTTACAGATCGAGACAAACGACCGATATCGACCTAAATAATCTCAATCTGTAACATCTAGCCCGTTTTCGGCCTTACAACTGTTACAGATCGAGACAAAGCAACGAAACAAGCCGCCGCAAGGGGAACTTCTGTGGTGGTTTGGGGTCGCGCTACTCACCGAGCATCTCTTGGAGCTTGGCTGCCACGGCGTGACCCAGGCTCTCGTGGCTTTCGGGCATCATATGCAGATCGTCGATATCGCCCGGCTCGGCAAAGTCGGCGGCATTCAAAAAGTCGCAGCCAAACTGCTCAGCCACATGCGCGTAGTACTCACCAAAATGTTCCGAGGCTTCTACGGAATGCTCGTCAAAATCGGTCATATATACGTCGGCGATTTGCGGCTTGATCTTGATAGGTGCCATCAGCAGAATACGCGGGCAGGGTGCGGCATTGGTCCAGGGAAATGCACGCACCGCGCGAATCAGCGCCATGGTGCCACGGGCAATATCGGAGGCCGTCACACCAAAGACCGTCTTGCAATCGTTAGTTCCCAGCATAATAACGATCGCATCCAGCGGCTTATGGGCCTCGAGCAGCATCGGAAGCGCGCGGATGCCGTTAAGATTGGTGTCCAGATGGCACATGTCGTCGCGTACCGTCGTGCGGCCGTTGAGGCCTTCTTCAATTACATGCCAGCCCTCGCCTAAGTCACGTTGGGCCACGCCGCACCAGCGCACGTCCTGCGCATAGCGCACCGCGGTGCCGTCGCGCATGCCCGCCGGATCGTAACCATAGGTGTTGCTGTCGCCAAAGCATAGAACGTTTTTCATCGTAAGCCCCTCGCTCAGTAAAAAGCCGACGGAAGCAGCCTCTCCCGTCGGCTCGACCTATCTGTCAGCACGTACCGATTACAGGTACTTGCGCCAATCGTCCTCGTCCTCATCATCCTCGGTAGCAGCCTGGGCCTGCTCGGCGGCGCGAGCTGCCGCAGCGCGAGCGGCAACCTGGGCATAGGACTCCTCGTTGCGCTCGGGGAAGTTTGCCAGCACGTGCTCGAACTTGGCAAAATCCTCATACCAGCGCGTAGAAGGCACGGCAAAGAAGACTTGCTTGACCTTAAAGTCGCCCGACGCGAGCTCCTTGCGGAAGAGCTCAGCCACGGCCTCTGCGTCAAAGCCGTTGTTGTCGCAGCCCCAAGCGCCCAGCACGAGCTTCTCGCGACCTAGCTCGTCGCAGATGGCAAGCACAAAGCGAATGCGGTCGCGCAGGGCATCCAGCAGAGCATCGTCGCTCACGCGATACTCCTGGCGGGCGCGCTTAACGTTGGGCGCGGCGGCCACGATCACGTCGGCGTATGCATGCACGTGGTTGCGGTCGAAGCGCACCGCAGGCACCACCAGCGCACGGTTTCGGTAAAGCTCGCAGTTGATGTTGCGGCGACGGTTCTCGCCGTACCATTTGCGCTGCTTATCGAGAACGTTGTACAGATACGAATCGGCGCACAGCGTGGCCTCCTGGCCCAGATAACCCTGAATATAGCCACCGCCCGGGTTGGTGAACGAGGCAAAGGCGAGCACGGCCATGTCGCAGAACTGCGCATAGCCACGACCGTTGTCTAGGATGGCCTGCGTGGCGGAGGCATCAAGCACGGTGACCTCGGGCAGAACCGGAGCGGGCTCCTCGGCAGGCGCGGACTCAGCTTCGGCGATTTCCTCGGCAGGCTCCTCGACGGGCTCAGGCGCTGCCTCGGTCTCGGGCGCCGCCTCGGTCTCGGCAGCCTCCGCGCCCTCGACGTCCTCGGCAACCTGTTCTTCGGCGGCCACAGCACTCTGAACCTTGGCCTTCATCGCCGCGACAAAGCCGGCAGGCATACCGTCAAACTCGCGAACACCGGCAAGCGAACGCTCGATATCCTTGGCGCACGCTTCGGACACAGTTGCCACGTGACGCTCGGCGGCCTTGGCACCGGCCTCGCGCTTGGGATTGGGCTGACCCGCTCGGTTGGACCTGCGGTTACGGTTCCTGTTGTCGACGTCTGCCATACGTGGCCACCTTTCCTGTCGCTGCCGCTATCGGCTTTTCCCATCCATGATACCCCGCCGCGTACAAAAAAGACGGCCCCGAAGGACCGCCTTTTGCATCGATTTGCACGCACGGCAAGCACCGCCGCAATTCGCCACTAGTCGCGACGGCCAAGGATGTTCAGGATGCGCAGGAACACGTTGATAATGTCCACGAACAGATTGGACGCCATGAGCACGGCGTTGGGCAGCGTAGGCGGCACCGTCGTGGCAACATAGGTGTCGTAACCAATAAAGCCGGCGAACACCACGATTACGATCAGGTCGGTGATGGTCTGCGAGACGCCCATGAACATCAGCACGATCTCAATCAGAATAGTGGCGAGCAGAATGCCAAAACCGATGCCATATACGCGCTGGAAAAACTTGGGGAACGTCACGCCCAAGGCGCCAAAGACAAAGGTGATGGCGGCCGTGGCGATAAAGGCAGTGTTGATGGTGGGCAGGTCGTAGTTGGCAAGGCCAAACGACGCGGTCAGGCCAAAGGTACTCGCAAAGATTACGTAGCCCACAAGGGACAGGCCCACGGACTGCTTGCTGGCGGCGGCCGACATCATGACCATGCCGACGATGGTCAAAATAAACGAGCCAAAGACCAGCGGCAAGGCGGCGCCGCTCATCATCATGCGCGCAAACGACATGGTGCTCGTAAAGTAGGCGCCGGCGCCCATGGCGCAAAAGCCCAAGAAGATCAGGGCAGACATGGCGAGATTGTACGCGCGCGGCGACATCTCCTTGGCGCGGCTTGCACCGCTCTCGACGGGGCCGTTCTGATAGCCCTGGATATCGTTCATAGGTTCGTCCTTTCAAAAAGCGCCACAAATAACGGCGCAGTAGCTGACAAGATTCCTGTCATTGTACCCGAATGCCATACGTCCTTACCTACGGCGCTCGCCCTCGAGCGTACGGTCGAATGCCCACACCCACCAACGCATCAGATGGGCCTGCGAGCCATCTGGTCGTTCACGCGTCTGGTCCTCCAGATACAACTCGGTCGCGTGCCCGCCAAAACGCACCTTATAGGTTGCCGTACGAATGCCGTGAACCGTTAAGCCAAAGCCCGTGGACGAGACAATCTCGTCAATCGTAAAGCAACGACCGTCGACCCAGCAGACGGTGACCGGCACGACTTGTCCGCCCGCGAGGATGCGGGCCACGACGTCCACATACTGCTTGTGCACGCGCCGAGTTTTGCCATCTGTCTGTCGATATTCCATGTCTCCTATTATCGAACGCATGTTTGCATGTTGTAAAGCGAACAGACTGTGGTTTTGGGGTGTTGGAGCGCGCACACGCGTCCTCATGGCGTGTTAGCAAAAAGAATACCCGCGGTCAACAGGACTAATATTCAATTTTAGTGCCAAAAAATCCACTTCTCACATCAGAACTCGGTAAAGGAACCCGCAGGAGGTGATACGATTTATCATGTTTTTGTAACGTGCCTGCAAACTTCGAGAAAGCCCATATATGGACGTAACGTTCTCAACCTTCCTCGGCCAAATTGTGTCGAACCCAGTCCTTGCCGTCACCGTGATCCTCGCGTTGGGCGCCATCTTCGTCAATGGATGGACCGACGCGCCCAACGCCATCGCGACCTGCGTCACTACGCGTTGCATGCCCGCCCGCGCCGCCATTCTTATGAGCGCCGCATTCAACTTCCTCGGCGTGCTCATCATGACGCACTTTAATGCGAGCGTCGCCAACACCATCTCACATATCGTCGACTTTGGCGGAAACAGCACCATGGCGCTCGCGTGCCTCTGCGCGGCGTTGTTCTCCATCGTCGTCTACGGCGCCACAGCGTCGCGTTTTGGCATCCCCACCTCGCAAAGCCACAGCCTTATCGCCGGCCTGACCGGTGCCGCTATCGCCCTCGGCGGCGCGAGCAGCGTCAACGTCCACGAGTGGATGAAGGTCATCTACGGCCTGGCGCTCTCCATCGGCCTGGGCTTTGTCATGGGCTGGGTCCTGTGCAAGCTCGTCTCGATTCTTTTCGCCGCCGCCAACAGGCGACGTGCCAATGTCTTCTTTAAATACGCTCAGATCGCGAGCGCTGCGGCCATGAGCTTTATGCACGGCGCGCAGGATGGACAGAAGTTCATCGGCGTGCTCTTTTTAGGCGTAGCCTTCGCAAACGGCCAGACTAGCGTCGGCGATGCCGGCATCCCCATCTGGATTATGCTGCTGTGCTCGGCCACTATGGGTATCGGTACCAGCGTGGGCGGTGAGCGCATCATCAAGTCCGTCGGCCAGAGCATGGTTAAGCTCGAGAAGTATCAGGGCTTCTCCGCCGACCTCGCGGGCGCCGCGAACCTGCTGCTTGCCACCCTTACCGGCATCCCCGTGTCCTCCACCCACATCAAAACCTGCGCCATCATGGGCGTCGGTGCCGTCAAGCGCCTCTCGGCCATCAACTTCGGCGTCGTCAAGGACATGATGTTCACCTGGTTCTTCACCTTCCCCGCCTGCGGACTCATCAGCTTTGTCATGGCCAAGCTGTTCATGATCTGTCTCTTATACACATCTCCGAGCCCACGAGACGCTACGCTAT
>CABRHR010000012.1 GCA_902470835.1 uncultured Collinsella sp.
CGTGGGAGGCCAGGGCGCCGCTGACCGGTGGACGGCACCGAGCCGTCATCGAACTGAGAAGGGGGAGGCCTCGCGGCCTCCCCCTTTTTTGCGTTATATACACGTTGTGCTTTGGGACCTAGCTCCCCCGTATGCGCTCTTACTGTTTGGCTGTATTTTGAGTCCTTCTAGTGTATTTGAGCGATAATTACTCGCATTGGCGTTAGGGAGGGCTTGATGTTTACCGTATTTGTCTTGGGCAATATCGCTTCGGGTAAGTCGACTGCCTGCCGCTATTTCGAATCTCGTGGCGCTATGCTTATCGATCTGGATGAGCTTGCAAAATCGCTGTATGTGCCGGGCTCTGATATCGTCAATGCTCTCGCGGATGAATTCGGTTGGGACATTTTGGATGAGGAAGGCGGCATTCGCCGCAGCATCCTCGCCTCTCGAGCTTTCGCTTCTCCTGATTCGGTCGCACGGCTCAATGGCATTGTGCATCCCGTTCTGATTGAACAGCTTTCGCTTAGGATTCTCGATCCGGTTTGTTGTACGGTTTCATCACCCCGTTACCCCTTTGCGGTGGTTGAGGTTTCTGCTCCGACTGGTTTTGAGGATGCATTTGGCTTGGCTGATGAAATTCTGGTCATTAGCGCCCCTTTGTCAGTTCGTCGCGAGCGCGCTATTCAACGTGGCATGGAGCCATCTGATTTCGATGCCCGTTCTGCTTGCCAGCCCGATGAGTCTGCGCTGTGCAATCTCGCTACAACGGTGATTGATAATTCGGCAGCCGATAATTCGCTCTTTGAGCAGCTTGACTCGTGGCTTGCATGCCACGGGTTTATAGATACTCCGGATAAGGAGGAAGCCGATGCCTAAGACACGTTTCTTTATGTGGTATCGCGTGGCGCCACTTGCCGTTGTGTTCGTCTTCGGCCTTATTTCGCTCGTCTACTCGCGTGCTCCTGCCGCTTTCTTTAAACCGCTGTATCCGATTGACTACGAGGCGTATGTAAAGCAATCCAGTATTTCGCATAATCTGGATCCGTATCTGGTGTGCGCTGTCATTAAGTCGGAATCGAATTGGGATCCCGAGGCCGAGTCGAATCAGGGTGCTCAGGGATTGATGCAGCTGATGCCCGAGACTGCCCAGGATATGATCGCCAAGGGCCTTGTCGACGGAGGGGAGTATTCGGCCGACAATCTTAACGATCCGGCTACGAATATCGAGTTTGGCTGCGCATACCTCTCGTATCTTCTTGCCTATTTCAACGGGTCGACGGATAGTGCCATCGCCGCCTATAACGCCGGTATGGGCAATGTCGACGGATGGGCGCAGCAGAACACGTCACTCCATAATGCGATTACCTTCCCTGAAACTCAGGCTTATCTGATTCGCGTCAATAATGCCTGGGTTCGATATAAGACTCTCTATCCCGATCGGTTCGTATAGGACTAAGCCCACCGCCTGCGTATACTGCAGATGTATGAGTTAGGAGTATCCATGGCGGAATTTGAAGTAGAACGCGTTGGTGGTGAACTTAAGCGCTTTGGCGTTGAGGGCGCTGATGTGCCGTTTAAGGTCGTGTCTCCATACGAGCCCGCTGGTTCCCAGCCTAAGGCCATTGAGTCACTTGTGCGGGGCGTGAGGGACGGAGACCGCTATCAGGTTTTGCTGGGCGTGACTGGTTCGGGCAAGACCTTCACGATGGCAAAGACTATTGAGGCCCTGGGAAAGCCGACGCTGGTCATGGCCCCCAATAAAACGCTCGCTGCTCAGCTTGCGAGCGAGCTCAAAGAGTTCTTTCCCAACAACGCTGTGGTCTACTTCGTCTCGTACTACGACTACTATCAGCCCGAGGCGTATGTGCCGCAAAGCGATACATATATCGAGAAAGACTCCTCGATTAACGAAGAGGTCGAGATGCTGCGCCATCAGGCGACCGCGTCACTGCTCTCTCGACGCGATGTGATCGTTGTCGCATCGGTCTCGTGTATCTATGGCATTGGCTCTCCTGAGGACTATGCGGGTCTGGCTCCAAACGTCGACAAGAAGGTGCCGCTCGAGCGCGATGACTTTATCCATGCGCTTATCGACATTCAATATGATCGCAATGACTATGACCTGGCGCGTGGCACGTTCCGCGTGCGCGGCGATGTTGTCGACGTGTATCCGCCTTATGCCGAGCATCCGTTGCGGTTTGAGTTCTTTGGCGACGAGGTCGAGCTGATTGCCGAGATCGATGAGGTCACCGGTGAGATGCTCCGTGAGTACGAGGCCATTCCCGTATGGCCGGCATCGCACTACGTGACCGAGAAGCCAAAGGTCAAGGCGGCTCTGAAATCGATCAGCGAAGAGTGCGAGAAGCGCGTGGCGGAGCTCAAGGCGACCGACAAGTTGCTCGAGGCGCAGCGTCTGCAGCAGCGTACCGATTATGATCTTGAGATGCTCGAGACGATGGGCTTTTGCAACGGCATCGAGAACTACTCGCGTCATCTGGACGGTCGCAAGCCGGGTGAGCCGCCGTTTACCCTAATCGATTACTTTCCCAAGGACATGCTCTGCATCATCGATGAGAGCCATGTGACGGTGCCGCAGATTCGCGGCATGCACGAAGGTGACCGCTCGCGTAAGGTGACGCTGGTGGAACATGGTTTTCGCCTGCCCTCGGCGCTCGATAACCGCCCGCTTCGTTTCGATGAGTTTGAAGCAAGGATACCCCAGTTTATCTATGTTTCGGCCACGCCGGGCGACTACGAGCTGCGGGTGAGCCAAAACGACGTGGAGCAGATTATTCGTCCGACCGGTCTTCTCGACCCCAAGATTGACGTGCGTCCAGTTCGCGGCCAGATTGACGATCTTGAGGACGAGATTCGCGAGCGCGTTGCCCGCAAGGAGCGCGTGCTGGTGACCACGCTGACCAAACGCATGGCTGAGGACCTGACCGACCATCTACTCGACGCCGGCATTAAGGTCAACTACATGCACTCTGATACGGCGACAATGGACCGTGTCGAGATCCTGCGAACGCTGCGCGAGGGCAAGATCGATGTTCTCGTTGGCATCAACCTGCTTCGCGAGGGCTTGGATCTTCCCGAGGTCTCACTGGTGGCAATTCTCGATGCCGATAAGGAAGGCTTCTTGCGCAACCGCCGTTCGCTGATTCAGACGATTGGCCGTGCGGCCCGCAACGCCGATGGCGAAGTCATCATGTATGCAGACGTTGTGACCGATTCGATGAAAGAGGCCATCGAGGAGACGCAGCGCCGTCGCGAGATTCAGATGGCATATAACGAAGAACATGGCATTGTGCCCAAGACAGTGCGCAAGGCCATTAACGACATCTCAAGTTTTATTGCCGAGGCCGAAAAAACTGTGGGCTCCAAGGGACGCTCGAAGGGCGACTCTCTTGGCCATGGCGCATTCTATACGCCCGATGAGTCGGGCGAGGGCGGTGTGCCGGAAACGGTGGCGCCCGAGCAGACACTTGCGGAGCAGTTGGAAGAACTGCCACATGACGAGCTTGTGCGGATCGTCGAAACCATGGAAGAGGATATGCGTAACGCTTCTGCTGCTATGGACTTTGAGGAGGCGGCGCGCCTGCGCGATGCCGTCGTTCAGATTCGGGCGATGCTCGAGGGTGCGTCTGAGGACGAGACGATCGAGCGCTTACGTTCGCAGGCCCGCAAGGGTTCCACGTTCGCATCGGGCAGAAAACGCCAGGGTGCACGGTTTAAGAAATAGCGAACAGGCCCCGAGTTCCCTGTGGAGCTCGGGGCCTATGTCTTTTGCGCGCTGGAATTTGTGCGTTAGAGATCTGCGATCAGGGCTTCAGCACAACGGATGCCGTCGGTGGCCGCGCTCATGATGCCGCCGGCATATCCAGCTCCCTCACCACAAGGGTAGAGGCCCGGGGTCGACACGGCGTGGCACGTTCGGTCTCGGATGACAGTGACCGGTGAGCTCGAACGAGTCTCCACGCCGGTAAGAACGGCATCGGGACGGTCGTAGCCTCGTAGCTTTTTTCCGAGTAGGGGAAGTCCCAGGCGGAGCGACTCGACGATATGCTGTGGTAGGGCTTCGTCAATTGCCGTCCAGGTCACACCGAGCGGATAGGTGGGCTTTACCTTTCCGGGCGCCTTGCTGGCGCGTCCTGCGAGGAAATCTTCGACGAGTTGTGCCGGTGCGTTCCAGTTGGAGCCGCCCAGGCGATAGGCGGCCGCCTCGCAGGCGCGCTGGAGCTCGATGCCGGCGAGCGGGTCATCGTTGGGAAGGTCCTCAGGCGTGACGTTAACGAGCAGGGCGGCGTTTGCGTTGCGTCCGTCGCGGGCATTGAGGCTGGCGCCGTTGACGCACAGGTGGCCCTGCTCGGAAGAGGCGGCGACAACCTGCCCGCCGGGGCACATGCAAAACGAGAACACGCTGCGGCCGTTGGGAAGATGGGCGACGAGCTTGTAGGGGGCTGCTCCGAGGGCAGGATGTCCCGCCAAGGCTCCATATTGGGCTCGGTCGATGTCGCGTTGTGGATGCTCGATGCGAACGCCCATGGCAAAGGTCTTTTGTGCGAGGGCCACGTTGTGGTCCTTAAGGAGCTCAAAAATATCGCGAGCAGAATGCCCGCAGGCGAGGATGAGGTGCCTTGTCTCGATTGGCTCGTAAGCGGCGTCTTGGGACGATTGGACATCAATACCGGTGATGGCGCCAGACGCGTCGGTGCGAATGTCGACGAGCTTCGTTCGATAACGGACGACACCTCCGAGCTGCTCGATGCGCTGGGATATAGCGGTGACAACCTTGGGAAGGATGTCGGAGCCAATGTGCGGCTTGGCATCCCACAGAATATCGCGGGGCGCACCCGCCTCGACGAAGGTTTCGAGGATAAGGCGATGGACGGGATTTTTTGTTCCCGTATTGAGCTTGCCGTCCGAGAAGGTCCCTGCGCCGCCCAGACCAAACTGAATATTGCTCTCGGGGTCGAGGATGCGCTCCTTTAGAAAGAGGTCGATCGCCTGCGAGCGGCGAAATGCCGGGTCGCCGCGCTCGATAAGCAAGGGCTTAAGACCTGCTTCGGCGAGCGTGAGCGCAGCGAAAAGGCCGGCGCATCCGGCGCCGACAACGACGGGGCGTTCTTGAGGCGCGTCGGAGACGGGGGAGGGGAATGAAGGCCCATCGTCTTCTATCGCGCGTACGCGCGAGCGGTCACGCTCGGCAACGCTGTCGACCGCTTCTCGCTCGAGGTGGGGACTAGTCAGCTCAACACGAAAGCTCAGGATAAAATGGACGTCTCGTTTTTTGCGAGCGTCGATTGACTTGCGGTGGAGCTCGATGGACTTGATCTCGGAGTCCTTGCAACGTAAGACGCGCTTGGCGACTCGCTTGCCAACAATGAGGCAGGCATTTTCATCGCCGGCTTCATCGAGCGACGCGTTGACTTGGGTGATTTCGATCATCGAGGTCTCCTTAGAGGCAAGAAAGAGGCCGTCCGGTATCCCAGACGGCCCGAATGCGTTTTTGATTATAGACTGCGCGGCTACAGGCTGCTTGCAGCGCGAATGCCCGAGAGCCAGGCCCACGCAAGGTTAAAGCCTCCGCAATCGGCGTCGATGTCGAGCGCTTCGCCGCAGACGTAAAGCGGGGCGTCGACAACGCTGCGCGCGCGTAGACTGGGTGTTGAGATGCTCTCGACAGATACGCCACCACGCGTGACCTGCGCCGAGCGCTCCTCGGCTGTTCCCTCGACGAGCAACTTAAAGTGCTTGAGGATCGAGACGAGGTGGATGGCATCGTTGGAGCCTGGATGGCACTGCTCGAACGCTGTACAGACGACGCGGGAGAGTTGCGGGGCGAGCATGCCGTCGAGCCAACGGGGATCGCGGGGCGAAAAGCCGCCGAGCAGCTTAACGCGCCGGTTGAGCATATCGAGCAGCTCGTCTTTAGAGAGGTCGGGGAAAACGTCGAGCAGGATCGTATCGCCGTGCTGGATACGACGGGAGAGGTTGAAGACAGCGACGCCCGAGATGCCGAAGGCTCGAAACAGTACTTCACCGTCTTCGTGCCAGAGCTCACTATGGTTACGGGTGAGCGTCAAGCGGGCGCGGACGCGCAGACCATCCAACGTCTTGAGTGCCGCCCGATCGCCAACGACCGTTGCCGATACGGGGCAGAGGATGGGGCGCAGCGAAGTGAGGGGGAGACTAAACGTATCGGCGATACCGGTGGGGTTGCCGCCCGTGGCGATAATTACGGTATGTGCCTGCAGGGCCTCGTTCTTGCGAGGGACATCGGCGAGCGCTTTCCGAAGCGAGCGGAGCTCCGATTTTCGGTCGTCGTGCTTTTTTGCCTTGAGCGCCCGCGCTGGACGGTCTATTTGGAGTGCCCAGCCTTCGGAAGCTTTGTGCGCCGAGGCAACGTTGGCTCCGCAGATTAAGGTGATACCTAGGCGGTCGCAAACGTTGAGAAGCGCGTCGCGCACCGATTCTGCGCGAAGGGAGCGCGGGTACAGCCGGCCTTCCTCGGAGGTTGTCATGATGCCCAGCGAGGAGAAGAAACCCATAAGCTCTTGTTCGGGTTGGGGGCCCATGACGGATTCGACGAATGCGGGGTGGTTATACCGCTGAGAATCAATCGATTCGTTGGAGAGGTTGCAGCGGCCGTTACCGGTCGCAAGGAGCTTAAGGCCGCAGGCGACATCGCGCTCAACGATGCAGACGCTTTTGCCAGCACGTGCGGCCGTAATGGCGGCGGCGAGGCCTGAAGCCCCGCCGCCGATTACCAGGACGTCATAGAAGGCGCTCGTGTTCACTTAGGCCTCGTCGGTCTCGTGCGGGGTAATGGCCTCGACGGCAGAGACTGCCTTGGGCAACATGCCATCGGGCAGCGCGGTCTCGACCTCGCCCTTATCGCAGGCCTCGGCGAGTGACGGATTGATGGGAAGCGTGCCCAAGATGTCGAGGTTATAGCGCTCTGCGACCTCGGGGAGCTTGCTCTTGCCAAAGACCTCGATCTTCTTGCCGCAGTCGGGGCACTCAATATAGCTCATGTTCTCGACAATGCCCAGAATGGGGACGTTCATCTTCTCGGCCATGTTGACCGCCTTGGCGACGATCATCGAGACCAGATCCTGCGGGCTCGTGACGATGACGATGCCGTCGACGGGCAGTGACTGGAAGACGGTGAGCGCGACGTCGCCTGTTCCCGGAGGCATGTCGACCAGCAGGTAGTCGATGGGGCCCCACGAGGTCTCGCTCCAGAACTGCCTAATGGCGCCTGCGATGACCGGACCGCGCCAAAGGACGGGGTCGGTCTCGTTTTGGAGCAGCAGGTTGGAGCTCATGACCTTGACACCGTGCTCGGAGATTTCGGGCAGCATAAGGTTGCCAAGGGCATGGACGTGGCGTCCGCTCATACCGAACATCTTGGGGATAGAGGGACCGGTGATGTCGGCATCGAGGACGCCGACCTTGTGACCGTGACGGGCAAGCTCGGTGGCGATGGCGCCGGTGACAAACGACTTGCCGACACCGCCCTTGCCGGAAAGCACGGCGATGACGCGTTTGACCTCGGACAGCGTGTTCTCCTCAAATTGCGACGGCGACGTTTGTCCGCCGGCAGCCTGTGCGTGCTCGCAACCCATGTATGACTCCTTTGTATATGTTGGGGCTGGGGCCCCGTGATGTGACACGAGCGTCATTGTACCCTCGTTTGCGAGCGGGAGTCATTTGCGATGCATTTGGGCCGAGCGTGCTTGCAATACGATGGGTCCAAGCGAATGGGCGGGCTTACTGAACTTTGCTGGCAAACTCGAGGTATTGCATGCGCTGCAGCTTGTCGATCGTCGAGGCGTATGGGCTGTCTTCAGATTCCAAGTCGTAGCGCAGCCCGTCGGCACCAAGGTAGCCGGCGACATTGATGGTGGGCACATCTGACCTTGTTGCAAGCAGGGCCTTTTGATAGTCGGTGAGCGGGGCGCCGATCTTATTAAGGGTAATGGCTGCAATCTCGTTTGCCCCGACGGTGTCGTAGACGTTGAGCTCGGTATTGCCGGCGATTTCATAGTTAGCCCAGACGAAATAGGTCGACTGATAGACACGGAAAGCGTGGCTTGCCGTATCTTCCTGAGGGTACAGCTCGTCGTTGAGAGTCGTTGCGGCGCTCGGCTGATGGTCGCCAAAAAAGACAAGGACAACCGGTCTGCCGATATTGCGGAGCTCGTTGATAAAGTACTCGAGGTCCCGGTCGGATGCGTTGATGCAGGTGAGATAGGTGTTGAGCGCGCTATTGGCGCCCTCGCTGGCTCCCTCGACCCAATAGTTTGTCAGCTCTTCGGCGGGAACGGTGCCATAGTCGTAGCCGCCGTGATTTTGCATCGTGACGTCAAAGATGAACTGCGGTGCTTCATCGGTTCTAAGCAGGTCGAGTATCTTGTCGTAGGTGGCGTAGTCGCATACGCCGGCATGGTAACAGGGCGCACCTTCGAAATCGCCGATTGAAAGAAAGTCTCCAAAGCCCAGCTGCTGATAGATTTTATCTCGATGGTAGTTGACGGGGTTTTGCGGGTGCATAGCGGTAGCGGTATACCCAAGCTCTTTAAGGTCCTTTGCCAGGCTGTTGACGCCATTCATCTGATACAGCTGATAGGGGATCTTGCCTAATCCGACAAAGGCCGTTGTCGCTCCGGTCAAAAATTCGAATTCGGAGTTCGCCGTTCCGCCACCGGTGACCGAAGCGAGCATGGTGCCGCGAACAAGCGTGTCGGAAAGCGAGTTGTAGAATGCGGGGCCGGCGTACCCGGCCGCCTGGAGCTGCTCAAAGCACGAAAGGTCGCTAAAACTCTCGTTCATGACGGCAACAATCGTCGGCTTGATTTCATTGAACTGGGCAACGGCCGCCGCGCGTTGCTCGCTCGAGCCATACGTGCTGTCGTAGGCGGCGGCGAGCTCCTGCTCGATGCTCTGCGCCTCATCGGGCGTATAGTCTTCGGGCTTCTCAATGGGCAACTCGTTGACCATTTCGGTGAACGAAGTGATAAAACCCTGAGACGCATATGTGGTGATGGGCTGCCAACGGTCAAATCCAAAATTCAGCGCCTGCTCCAAGTCGATGCTGGAAAAGCCCGAGAGCCCCACAACGGTCACTAACAGAAAAGCACAGAGGTTAGCGGCGATTGCGGGGAAGACATGGGTGGGCGTACGGAGCTTTCGCGGACGGATAAGCGAAAGAAGCCCCAGGGAAATCTCCAGCAGGGCGAGAGAGGTTACGATTCCGGCGGTAAAGGTAAACTCGTATCCCTCGCTCACCTCCATTGCGGTGCCAAGGGCCAAGATATCGCTTGGCAGGATGGCTTCGCCTTTAAACGTTATGACGAAGTGCTCGGCAATGCCAAGGATGCAGCAGGCGACGGGCACGAGGGCCATGACGCCTCCATGACGCTGTCCCAGCAAATAAAGGGAGAGTAGAACCGTCGCGAGCAGCCCGACGGAAAACCCGAATGAGTTGGCGGGAATGCGATAGAACGTTTCGTTGCAGGCAATTTCGAGTGAAACGAACGAGAGCGCTGAAACAGCGGCGATGACAAGGATGTCACGGCAAATACAGGCAACCGTTCCCGTCGCAAGATCGGTTTGGTCGATAAGTCCCGAAACCAAGGGCTCGACAAGAAGTATGACGGCGGCAGCACCGAGCGCCGAATAAGAAAGGACCCATAGGGAACTGTCCTCATTTACGAGCAATTGATTCGTAATCCATGCAGCTACCATGCCGAGCGGGATGAGGAGCGTCGCGCACCAAAAGACGCGGGCAATGGGCGGCTTTTCATTGTGTTTGATTGAAAAATGCACGCGCACGACGACGGTGGCCACGATAAGGATGGCGATGAATATGGGCAGATTGGCCATGTCACTCGAAGTGATTTCAAGGGGGATATCTTCGGTCATGGACGTTCCTCTGTTACGGCAAATTAAGTTCAGTATTAGATTACTGTAACCTTTCCACGGCATTTCGAGAAACAAAGCGCCCGATACGCAAAGCTAAAGGTCTGCGAATCTTGTATTACGAACATCTGTGCGCGTCGAGTGCGCTAAACTCATCGACAGTATGATTCGATGCAATAGGAGGCAAGGAGCTTCCATGTCTGATTCTTCTATCGTTATTCGCGGCGCTCGTGAGCACAACCTCCGTGATATCGATGTTTCCATTCCGCGTGACCAACTCGTGGTCATTACCGGTCTTTCTGGCTCGGGCAAGAGTTCGCTGGCATTTGACACTATCTATGCCGAGGGCCAGCGTCGATACGTCGAGAGCCTTTCGAGCTATGCGCGCCAGTTCTTGGGCCAGATGGACAAACCCGACTTGGATTCAATCGACGGCCTTTCGCCGGCGGTGTCGATTGACCAAAAGACGACGTCTAAAAACCCTCGCTCGACGGTTGGCACCGTAACCGAGATTTATGACTATCTGCGCCTGCTGTTCGCCCGTGTGGGCACCCCGCACTGTCCCGAATGCGGCCGCGTCATTGAGCGCCAGACGACCGACCAGGTTGCTGACAAAGTCTTGGCGGCGGGGGAGGGTCGCCGCGCGTTTGTGCTGGCACCGGTGGTGCGCGGGCGAAAAGGCGAGTACACCAAACTGTTTGAGGACCTTCGCGCCGAGGGCTTTAGCCGCGTGCGTGTCGACGGCGAAGTTCGCTCGCTCGACGATCCGATCGATCTGGACAAGAAGTTCAAGCACGATATCGAGGTCGTGGTCGATCGCATCGTGATCCGTGAGAACTCTCTGGGCCGTATTGCCGAGTCCGTTGAACAGGCGACTGCGCTGGCGCACGGCAATGTGAACGTATACTTGCTGCCCGACCGCGACGCTCCCGAGGGGACCGAAGGCGAGTTGCTGGAGTATTCGCTGGCGTTAGCGTGCCCGGAGCATGGACACTCCATCGATGACCTGCAGCCGCGTGATTTCTCGTTCAACGCGCCATATGGCGCGTGCCCCGAGTGCGATGGCCTGGGCTTTAAGAAAACCGTTGATGCCGAGGCGCTGATCGAGGACCCCTCGAAGTCCATTGCCGACGGAGTCTTTGGTAGCCTGTTCGGCAATTCGAACTACTATCCGCAGATTTTTGCTGCGGTCTGCAAACACTTTAAGGTGAACGCCGATACGCCGTGGGAGGACTTGCCCCCTCGCGTGCGTCGTGCATTCTTGGATGGCCTGGGCGATACGAAGATCTCGGTTGATTACCAAAAGCTCGACGGACGTCGCAGCCAGTGGGATACCAAGTTTTCGGGCGTTCGCAACATCCTGTACGAACGCTATACCGAGACGACGAACGAGAACACCAAGGCGCGCTTGGAGAAGTACATTCGCGAGGAACCGTGCTCGAGCTGCCACGGCGCTCGTTTGCGCCCTGAGATGCTCGCCGTCACCGTGGGCGGCAAGTCCATTTACGAGGTTTGTTGCCTGTCGTGCCGTGAGTCGCTCGAGTTTTTTGAGGGCCTGGAGCTCACCGAGCGCCAACAGTTTATCGGCGGGCGCATCGTCAAGGAAATCCTGGAGCGCTTGCGTTTTCTGGTCGATGTTGGACTCGACTATCTGACGCTCGATCGTGCCTCGGCGACGCTTTCTGGTGGCGAGGCGCAGCGTATTCGCCTGGCAACGCAGATCGGCGCGGGTCTCATGGGCGTGCTCTATATTCTGGATGAGCCCTCGATCGGTCTTCATCAGCGTGACAACGAGCGCCTGATCAAGACGCTCGAGCGCCTGCGCGATATCGGCAATACCGTTATCGTTGTCGAACACGACGAGGATACAATCCGTGCCGCCGACTACGTGATCGACATGGGGCCCGGCGCCGGCGTCAACGGCGGACACGTAGTCGCGGCGGGAACGCCTGCCGATATCATGGCTTGCCCTGAGTCGATGACGGGCGCTTATCTGACCGGCAAACGAATGATCCGGGTGCCTGATGAACGGCGCAAGCCCGGTCGTGGCTGCCTTAAAATTACGGGCGCTCGAGCCAACAACCTCAAAAACGTTACCGCCAAGATCGAGTTTGGTACGCTTACGGTTGTTACCGGCGTGTCGGGATCGGGCAAGAGCTCCCTGGTTACCGACACCATTGCGCCTGCCCTTACGAATGCCATTCACCGTTCGACGCGCCCTGTGGGTCCGTATAAGAAAATCGAGGGCATCGAGTGCATCGATAAGGTTATCGATATCGACCAGTCGCCGATTGGCCGCACGCCGCGTTCCAACCCTGCTACCTATATCGGCCTGTGGGATGATCTTCGCGCGCTGTTTGCGAGTACGCCGGAGTCGAAGGCGCGCGGCTACTCGCCGGGTCGTTTCTCCTTTAATGTGAGTGGCGGGCGCTGTGAGGCGTGCAAGGGCGACGGGCAGATCAAGATCGAGATGCACTTCCTTCCCGATATCTACGTTCCTTGCGAAGTTTGCGGCGGTAAACGCTACAACCGCGAGACACTCGAGGTCACCTACCGTGGCAAGACCATCTCGGACGTGCTAGACATGAGCGTCACCGAGGCGCTGGCCTTCTTTGGGAATATCCCGCAGATCAAGCGAAAGCTCCAGACGCTGTACGATGTAGGCTTGGGCTACGTGAGCCTGGGCCAGCCCGCCACGACGCTCTCGGGCGGCGAGGCGCAGCGTGTGAAGCTCGCCAAGGAGCTTCATCGACGCCAGACGGGCAAGACGTTCTATATTTTGGACGAGCCGACGACCGGCCTTCATTTTGAGGACGTCCGCCAGCTGCTCGATGTGCTGCAGCGCTTGGTCGATGCGGGCAACACGGTGCTGGTGATTGAACACAACCTTGATGTCATCAAGGTTGCCGACCGCCTGATCGATATGGGCCCCGAGGGCGGTAACGGCGGCGGAACCGTCGTGGTTTCGGGCACACCGGAGCAGGTTGCGGACTGTCCGCAGAGTTATACGGGCAAGTTTTTGGCGCCGTTGCTCAGGCGCGACCGGGAGCGTCAGGCTCAACTTGATGCTCAATAAATAGGCGATTCAGTTTATGGGCGCCATCGACTCCTTGTGATTCGATGGCGCTTGCTGTGCCGAAGTGACGTATGCAGCCGAATTGGACATATACTTAATCTTTACGTCCGAATGCGAGGGAAAGGATATGTCATGGCAAAGGCTGTAAAGACGCCAAAAACCAATGCGATGCGCGAGCTGGAAAGCGCCGGCATTTCCTATGTTCTACATACGTACGAAGACGATGGCGATGAGTCGGTGGGCCTGGGGGTCGCGATTTCGGAGCAGCTTGGCGAGGAGCCCGGTCAAGGATTTAAGACTTTGGTCTGTGTGACACCGTCCAACGACTATGTCGTGTGCTGCATCCCTGTTGCCGACGAGCTCGATTTAAAGTCCGCCGCGCGTGCCGCGGGGGAGAAGTCCTTGGCCATGATGCATGTGAAGGATTTGCTTGCGGCGACTGGCTACGTTCGCGGCGGCTGCAGCCCGGTCGGTATGAAAAAACGCTACCGGACGCTCATTGATGAGACGTGTGTCCTTTGGGATACCATTTTTATATCGGGAGGCAAGCGTGGTTATCAGCTCGAACTTGCACCCGATGATTTAATTGCATTTTGCGGGGCGACGGTTGCCGCGATTACGAGAGAGGACTGAGCGATGCCGCAGGAAGAATTGAAGCGCGGAGCTCATTTTGCAAAAGAATCTGCGCCTCAGACACCCTCATCCGAAGTTTCTTCGTCGCGAGATGACACTGACGACATGGGCTCGTCGGACTACTCCACGGTTGGTCGTTCCGCTGGGCTTATGACCATTCTGACCATCGTGTCTCGCGTTACCGGTTTTATCCGCACGTGGGCAATGGCGGCCGCTATCGGCATGTCGCTACTCTCGTCCTCCTATCAGGTCGCCAACAACCTGCCCAATATGCTCTACGAACTCGTGATGGGCGGCATGCTCGTGACGGCGTTTTTGCCCGTGTACATGGGCGTGAGGCGTGAGCAGGGTCGCGAGGCCTCGAACGAGTACGTGGGCAACCTGCTCGGCATTCTGCTTTTGGTGCTGGGTGGCATTTCGTTGCTGGGGACCGTGTTCGCCCCGGGTTTTATCTGGACGCAATCGTTCCTTTCGGGTGACGGCGGCAGCATGGATACCGCTGCGTTCATGTTCCGTTTCTTTGCCATCCAGATTCTGTTTTATGGTTTGGGCTCGGTGTTTTCGGGCGTTCTCAACGCACACCGCGACTACTTCTGGTCGACGTTTGCCCCGGTCCTCAACAATGTGATCGTCATTGCGAGCTTTATGGGTTTTGCGCCCGTGTCCGCACAGTTTGGTGAACGTGCCGGCATCATCTTGATTGCGGCCGGTACGACCCTCGGTGTCTTTGTTCAGATGGCATGTCAGATCCCCGCGCTTGGCAAGCACGGCGTGCATCCCCATATCCATATCGACTTTAAGGACCCCGCGCTGCGCCAGACGATTGCGCTCGGTATCCCGACGCTGCTCGCCACGGTGTGCATGTTTGTCTCGACTTCTATCACCAACGCTGCCGCGCTGGTGGTCCAGCCCGAGACCGGTCCTTCCGTCATCGCCTATGCGCGCCTGTGGTACACGCTGCCCTACGCGCTGATTGCCGCCTCGCTTTCGACGGCGCTGTATACCGAGCTCTCTCACGACGCACAGGAGAAGGATTACGACAGCGTTCGCACGGGCATTTCGCGTGGCGTCGCCCAGATGCTGTTCTTCCTGATTCCGTTCGCGCTGTACCTGATTGTCTTCGCACGTCCGCTCAACATGATTTACTGTGCCGGCAAGTTTGATGAGTCCGGCGTGGCGCTGGTGTCCGAGTTCCTTGTCTACCTGGCGTTCTCGCTGCCGCTCTACGGCGTGGTCGTGTTGATGCAGAAGAGCTTCTCTGCCTTGCTCGACATGAAGCCCTATAGCCGCTATTGCCTGTATTCCGCCATCGGCCAGGCCGGCTCGGTTCTGCTGTTTGGCGTTGTGCTGGGCTTCGGTATGCCGGCAATTGCGCTTTCGTATGTCGTCGACTACGTGATCTTGGTCGGTTGTTCGCTGTGGTGGCTGCGTCGTCGTCTGCGTGGTCTTCAGGTCAAATCTATCCTGCATGGCGGTTTCTTTGGCCTTTTGCTCGGTGGCCTGGGTGCTGCCGCAGGCGCCGGCGTCATGCGGGCGCTTGAGCACTTTGTCGGCGCACTTGGCGGCTCGATTCTGATTACTCTTGGCTACGTTTGCATTGCCGGTGTCGTCTCGCTTGCTGTTACCTTTGGCCTTGCCGTCGTCCTTAAGATGCCCGAGGTCTCGGCGCTGCTTCGTCGCAAGTAGGTGCGTGTGGCCGGTCACGACAACATTCCAACACTCGCCGAGCAGGTTTCGCGCGTTCCCACGCAGCCCGGATGCTACCTTTGGAAGGATGCCAAGGGTGATGT
The DNA here is from genome assembly GCA_902470835.1 of uncultured Collinsella sp. Taxonomy (GTDB): domain Bacteria; phylum Actinomycetota; class Coriobacteriia; order Coriobacteriales; family Coriobacteriaceae; genus Collinsella. The sequence continues at coordinate 15,409 of CABRHR010000012.1, forward strand.
CATCTACGTTGGCAAGGCGAAAAACCTGCGTTCCCGTATGCGCCAGTACGTGACGCTGCAGGATGAGCGCCAAAAGATCCCGCTGATGATGCAGCTGGTGGCGAGCTTTGACTATATCGTGGTGGAGACCGAGCACGAGGCGTTGGTGCTCGAGCGCAATTTGATTGGTCAATACCATCCGTACTTTAATGTGGACCTTAAGGACGACAAGAGCTACCCCTTTATCGCTATCACCAAGAGCGATTTGTTCCCAGCTATCAAATATACGCGTGAGCGCCATAAGCCGGGAACGCGTTATTTTGGTCCCTATACTGACAGCCGCGCGGCGCGTGAGACCATTGACACGCTGCGCAAGGTGATCCCGATCTGCTCGGCTTCTTGTGCGGAGTGGCGTCGTTGTCGTCGTATCGTCGAGTCCCACAAGGGCGAGGAAGACATCGTCAATATGATTTGCGCGCAAAACGGGCGCCCCTGCTTTGACTACCATGTCGGGCGCGGCCCGGGTGCGTGTGTCGGCGCGATTTCCCCGGCAGACTATGCCAAGAACGTCAAGCGCGTCGAGCGCTTTTTGTCGGGCCATCGCAAGGATGTCGTCGATGAGCTGACCTCCGAGATGACGGATGCCGCCGAGGCGCTCGACTTTGAGCGCGCGGCACGCGTCAAACGTCGTTTGGAGGTCATCAGGGGTCTGGACGATCGTCAGCAAGTCGTTTTTCCCTCCTGTGTCGATATCGATGTCATCGGGTTCTATCGCGAGGAGACCATCTCTGCCGCTTGCGTCTTCGTCGTTCGCGAGGGCCGAACAGTTCGCACCTGCGAGTTCATTCTCGACAAGGGTCTTGATGTTGACGAGGAAGAGCTCCAGTCGGGCTTTCTTAAGCGCTATTACGACGAGACGGCTGATATTCCAGCTGAGATAAACCTCTCTGTCGAGCTTGAGGATGCAGAGGCGCTGGGGGAGTGGCTTGCAGGCAAGCGCGAGCGTTCCTGCCATCTCCATAGGCCGCAGCGTGGCGAAAAGCACCGTTTGCTCGATATGGCATCCAAAAATGCGCGCCATGCCCTCATGCGCTACATGATGCGAACGGGGTACGCTGACGACCGCACCAATCAAGCGCTCCTGGAGCTCGAAAGCGCGCTGGCGCTGCCGGCGCCGCCGATGCGTATCGAGTGCTTCGATATCTCGACGCTGCACGGAACCTTTACCGTCGCCTCGATGGTGGTGTTTACCAACGGACGCGCCGACAAGAGCCAGTACCGTCGTTTTAAAATTCAGGCCGAACTGGACGAGGCAAACGACTTCGTGTCGATGTCCGAGGTTTTGGGACGACGCTATGCTCCCGAGCGCATGGCCGACGAGCGCTTTGGCTCGCGCCCCGATTTGCTCGTTGTCGATGGCGGTAAGCCGCAATTGACCGCTGCGATCAAGCAACTTGAGGCTCTTGGGCTCGATATACCAGTTTGTGGCTTGGCAAAGGCCGACGAGGAAGTTTTTGTGCCTTGGGACGAGACTCCTGTCGTGCTGCCGACCGGGTCTGCTTCGCTCTATCTAATTAAACAGGTACGCGATGAATCGCACCGTTTTGCCATCACGTTCCATCGCGAATTGCGCGATAAAGCCATGACGGTTTCGGTACTCGATGACGTTCCAGGCGTGGGACCCACCAGAAAACGTGCCCTTATGCGCCATTTTGGCTCGATGAAGCGTTTACGCGCGGCGAGCGAGCAAGAGATTGCGGAAGTTCGCGGCATACCTGCCGATGTCGCCAAAGCGGTCCACGAGGCACTTGTTGCATGGAATGCCGAGCGCGCCGAGGCGGCGGCTGGCCATTCCGGTAGCTAAACACGAGCCTAAACAACTGATATACATGATTGCGCGATTTTCAACCATTTATTTCGCCATGATTGCCTGCTGGTTTCGGGTTTTATTAACGCTAAAACGTTTGACTAACCCAAGCGAAAACCCTGCTATCCTGCGGGTTGACGAAGACTGATATCTCACCTCGCCGATACATACTGTCTGGCGAATCGTTTGTCAACGAATTCGGTGAACGGTAGTAAATACCGTTCAAGCGGATGTATGTATCGGTCGCCGAGCGCGGCACCTCAGTTGGGTTCGTCGGTAGGTAAGGTATATATCGTCCGCAAGTTGCGCGGGGGCAAGTCTAGGTGCTCCCGAGTAAGATTCTCTATTGATAGGAGAAGACATGGCCATCATCAACAAGGGTATGTCCAGGCGTTCGTTCCTCGGCCTCACCGGCAGCGTCGCTGCTGTCGCAGGGCTTGGTCTCACCGGCTGCGGTGGCAGCTCTAGCGACGAGGGTTCCGCTTCCGGTTCCACCGATTCCGCCAACCGTGGCGGCGGCGTGATCACCGCTGGTTCCGCTTACGCTCCGTCCAGCTTCGATCCCGCCAGCACCGGCTCCGCTGTGGGCCTGGGTGCTAACTGGCACGTCGTCGAGGGCCTCTACGGCATCGATTACCACGACTACAGCACCTTCAACGAGCTCGCCACCGACGATCCCAAGTCTGTGGACGACACCACTTTCGAGGTCACCATCCGCAAGGGTGCCAAGTTCTCCGATGGCACCGAGGTCACCGCTGACGATGTTGTCGCCTCCTACACCGCTTGCGCCGCTTCCGCTACCTATGCTCCGTTCTTCCAGCCCTTCGAGTCCATCGAGGCCAAGGACGCCAGCACCGTGACGGTCAAGACCAAGGTCCCCAACTTCTCCCTGCTCAAGGATCGTCTGGCCATCGTCCGCGTTACCCCGGCCACTCAGACCGAGGAGGATCGCGCCAAGCAGCCGATCGGCTCCGGCCCCTGGATGTACGACTCTATCTCCGATACCGAGATTACCCTGGTTCCCAATCCTGAGTACAACGGTGAGTATGCTGCCGAGGATAAGAAGATCCAGTACAGCATCCTGACCGACCCCACCGCTCGCGTTACCGCTCAGCAGGAGGGCTCCACGCTCGTTATGGAGCTCGTTACCGCTGACGCCGTCGACCAGCTCGAGAGCGCCGGCTGCAAGATCGATAACGTTCAGGGTTTCGGCACCCGCTTCATCATGTTCAACGTCGCCAAGGAGCCTTGGAACAACGTCAAGGTCCGTCAGGCTGTCATGTATGCGCTCGACACCGAGAAGATGGTCAGCAACACCTTCGCCGGCCTTGCCACCGCTGCCAGCTGCTACCTGCCCAAGAGCTTCACCAACTATCATGAGGCTTCCACGGTGTACAAGACCGACGCCAAGAAGGCTAAGAAGCTCATCGAGGAGTCTGGCATCACTCCGGGTGCCATCACCCTGCGCACCACCGACAACGAGCAGATTAAGGGCATGGCCGCCCAGGTCAAGAACGACCTCGACGCTCTCGGCTTCGATGTGACCATCCAGACCGATACCTCGCCGGCCACCTACGCTGCCATCGACGGCGGCGAGGCCTACGATATCCTCCTTGCCCCTGGCGATCCTTCCTGCTTCGGCGCCGACCCCGACCTGCTGCTCAACTGGTGGTACGGCGACAACGTCTGGATGCAGACCCGTTGCCCGTGGAAGGAGTCCGCTGAGTGGCAGAAGCTCCACAGTCTCATGGACGAGGCTCTTGCCGCCGAGGGCGACGAGCAGCAGAAGAAGTGGAACGAGTGCTTCGACATCATTGCCGACAACGCCGTTCTGTACCCCGTTGTCCACGTCAAGACCGTCTCCGCTTCCTGGGACGATCCGTCCACTGCGCCCAACGGCGAGGCCCTCGATGGCTTCAAGGGCATCGGCACGACGAGCATGTCCTTCAGGGGCGTTGCGACCGTCAAGGCGTAAGACTCGCTTGAGTCTGTATGCAGGATGTCGGTCGTTGGGACCGTATCCTCATAGTTGAAACAAAGACCCGGGCGGCAACGATGTCGCTCGGGTCTTGTAATGAGTATCCGTACTCATATACCAGTTGGTCCTACCGACAAAAGAAAGGGGAGAGAACGTGAACAACTTGCTACGTTTGATTGGAAGGCGTCTCGTGGCGCTGCCGATCATGGCATTGGGCGTCACCGTCCTGGTGTTCTTCCTTATGTCGTTCTCCAAGACCGACCCCGCCTACACGGCGTTGGGTGACGGTGCCTCGCCCGAGGCGGTCGCCGAGTACCATGAGAAGTATGGTCTGGACGACCCCTGGCCCGTGCGCTACGTGCGCTATATGGGCGATTTGATTCATGGCGACATGGGCACCTATGGTGCTGCTCGCAACTCCGTTGCCAAGCGCATCTCCACGGCCCTGCCCGTTACGATGCAGCTGACCTTCATCGGTCTTGCCATCGGTGCGGTCGTTTCGTTTTTGCTCGGCGTCATCGCGGCACTGTATCGCGACAAATGGCCGGACCAAGTGATCCGCGTCTTTTCCATCGCCGGCTTGGCAACCCCGTCGTTCTGGCTTGCCGTTCTGTTGATCCTGCTGTTCTCTTCCTACCTTAAGGTGCTCCCGGCATCGGGTGCTCTGCCTCACTTCACCACGAATCCGGTTGGCTATCTGGGACGTATGATCATGCCCGCTATCGCCTTGGCATTTCCGCTGACGGGCCAGATGACTCGTATCGTGCGTACCGCCATGGTCGAGGAGCTCGACAAGGATTATGTCCGTATGGCTCGCGGCGCCGGCGTTCCCGAGAAGGTCGTCGTCGGCATCAACGTTCTTCGCAATGCGCTGATCACCCCGGTCACCACCCTCGGTCTTAAGATCGGTTACCTCATGGGCGGCGCCGTCGTCATCGAGGTTATCTTCAACCTCCCCGGCATGGGCACCGCGATTCTGCAGGGCGTTCAGGGCAACGAGGCGAACCTGGTTCAGGGCGTCGTTATCGTCGTTGCTCTTGCCTTCATCATCATCAACATCGTGGTTGACATGCTCTACCTGCTCATCAACCCGCGCATCAGGACGGTGTAGATTATGGTAAAGATTCGAGAGAAGCAAACCGAGCAGCTCGAGAAGGCTGCCTCCAAGGGGCTCAAGCTCGGTGGCTGGAAGAAGATGACGCTGTCTTCTAAGATTGCCGCCGTCGTGCTGGTGCTGGTCGCCCTGACTGCGATTCTGGCGCCCCTTCTTGCCCCCTATAGCCCGGTCGAGATCTTTACGGCTCGCCAGGCTCCCGGCAACGGATTTATCTTCGGTACCGACGATAAGGGTCGCGACATTCTGTCGCGTATGCTCTACGGTGGTCGTTACTCGCTGATTATCGGCTTTGGCGCCACCGCCATGGCTCTGGTCTGCGGCTCGGTCGTGGGCGCCCTTGCAGCGGTTTCGCGCAAGGCCGTCTCCGAGACGATCATGCGTATCTTGGACATCATCATGTCCATCCCGGGCATCGCCCTCGCGGCCGTCTTCGTCTCCATCCTGGGCAATTCCGTGCCGTCGATCATCTTCGCCATCGGCTTTATGTACACTCCGCAGATTGCCCGTATCGTCCGCGCCAATATCGTGTCCGAGTACGGCGAGGACTATGTCCGCGCGGTCATCGTTTCCGGCGCCAAGGCTCCGTGGATTTTGATCAAGCATGTTCTGCGTAACTGCATCGCCCCGATCATGGTCTTCACCGTTACCCTGGTCGCCGACGCCATCATCTTCGAGGCCTCGCTGACCTTCATCGGCGCTGGTATTCAGGAGCCCACCGCTACCTGGGGCAACATCCTCGCCGACGCCCGCGGCGGCGTGCTCGCCGGCCGTTGGTGGCAGGCGCTGTTCCCGGGCCTGGCCATCATGATCACCTGCCTGGCGCTCAACATCCTCTCCGAGGGCATTACCGACGCCATGGCCGCTGCTCCCTCCGCCGCCCTGGATCCGACCGATTCCTCCAAGCGTCGCGAGGCCGACCTGCTGGTCTCCGACCCCGTTCGCGCCTACAAGGAGCAGGCCCAGTCCCTCTCCGCTCGCCTTGGCGCCCTGCGCGATGTCGAGCTCAAGCGTGACGATCGCCATGTGCCCGACGAGTCTGTCGAACCGATTCTCTCGGTCCGTGACTTCTGCATTCAGTTTGAGCATCACGGTGATATCAACGTTGTCGACCATGTCAACTTTGACGTCCGTCCTGGTCAGACCATGGGCCTGGTGGGCGAGTCCGGTTGCGGTAAGTCCATCACCACGCTGGCCATCATGGGCCTGACCGACGATGACGAGCACCTTTCCGGCGAGGTCCTCTGGGAGGGCCGTGACCTGCTCAAGATGAGCAAGAAGGAGTGGTTCGGCCTGCGTGGTACCGATATCGCTATGGTCTATCAGGACGCCCTGTCCTCGCTCAACCCCTCCATGCTCATCTCTGCCCAGATGAAGCAGCTTACCAAGCGCGGCGGAACCCGCAGCGCCGAGGAGCTCCTGGAGCTCGTCGGCCTCGATCCCAAGCGCACGCTCGAGAGCTATCCGCACGAGCTTTCCGGCGGCCAGCGTCAGCGTGTCCTGATCGCTATGGCCCTTACCCGCGACCCCAAGCTGGTCATCTGCGACGAGCCCACGACCGCTCTGGACGTTACCGTCCAGAAGCAGGTCATCAAGCTGCTCAACGATCTTCAGGCCAAGCTCGGCTTTGCCATGATCTTCGTTTCGCATGACCTGGCTCTGGTCGCCGAGGTCGCCCATAACATCACGGTTATGTACGCTGGCCAGGTTATCGAGCAGGCGCCCACCAAGGAGCTGCTCACTAACCCGATCCACGAGTACACCCGCGGTCTTCTGGGTTCCGTTCTGTCCATCGAGAGCGGTTCGGGCCGCCTGCACCAGGTGCCCGGCGCCGTTCCGAGCCCGCGCGATTTCCCCAAGGGCGATCGCTTCGCGCCCCGCTCGAGCCACCCGCGTATTGGCCTGGACACCCGTCCGGTCTTCAAGCGCGTGCCCGGCACCGAGCACTTCTATTCCGAGCTCCCCGACGAGGTGCTCAAGGCAAATGGTTTGACCCCTCACGCGGAGGTGATGTAGATGAGCGAGACCGCAGTAAACGGCGTCGAGCCGATCATCTTCCTTGATGACGTCCACGTCACCTTTAGGACCCGTACCGGCTCGATTCTGCACCCCAACCTGGTTCACGCCGTCCAGGGTGTAACGATTAAGCTCATGCCCGGTCAGACGATCGGCATCGTCGGCGAGTCCGGTTGCGGTAAGTCCACCACCGCTAACGTCATGTGCGGCCTGCAGGCCCCCACGAGCGGCAAGGTCTACTTTAAGGGCAAGGACGTTACCAAACGTACCGTCGAGGACCGTCGCCACATGGGTCGCGTCATCTCGGTCGTGTTCCAGAACCCGGCCACGGCGCTCAACCCCCGCATGGTCGTTCGCGAGCAGCTGCTCGACCCCATGCGCGTCCACAACCTGGGTACCGAGGCCGAGCAGGAGAAGCGCGTCAAGGAACTCTTGGAGCTCACCGGTCTGCCCAGCTCCGCTGCCGAGGTTCTTCCCGGCCAGCTTTCGGGCGGCCAGCGTCAGCGCGTCGCAATTGCCCGTGCTCTGTCGCTGAACCCCGATGCCATCATCGCCGACGAGCCCACCTCGGCTCTGGACGTTTCGGTCCGCGCGCAGATTCTGAACCTGCTGACCGACCTTAAGAAGGAGCTCGGCCTGGCCATGGTGTTCATCAGCCATGACATCCAGACGGTCCGCTATATCTCTGACGACATCATCGTTATGAATGGCGGCAAGATCGTCGAGCAGGGCGAGGCCAAGCAGGTCTTCCAGCACCCCCAGGACCCCTACACCAAGATGCTGCTCGGCGCTGCGCCGTCGCTGCTGCATCCCAAGCTCGGCGAGTAGCCTCGCTTTCCCTCCCGTGCGCCCGGTTCCCTTGCCGGGCGCACCTCCGTTGCGATTTCGAAAGGTTGGGTTCACGAGCCATGCCAAGTGCTCAGGAGCTACAACATCAATTTGGTGAATATCGAGGCGCCATGCCCCGTCCATCAGATTTCGATCTCTTTTGGAAGGATCGCATGGCCGAGGCCGACGCCGTCGGGCTTGACTATGCGATCGAGACGGCATCGGTCGCCGATGCCGCGACCTGCCAGCTTTTCGACCTCTGGTATACCGGCATGTGCGGCGCGCGCCTGCATGCCAAGTACCTTAAACCCGTCTCGGACGAGCCCGTGCCATTGGTACTTCAGTTCCATGGGTATCCGGGTGCAAGCCGCAGCTGGTTTGAGCAGGCGTCGTTTGCAGGCATGGGCATGGCACTCATCGCCCTCGACTGCCCCGGCCAAGGAGGTCCCTCCGAGGACATTGGTGGATTTGAGGGCACAACGGTTGCCGGTCATATCGTCGCCGGTATCGACGGCGACCCGGCCAACCTCTACTATGTCCGCTTGCACCAAGATATTCGCATCCTGTGCCGCATCGTTCGCGAGCTCGAGGGCATCGATCTTGCGCGTGTGTTTGTGAACGGCGCGTCGCAGGGCGGCGGTTTGGGCATTGCGACCTGTGCGCTTAACAGCGAGCTTATCAATCGTGCCGCCATCCTCTATCCCTTCCTGTCAGATTTCCGCCTAGTCTGGGATTTGGATGCCGACGACATTGCCTACGAGGGCCTGCGCTATTGGTCTCGCTGGTTTGACGAGGACTCGACTCGTATTGACGAAGCCTATGCCAAGCTGGCGTACTTCGATTCCAAGAACTTTGCCCCTATGGTCAAATGCCCCGTGCTGTTTGGCACCGGCACAGCCGATATCGTCTGTCCGCCAGCGACGCAGTTTGCGGTCTATAACAACCTGACCTGCGAAAAGCGTCATGAGTTCTTTGAAGGCTTTGGCCACGAGGAGATTCAGGATTTTGACGATCTGATCATTCCGTTTTTCTGCAAGGGAGGGGAGGCTCATGTCTAAGTGCGAGAGCAATGTCGACGAGCTGATTGTCCCCGGACTCGTGGGAATTCCTGGAACGGTTTCGTCAAGGCTCGCAGAATATCGGGACTGGCGCGGTGATGTCCAAGCAGATGTTTCTGATTTAGAGACATGCGCTTCGAATCTTGAGATTCAAGGCCTGGCCATTACGGCGATTGACTTTGTTAACCCCTGCGCCCGTTACTCGGAGGTCTCCTTTGAGCTCGGTGACGATGCGATTCACGCTCGTTTGATCGAGCCTGTCGGTCGTGCCCGAGTATCTGAGCGCGTGCCGTTGTGCCTGATGTTCCACGACATCGATCGGCCTGTGCGCGGCTGGCATCACATGACGAGATTTGCCGCCATGGGGTATGCCGTCCTCGCGCTGGATGACGATGTTGCTGGTGCGGACGACCTGCAGCGGGGGATTTCTTCGCCCGCTTTTGTCGAGCGCGTCCGTTGGGGTTGCGCGCTGGCGAAGGTGGCACGCAATCTTGATGGCATGGACCCCGACCGCATCTTTGCATGGGGCGAGGGTCTTGGCGGCGGAGTCGCGCTGGCGGTTTCTGCTCTGGACGAGCGGGGCCTCGCCTGCACGGCGGTTGCCAATCCGCTTCCTGGCGGTCTCGAGGCGCTGTCGTCGAGGGTGCGCGGATCGGTGCTCATGGGCACATCGCTTATGGATACCGTGAGCGACCCCAAGGGCCAGTTTGCCGTATTCAACGGTCTTGAGTGTGACCGAAGGCATATCATCTATGCAAAATACGCTCACGAGCGCATCAATGCGTTCGAAAACGAAGTCATCGACTTCTTTAACCAAACGTTCTACCCGTGTTCTTTGGCCTAGACGGCCTGGACACTGCCAACAAGAGTGGGTGGCATAGGGTCGCCCGCCAGACAACTAAGGAGATTCTTGTGGCAACTCAGAAATTCACCGGCGTTATCCCTCCCGTCGTTGTTCCCGATACCGAAGACCACCAGCTCGACGTTGCCTCCTTTGAGCGCAGCATCAACCGCATGATCGATGCCGGCGTCGATGGCCTGTTCTTCCTGGGCTCCTCGGGCGAGGTCGTCTTCTCCACCGACGAGCGTCGTCGTCAGATCATCGCCGAGGCCGTGCGCATCGTCGATCACCGCGTGCCTGTTCTGGTCGGCATCATCGACACCGAGACCGAGCGCATGATCGAGCACGGCAAGGTCGCCCAGGAGCTGGGCGCCGATGCCCTCGTCGCCACCTGCCCGTTCTATGCCCTGCAGGGCATGACCGAGGTCGAGGAGCACTTCCGCATCCTGCACGAGGAACTCGACCTGCCCATCTTCGCCTATGACATTCCCGTCTGCGTTCACACCAAGCTCCCCTGGAAGCTCCTTGCCAAGCTCGGCGCCGAGGGCGTCCTTGCTGGCGTCAAGGATTCCTCGGGTGATGACATCTCGTTCCGTTACCTCGTTCAGGAGAACGAGAAGAACGGCCATCCGATGAGCATCCTCACCGGTCACGAGGTTGTTGTCGACGGCGCTTACCTCGGTGGCGCCGACGGTTCCGTCCCGGGTCTCGCCAACGTTGAGCCCGAGGGCTACGTGCGTCAGTGGAAGGCCGCTCAGGCTGGTGACTGGGCTACCGTCAAGGCCGAGCAGGATCGCCTCAATGAGATTTCGCACATCTGGGATGTCACCTCGGGCGTCCAGGGCTATGCCGGTGGCGTCGGCGCCTTCAAGACCGCTATGAACCTTATGGGCATCTTCGACAGCCCGACCATGCCGCGCCCAGTGAAGGCCATGACCGGCGAGAACGTTGAGGCGATTAAGAAGGTCCTTCAGGACAACGGTCTCCTGTAAAGCTTCCCCAGGCACCCGATCTTGGGGCTCAAGTGGTCGGGCGTGACCCATTAGGTCAACGCCCGACCACTTTCACCCCAACCTCGGGCACCTGGGAAACCTTTACTAAGTTGCGGCGATAACACCGCCTTCATTTCCTGTAGTTGTTTTTTATCTCCTAAGGAGAGCGACATGGAGAACAAGTACGTCTGCTCTGTCGATATCGGCGGAACTAAGATCGCGACTGCCATCATGGAGTACCCGGCTGACGGTAGTGTGCCCCATCCCGTTTTTGAGGCCGAGGTTCCTACCGAGGCCCAGGAGGGCGGCGAGGCCGTCTTCCAGCGTATCGAGGCGTCCATCAAGGCTGCTCTCGAGGCGAATCCCGATGTCGAGGTCCTCGGTGTCGGTATCGGTGCCGCCGGTGTCGTCGACCCCAAGACGGGCGCCATCGCGTATGCCAACGAGATCATGCCCGGCTGGTCCGGCGTTCAGTTGGGGCCGCGTCTGCGCGAGGACCTCGGTCTCCCCGTTGCCGTTGTGGGCGACGTGCAGGCTCATGCTCTGGGCGAGGCCCACTGGGGTGTCGGCAAGGGCAAGTTCTCCGTCTTGTGCCTGGGCATCGGCACGGGCATCGGCGGCGCATATGTCGAGAACGGCCGCGTGATGCAGGGCTTCCATGGTGCTGCCGGCCATATGGGCCACATCGAGTGCTCGGCTGCCGCCGGCATTCCCTGTGCCTGCGGGCGTTCCGGCCATCTTGAATCGGTTGCTTCGGGCACTTCCATTGGTCGAATGTACGATGAGCGCTTTGGTCGCGTCGACCCCAGCCGTCCTTCGGTTGGTCGCGATGTGAACGACCTGTGCCGTGCGGGCGACGCAAAGGCGACCGAGGTCATCCATGACGCCGGCTTTGCGCTGGGTGCCAGCTTGGGCTCGCTCGCTAACATCTTGGACCCTGAGGTCATCGTGCTTTCGGGCGGCGTGATTCACCAGGGTCCCGATTGGCGTTCGCAGACGTGGAAGGATTCGGTGCACGAGGGCTATGCCAGCCAGGCGCTCGATCCGCTTCAGGACACGCCGATCCTCATCGGTTCTCTGGAGGGCGATGCTCCGCTCATCGGTGCCGCTGAGCATCTTCTTGCCTCGTTGAAGTAAACGTATCTTCTGTAGGAGCCTCCCGAGACAACACGCCTCGGGAGGCTGTTCTGAGAAAGGTTACAGCCTTATGACCGTCGATCCTTTGATTCAATCCCTGAAGGGCAAGCTCGTCGTGAGCGTTCAGGCGTATATGGGCGAGCCGCTTCGTACGCCCGAGACCATGGCTCAAATGTCTCGTGCTTGCGAGCTCGGCGGCGCCGCCGCCATTCGCTGCCAGGGCCTTGCCGACATTGCCGCCATTAAGGGTCGCTGTGAGGTTCCCGTCATCGGCCTGTGGAAGGATGGGCACGAGGGCGTTTACATCACGCCGACGCTGCGTCACGCTCGCGCCTGCGTTGCTGCGGGTGCCGATATCGTGGCGATCGACGCCACTGATCGTCCGCGCCCCGATGGCAAGACGGTCGAGGATACCTTCCGCCCGCTGCATGAGGAGGGTGTGCTCCTGATGGCGGATTGTGCCACCATCGAGGACATTCGCCGTGCTGTTGATATGGGCTTTGACCTGGTATCCACCACGCTTTCTCACGGCGTCGCCGCTATCGATTGCACCATGGCCGACGGCCCCGATCTGCCGCTCCTGCGCCAGGCGACTGAGGAATTCCCCGGCCTTCCCATCATTTGCGAGGGCCGCGTGCATACGCCCGAGGAGGCTCGCGCCGCGATCGATGCTGGCGCCTGGGCCGTTGTCGTCGGCACCGCCATCACGCACCCCACGAGTATTACGAGTTGGTTCAAGGCTGCGCTTGAGGCGTAAGACAGGCCTCGTATCCGCTCGGGGCGGTATACTCAATATAGGCAATTGACCGCGCGGGATCCGGGTTGCTGGGTCCCGCGCTTGTTTTCGGGAGGCAGCACATGCAAAAGGGAGATGCCATGGATGCGGCGGAGCGCTCGGAGCGCATCCCCGATATCGTCATCATCACCGGAATGTCCGGATCGGGCCGCACACAGGCCATGCACGTGTTCGAGGACATGGGCTATTTTTGCATTGATAACCTGCCTCCGCGTCTCATCGCCCAGCTTGCCGAGCTCGTCGGCATCAATACGGGCGTGGGCAGGCATCTCGCCGTCACCTGTGACCTGCGCAGCCAGGGCTTGTTCGATGAGCTGCTCGATGCCGTTGCCGCACTCGAGGAGCGCGAGATGAGCTGCGACATCGTGTTTCTCGAGGCCTCTGACGAGGTGCTGATCCGTCGTTATAGCGAAAACCGCCGCCGCCATCCCATTGCCAAGCCGGGGGAGACTACGGCCGATGCGATTCAGCGCGAGCGCCTGCAGCTGCAGGGTGTGCGCGATCGAGCCGATATGATCATCGACACGAGCCGCCTGCGTACCTCTGCCCTGCGCAACAAATTGCGCATGGCGTTCTCCGAGTTGTCCGACCAGCAGCTCATGGACGTTCACGTGTTCTCGTTTGGCTTTAAGCACGGTATGCCCGTTGAGGCGGACATTATGATCGACGTTCGCTTCCTGCCCAATCCGTTCTACGATCCCGAGATGCGCACCATGACCGGTCTCGATAAGAAGGTCTCCGACTTTGTTCTGGACCATCCCAAGACCCAGGAGTTCTGGAAAGCTTGGACGCAGCTGCTCGATACGGTCATGCCCGGCTATATCGCGGAGGGCAAGCCACAGCTTTCTATTGCCATCGGCTGCACGGGCGGTCAACACCGTAGCGTTGCTATTGCCGAGGCCACGGCCCGTTACCTGGAAGGTGCTCAGTACCACGTGAGCATCTCCCACCGCGACCTGTCGCGCGCCAACACGAAGGCATAGGCCTGCATGTCGTTTACCGCCGAGGTGCGCGACGAGCTTGCGCGCTGCGAACCCGAATGTGAATACTGCGACTTGTCGACGCTTGCCGCCCTCACGCGCGTGAGCGGTACGCTCTCGCTTACCGGCTCTGGGCGGTATCGTTTGACGGTTGCGACTGAGACGGGAGCCGTCGCGCGCACGATGATCACTCTGACTCATCGCATCCTTAAGCTCAAAACAGAGTTCACCGTCCGCAAATCTGTATTGCATAAGGTTCGAAACTACCTCATCACCTTGCCCGATCAGCCCGACCTGGATAAGGCTCTGGTGCTGCTGGGTATCCTCGACCGTAGGGGAGGACTTGTCGCCGGTGTTCCCCGGCACATCGTTGCCCGTCCCTGCTGCAGGCTTGCCTACATCCGCGGCGCGCTCATCGCCGGCGGTTTCGTGGCCGATCCCCGCGGTGACTTTCATTTGGAGATCGCGGTTCAGGGCGAGCAGTATGCCCGGGGACTTTGCGATCTATTGGAGCAGATTGGGGTCCATGCGCGCGTTAACGCGCGGCGCGGATCCTTTGCTGTCTACATTAAGAGCGCCGAGGAGATCGAGCAGCTCCTAAAGCTGGTCGGCGCCAAGCGCAGCGTTGCCGAGATCGAGGAAGCGCGCGCGGTCAAATTGGTTAAGAACGACGTAAACCGTCGCGTGAATGCCGAACTGGCCAATCAGACCAGAAGCGCGGGTGCCGCCCAGCATCAGCTTGCGTTGATCGATGAGCTCGAACAGCGGGGCTTGCGCGACACGCTTCCGGACGCCTTGGCGGTCTTTTGCGACCTGCGCGAGCGCTATCCCGATCTGTCACTGCGCGATCTGGGGGAGATGGCTGACCCTCCCTTGTCGAAGTCGGCCCTCTACCATCGAGTTTTGAGACTTGAAAAGCTCATTGAAGCAAACCTGTCTCTTATACACATCTGACGCTGCCGACGAAGAGGATAGTGTA
>CABRHR010000013.1 GCA_902470835.1 uncultured Collinsella sp.
CTACACTATCCTCTTCGTCGGCAGCGTCAGATGTGTATAAGAGACAGTGGTCATAGAGCGTTTGCAGCTCATTTTCCGTCAAAAACGTTTTGAGATTTACGAATACGATTGTCTTTCTGCAGCCAGCGTCAAGAGCAAATGAAAGGAAATTAAGCAGATTATCAAGGAACGATTTATCTTCTTGAGGCGCTGCGCCAAATCCTAAAAACTTGAGGTAGCGCTTCAAATCCCATTCTAACCCAAACCCCAAATCGGCATTAAAGCCAAGGTTCAATCCGCCTAAACGCAGCTTTATTGCACGTTCAGCCTCTTCCACCTGCATACGCAGATCTTCGTCTTCTAGAAACTCACGCTCAACCTTCTTGGTGATTGCGGTCATAAATGCACGGTCATCCCATGGAAGATTCAGCGCATCAGGCACTACCATCAGGGCACTGTCGGGCTTAATCTCCTCATCGTCTTTCCAAAGGGAGTAAGGTTCCATCGCCTGGCGCCCCAATCCGTTTTGCAAAGAAGTTACGATCCGCGCGAACAGAGCAGAGTTTTCGACTTGCAAAACCGATGTCTCCCCTGCTGTTAGCTCCACCGGGTGTTCAAGTCCCGAAAACACGAGCCTCATAAAACCAGAAGCTCCTCCATCGTGTCTATCTCCTCATGGGTCTCACGGTTGCCCGTAATGTACTCCATGGTCGAAAACTGAGACTCAGTCACGCGAAGGACCTGCACGAGGCCGGACGGCGGACGATGCTTCCTAAGTCTTTGTATCGCGCTTCCCGCCGCCCCATCATTAACAACAAGCTTTGCATACACGGACTCCTGGAGCATAAGATAGCCATCTTTAAGAAGAAACTTGCGGAACACGCGGTAGTCTTTTCTTTGCGCAGGAGTATCGACGGGCAAATCAAAGAAGACGACAAGCCTCATATATCTGATCCTTTCCCCGATACTCATACGACCTCGAACGACTCGATCTCATCTACTGACAGCTTCCGGTCAAGGGCCTTGAAGCAGTCAGTAACATACAGGGATATTACGGAGCCCACGCGATACGTGCCGCCTCGATACGCGATTCCTTGATTGAGCATGTCGACCAAAAGAAGCTTTATCTCCTTAGAGAATTCGCCGTCGAAGTTATCGAACACAATACGGTCTACAAGAGGCCTAAATGGCTCCATAAAATCACAGCTCAAGTTGAACTGGTTAAACTCATTTTTGTGGCAGATTCCCGCCTGCGTAAGGTATCCGCGCGCCGCGATCTCGCGATTGACGCTCGACAGCAGGATCGCATAGCCGTAATTGAAAGCAGCATTCAGAGGCGTATCGTCATCCCTCGAAAAGGACGGACCAAACAGGGAACTGAAATATAATCGGGCGGCATGGCCCTCGCGATTTGTTGTATCTCCGGAGCGCACCTCGGCAACAATACTCTTGAGCGTCTCACCCTGCTCCTCACGCGCACGGGCGTGGAGCACATCAGATTGATGCTTGATTTTGTCGCGCACGATTCGTTGCCATACGCGCTTTTTGATCGGTTCGCCCCACTCAAGCTGTTCTGCAATACGTTTACTGGTGTTATGAGCCCCGTATAGCGGTAAATATTGCCCAATGGGGTCGCGCTTCTCGTCAGAGACGACAAACGCGACCTTTGCCTTGGCAAGCTCCGAGAGCAGATAAGCGCTTATGAACACCTGGTTGGTCTGAAGGACGACCGACGAAATCTCGGAAAGGTGCACTTTCGCCGTATCGTCCTCCCGGCGGACAACCATGTATCCACCCTTGTACTGCAGTTTGCAAGGACTAGAAATGACGATATTCCTAAAGCCCGACACGGGTCCTTCTCTCGAACATGCCTGTTACTGATTGGTCAATGATTACAAGGCCCTCAGGGACTTTATTGCGTGCAGGGCGGAGCCTTCCGGCTGCCTTTCCTCCTCCAAGCGCCTTGATGTCAATCGGCACAGACTTTTTATTGCCCACACACAGCCTGATCAACTTAATCAATAGGTCTTTTTGCTGTGCCACGCCGAGCGCGCTAAACGTCTCATACTTATCTTCAAGACCCAAATCACTCGCCAGCATAGGGCATTCAGATTTCTCCAGCGAACGAGCGACAGCCCGATAAACGAACAGGTTCGTATCCGCATCAAAAAAACCTTCTCGGCAGACGCGGGAGATCTTCAGGAGTTCTTCCTGTGAGAAGGCCAGCTGAGACGCCGACTTCATTTCCTCTTCAGCATTTACGCACAGTCGACTTCCAGCTATTTCCACAAGCTGCCATTTCAACAGCCTCGGAATAACAATCCTTGTAAATACGCACGAAGTACCGGACGCCAGCTCTCGACAATAGTCTTCAAAAGCTACTGGATCGCTCTCCAGTTCTTTCATCTTGTAGACTGGCATCATTGCCATCTTCAAAACAGGCTTCGTCTTCTTATCCCTAACTTCGTAAATAAAGAAATACGCTGCGCTCTTGCTGTCGTACCCGCCGTAAAGCAAGGGGTCGAGTCCTTTTTTAATCTCAATCTTCGGCGCTTTCCTTTTAGAGATAGGATTGGCGTTCCAGTACGCCCCCGTATCCACATACGGCATCCTCGAGATGTAGCACTGGCGATAGTTGAGCGCACGGCGAATGCCCTCGACCTCTGCCGCTGCATTCCAGCCGTCCGGAAGATACTTTCCCCTATAACGTTTGACCTCGTCGTCCTCGGCCCAGGCATCGTCAAAGACCTCACCCGTCTCGGGGTCAAAACCCGCAGTCATAAAGCTATTAACGACAAATCCGGCAGATCCAGGCATGCGATGGGTTTTCTTAAACAGCTCGGACTGCTCGCGCACGTATTTCTTAATCACATGCGAGTAGCCGATGGGGTTCTCGTACATACCGGGATGGCGCATCTGAATAAACAGCCCCAAACGGCATGCCAGATAGGCATCGTGCGCATGATGGAAATCGTTGGCTTCGCGGCATTTAACAAGGCCTGCTGCCTCACGAAGGTTGTGCGATACGCTCGCCTTTACAGGAACGATCTTAGTTCCCTCATCGGCATAACGCGCCTCAAGCAACGCCTGCGCCATCTTAACCATCTGGCTCGTCTCAACGAGCTGACGCGCGACGAATCCCTTCATGGCGTTCTCATTTATGGAAGAGCGCAGCAAGTTGCGGTACTTTTTATCGCCAATGAGCTTCGCTCGGTGCAGCTGCTTCCACGTTTCGCCCATCTTCCAGCGAATGCCCTTATCGATCAAAAGCTGGTCGGTCTTGTGCTGATTCTCCTCGCGGTACACCAGCGCCTTATTCTCCAGGCTGTCGTCCTTAATGTAGGCGCGCGGAATGATATGGTCGACCTCGTACTCGCCCGAGCCCGCCATAAGCTTATTGAGGTCGATGGCGCGACCGGAATACAGGCACTTTCCGTTCTGCATCAAATAGAGGGTCAGGCGCTCGTCAAGATCTGCATTGGTTGCCTTGAGTTCCTTGAAATCGTCCATAACTGCCAGGTCGCCGCCCTCGGCCTTAAACGCCTTGAGAGCGTCCTCGATGGTGTCCCAGCGCTTCGTAGTCCGCTTGCCTTTCTTCTTTTCGTCCTCGTCGCGAGTCACCTCAACAAAAACGTTAGCCGGCGCATGCCCCGCAATCTTTGCGATTTCGTCAACAATGCGAATCGCTTGATTCAGGCTGCGACGAATCGCCGGAGATCCGGGGAGCTCATTTACGCCTAGAGATTTCTCATGTTCGGCATAGTATTTGCGATTGTGTTCATCCACTTTTTCCTGGAAGCCCAGCGTGTTGTCGTGGAGAATCTCCATCATCACCATGGTCTCGCCCAAGCGACGCTCAGAACTGGGGTTTCCCTCTCGCAGCACGTCCATGATGCTCATAGAGCGACCGACTTGCGTATCAATCCTAATACCCGTCAGGAATTTCTCCGACAGACGTCCCCAGCCAGTCAGTCGCTTTTTGCAAATCTTCTTAATCTGCTCGGCATCGAGCATTCCGTTGCCACTGGGACCGAACTCATCCTGCAGTTTTTCCTTAAGGATCGAGCGGTCCTCGAACAACGTGTTCCAAAGAATGATCTTCTCGATAACTGGATACTCGGCGCGGCTCAACTCGTCCACGCCAAAGATGTCTTTGGCAAAGAAGATGTACGAGCCCATCTTCGATTCAAGACCGCTCTCACCCTGGCCGCCGCGGACAACCGGATTTGTCGCGTCGCCCTCTTTTACAAGCCAGTCGGCAATCATCTTGTAAGTAATGCAACGCTTTTTATGGAATAGCTCATGGACAATGCCCTCGCGCTGCGCGGCATCCAAGCGTTGCCAATCGTCACCATCTTCAGACCAGCGAACGCCATTGAGTTCATTCAGAACGCAGAACTCCTCGTAGAGCAGAGACTGCTTGGGAAGCACCTTTTCACCAGCAAGATAAGTGCAATCACCCGTCATGCGCAGGATAAAGTTCTCGGCGCTCTTGTTCTTATCGATTACGGTATCCCAGTTCCAAGGCGTGATTGTCGCTTCTTCCATGCCGGGCTTGCGCTCGGACCATTGGAATCGGTGGTTGCCGTGTTTGTCCTTGGCCGCATTTTTAGGCGTCAGCGGTCCAACATAGTACGGGATACGGAACGTGACCAGGCTCTCGATCTTCGAAGCCTCGTCCTTGAGGAACAGATAGAAGCGGCCCTGGTTTTTGAGAATAGCCTGCAGCTCCTCAAGATGCAGCTGATAGTAGATGGCACCGTTATCACTCGTCTTAAGGCGACGCAAAAAGCGCTGTTTGTCGAATGCGTCCATCATGGCGATATAGCGTTCATCCGTCTCCGCGCCCGTTCCCGCAAAGAGCTTCTTTACGGATTTAGCGAAGTCATCATAGGACAGTTTATGCAGGTCATATGCGGTATAGCCTTGGGCCTTTGAGGCATCGTAGTCGCGCGAAGGATCATCACCATTCGAATCATGATAGGTTGCCCCGCGGAAGAAAGACTCATATGAGTTAAGAGCATATTTGCGGACCAAGAGCTTAAGCAGAGCAAGGTCTTCTGCGTATTGCTCGTATTTCTTGATCATGTTGATCGAAATAGTTTGGCCTTCTGCATATGACAAAAGCCCCTGCAAAACATAAGCAGAATATACCCCGCAGACAGACTCAAGAAGCTCGACGCAATCGTCGGGGCATGCAGCTTGCAGTGTCTCGAGTTTCTCGTCGTCAGAAAGCGCGAGCTTAGTTGCCTCGCACTCAAACTCGCCAAACACATCTTTGAACTCGCACTGGAGACCAACGACAGCGTTCGACAAAGCCTTCGCCAGCTTTTTATTCGCGGTTGCATCTCCGGTGTCAACTTTTACGAGTGCCTGAATGTCTTTTGCCTTTTGCGAGCGAGAAGATCGCTCGTCAGCCAAGATCTTCGCTACAGAGAGTTCATCAAGTTTCACGAACTCATATTCCCTCGATTCGCACCATGCCTTCAAAGCACCATTGAGATTCTTAAGGACATCAGATGTCTTTGCTGTCTTTGCCGTCAGTTTCTCTCCTTGGCGCAAGAAGTTACCGCGATGCTTAACGATGTTATGAATCGCAAGGTACACCAAGCGGAGATCTGCCTGCTCATCGCTTTCTATAAGGTAGGCGCGAAGATGGTAGATGGTTGGGAAACGATCGTAGTAATCGGCTTTCGTAAAGTCCTTGGTAAAGATCGGGTCGCCTTCGATGGTTCGCGACTGGTTGAGCCGCATGAAAAAGCCCGGATCAACTTCGTTCATTGCGGGCTCAAACAGTTTTTGCAATAGATCCAAGCGCCAACGACGCCGCACATAGCGACGACGCTGACCGCGATGGACACGAGCCTCAGAAGCCGGCTGTGCGGCATCGAACAGACGACTGCCCCAGGTAGGCTGCTTCTTAAAATGCAGGAGCTTGCCATGCTCGTCCGCAACCGCCCAACCCACGGAGTTGGTGCCCATGTCTAGACCGATGCTGTACTCACCCGAGTAGTTTCTTAGATTCATATAGACCAGCCCTTTCGCGCTGTGCTACAGTTGCCTTGTCGATTACCAGTTACATCGACACTGCGAGTCAAAATACGGCTATGCCAAAAATGCCTTCTTCGGAGGGCGTCCCGTAGGGGACAATTTGACTTGCCAGAGGGGTTCCGTTTGGAACCCCTCTTTTTTGATACTACTACCGCGAGCGGACACTTTTTAATAGCTATCGGCAAGCGTAATGTTGTTCAGTGCCAACGCTCCGAGCAGGGGCATTTAATGAAGTGCCCGGCACTTCCCCGCAATACAAAAACGGGGCAGCCCGCACTCCTGCGAGCCACCCCTTGCCCCTGGCTATCGCGCCGTCATGTCAACCGGCACCGCTCCCCTACTTCCCAAAAATCGCGCCGAACAGGCCCTTGCGTTTGGGCTTCTCCTCTCGACAGGAACCCTCGGCCGCCGCTGCCACCTGACGTGGTTGCTCGCCGCCTCCACGGCGCACGATCTGGTATAGGAACGGCGATTTAACGTATTTGACCTCGATGGGCGTGGCATGCACGGTGCTCTCACCGGACAGATGCAGGCTCGGATTGAGCGGCGCCACGACGTGCGTTTCGCGCTTGTCACTAAACACCACCGCGGCCGCGCGGCCCGTCTGGCCGTTTACGGCAATGCGCACCTGCTCGCCATCGCGGCCGTCTGTCGCCGGACGATCGACAAAGTAGACCGGCACCATCACCAGGCCGTCCTTATGTTTGCGGGCCTTGCGCGCCCACATGCGAATGCTCTTTTTATTGAGCCCCAGTACCGCCTCGGCGTCGTTGCCCGCAACGTCGAGCGCCAACTTATCAATGACCACCTGGTCCTTGGTAGACGCATCGACGGAGACGACGCGGAAGTCGCCTTCCTGCATGGCGGGATCGAACGGACCGACCTTGGCAAAGTCCCACGGCTCCAAAATGCCCATGAGGCGAACGTCCAGGTAGTTTGCCCTGGGGTATGCCCAGTCGAGCACCTCGTAGTACACCAAGGTCTCCTTGCTCAGGCCCTTGCCCGGGAAGCTCGCCATCATGCGCAAGTCCGCCAGCGCCATGGGGAAATAGAAGAGCATCATGTCGTTTTGGATCGCGTCTTCCACGTCGTGCCCGGCAAAGGCATCCGGATACTGGCGCACCAGCTGCAGTGCGTTGGCACGTGCCTGCTGCGGCGAGATTTCGCAGGGAATACCCTGCTCAGGTACATACTCCGCACCAACGCCCATGGTCAGGCGCTTGCTGAAGGTACCGGGCCTGAGCAGGTCGGCGACGCCGATCTTATTGCCGCAGGACGGGCACTCAAACACACGCTGCGTTGACTCACCCTCAAAGGACGCACCACAGAAGGGGCAAGGAATGCTCACATGCATGGCCTCTTGGAACTCCTGCGCCGTGCCGCAATCCTCCCAAAGTAGATGTTCCAGGACCGACTGATTGCGCCAGTGCGAATTGAAGAAATACCAGTCCGGGTCCTCCGGGCGCTCGAGTTGCGACACATGCGTGAGCTTGAGCAGTCCATCCACCACCGTCAACGGCGTATGGCGAATGCCCAAAGCGCTCTTGGGCTCTCCGGCGTCCGCCTGCCACGGAATGACCGCACCGCAATAAGCGCATTCAAAGCTGCGCTTAGCTTGGTGTGAGTACATAGGGCCGCCGCAGTTTTGACATTTAATGGCAAACATCTCGTCCATGGAAACGTCCTCCTTTGCACAGGGGCTGTCGACATTAAGTATGTCGAGCAAGCAGGCACATGCCCATACCCATGTGGCCCAAAATGGACCACCCAGGCAGACGAGAAGGCTCGCTCGTTAGCACCGGCAGACTATTGCTGCATTTTCTGAGCATCGGTGCACGGCGCCCCCGCGCGAGCTACACTATCCCCTTAAACATGATTGTGAGGACGACCGCTATGCTATTTGTAAATCGGCTGGTACATACGCTTGTTCCCGGCAGCGAGAGCGAGCCGGTCGATGCATCTTGCCGCACCAACGCGGGCTTTTCCGCAAGCCTCGTCTGCATTGGCCTCAACATCACCCTGTGCCTGGCCAAAGGCATCGCGGGCCTGCTCGCCGGCTCCGTCTCCCTCATCGCCGACGCTTTCAACAACCTCTCCGATGCCTCGAGCAACATCGTGAGTCTGCTCGGGTTCCGCCTTGCCAGCCGCCCGGCGGACGAAGGCCACCCCTATGGCCACGGTCGCTATGAGTACCTAGCCGGCCTGTTCGTCGCCGTCCTGGTTTGCGCCGTCGGCATCAATCTGATCCTCGAGTCGGTCACTAAGATCATCAAGCCCTCGCCCACCGCTTACACGTTTATTTCCCTTGCGGCACTGGCTACGTCCATGCTCGTTAAGCTCTGGATGGCAGCGTTCAACCGCACGCTGGGCGATCGCATCGACTCCGAAACGCTCATCGCCACGGCGCAGGACTCCAAAAACGACGTCATCACCTCGGGCTCGGTCTTGGTGGCGGCGCTTATTTCGCAGACGACCGGCTTTGACCTCGATGGCTGGGCAGGCCTGGGTGTGGGCATCTTCATCTGCATCAGCGGCCTGGGCCTGGTGCGCGACGCCATCAGCCCGTTGCTGGGGCAAGCGCCCGACCCCAAGCTCGTCCAGGCAATCCGCGACAAGATCATGTCCTATCCGCAGGTCTTGGGCACACACGACCTCATGGTGCACGACTACGGCCCCGGTCGTCAGTTTGCCAGCGCCCACGTGGAAATGCCCGGCGAGGGCGACGCGTTTGAACATCACGAGATCCTGGACACCATCGAACACGATATCAAACGCCAAATGGGCATTGGCATTACGCTGCACTGCGACCCCATTGCAACAACCGGTGACGACCTGCGCGGCTGGGTCAAGCGCGGCGTAGCGCAGATCGACCCTGCGCTCTCCATCCACGACTTGCATGAGCACGACGACTTTGTTTCGTTTGACCTGGTGCGTCCCGACGGCTTTGACATATCCGACGAAGAGCTGCTGGAGCTCGTCACGCGCATCGTGCACGAGCGCCGGCCCGATGCATCATGCGTCGTTACGTTTGACTCGGGCTTTAGCTCGCCCGACCGTCCGGCCGAGCAGCTGTAGCCTGCTTAACAGCTAGTTTCCCTGCGCGCCCGAGATGCCGTTTTGCAGGGCGTTCCAGGCATCCGTCGCCAAGCCGCCCAAGTTCTGCGCGGTATCGCCCAGGTTTTGTGCCGTGTCGCCCAGCTCTTGCGCCTTGTCTCCCAACTCCTGCGCCTTGTTGCTCAAGTCCTCCAGCGCATTGGAGCTCGAGCTGTCGGTACCGCTTTGGCCGTCGGACGAGTTGCCCGAACTGTTCTTGTGCGTGAGCTGAATTTCGAGGTTGCCGCTGTCGTTATAGTAGGCAGAAGTAACGACCCAGTTGGCATCGACGACGGGCGTTGAGCCATCATCAGTCAGGACCACGGCATTCGAAAGATCGGCGCCGCGCGACTTGAGGATCTTCTTGGCGTTGGACCAGTACTGCCCTGGGATATCGCTCAGATCGACGGTGCCAGAGGAGGCGGACTCGGTTTGCTCGGCAGTGGTATCGGCCGTTGAACTCCCCCTCTTGTTGAGCATGCCCGACACGATGGCAAACACAACCGACAGCGCAAAGAAGATCGCCAGCACGATGAGGATCTTCTTGATCACGCTCGACGAACGCGATGGCTTCTTCTCCTCGTCCTCGCCATATTGCGGAATCGACTTGGGGAACTCGCGATACGGCTCGCGCGACTCGTAGCGAGGCTGCGCCGTGCGAGGCATATACGTCGTCTGCTGAGGCTGCGGAATGGGATTTTGCGGCAGGTCATCATAGGGATTCGGCGTCGAGACGGCATAAGAATCCTGCGGCGCGTAATCAAACGGGTCCGGAGCTGCGTTGCCATAGGGGCCTTGCGAAGATGCAGCGTAAGAATCCTGCGCCGTGTCGCCATAGCCCATAACCCGGGTGGGCTCGGCAGAAGGCTGCGTCGCCGCGGGGTCGGCATAACCGGGGTTGGGAACAACGCGGGTCGCATCGGCGCTATCGCCAGCCTGCGCGGAACCGTAGCCGCCCATCACGGTTGTCTTGTCCTGATCCATGCAACGATTCCTTTCCGTCGCGCGTGAGCCTCAAGTTATCCATGCATTCTACCCGCGCAAAAGCCTATGATGGGCAGAGCCCATCGGTATCTACAAGACATGCGCGGGCCTAAGGATCAAAAAGCCCCGCCGGGCCTTGTGGGCACGGCGGGGCGGACAAGCAGCTATGGACAGCAGACTTAGAACAGGCCGGTGATGTTGCCGTCGTTATCGACGTCGATGTTTTCGGCCGCGGGCACCTTGGGCAGACCCGGCATGGTCAGAACGCTGCCGGTCAGCGCGACAACAAAGTGGGCACCGGCGGAAACCTTGAGCTCGCGCACGGTGATGCGGAAATTCTCGGGAGCGCCCAGGGCCTTGGCGTTGTCGCTAAAGCTGTACTGCGTCTTGGCGACGCACACCGGCAGGTTGCCAAAGCCGTTCTCGCGCAGCTCGGCGAGCTGGCGCTTGGCGGCCGGCGTAAAGTCAACGCCGTCGGCGCGGTAGACCTTGGTGGCAATGGCCTCGAGAGCGTCGGCCACATCGGCGCCGTCCTCATAGGCAAACTTGAGCTCGCTCGGCTGCTCGATCAGACGCATGACCTCATCGGCAAGCTCGAGCGCGCCCTCGCCGCCCTTGGCCCAGACCTCGGAAAGCTTAACGTTGACGCCGAGCTTCTGGCACTCGGACTCGATGAGCGCAAGCTCGGCCTCGGTGTCCGTCGGGAAGCGGTTGATGGCGACCACGCAGGGCAGACCATATACGTTCTGGATGTTGTCGACGTGACGTAGCAGGTTGGGCATGCCAGCCTTGAGCGCCTCGAGGTTCTCCTCGTTGAGGTCGGCCTTGGCGACGCCACCGTTGTACTTCAGCGCACGAGCGGTCGCGACGATCACGACAGCGCTGGGGCGAACGCCCGTCATGCGGCACTTAATGTCGAGGAACTTCTCGGCACCCAGATCGGCACCGAAGCCGGCCTCGGTAATGGCAACATCGCCAAAGCGCATCGCCATACGCGTGGCCATGATGGAGTTGCAGCCGTGGGCAATGTTGGCGAAGGGGCCGCCGTGGACAAACGCGGGCGTACCCTCGAGCGTTTGCACCAAGTTGGGCTTGAGCGCGTCCTTAAGCAACGCGGCCATGGCACCCTGGGCCTTAAGGTCGCGGGCACGAACGGGCTCGCCGGCAAAGCTGTAGCCGACGACGATCTCGCCCAGGCGCTCCTTGAGGTCGTTAATGCTCGTAGACAGGCACAGGATTGCCATGACCTCGGAGGCGACGGTGATATCGAAGCCGTCCTCGCGCGGCACGCCCTGGGCCTTACCGCCAATGCCGTCGATGACGTGGCGCAGCTGACGGTCGTTCATATCGACGACGCGCTTCCAGGTGATGCGCTTAACATCGATACCGAGCTGGTTGCCCTGCTGGATGTGGTTGTCGAGCATGGCAGCCAGCAGGTTGTTGGCAGCACCGATGGCATGGAAGTCGCCGGTAAAGTGCAGGTTGATATCCTCCATGGGGATGACCTGAGCCCAGCCGCCGCCGGCAGCACCGCCCTTAACGCCAAAGACGGGGCCGAGCGAAGGCTCGCGCAGGGCCACAGCACTCTTGACGCCGCGACGACGCAGGCCATCGGCCAGACCGATGGTCGTGGTGGTCTTACCCTCGCCCGCAGGCGTTGGGTTGATAGCGGTCACGAGGACGAGCTTGGCCTGATGATCAGTCGGCTCGTTGAGCAGTGAATAGTCGACCTTAGCCTTGTCGAAGCCGTACGGAATAAGGTGCTTAACGTCGACGCCGGCGTTCTTGGCCACCTCGGTAATAGGCAGCGGCGTGACAGAACGTGCGATTTCGATGTCAGTAGGCATGGGCGGTCCTTTCGTTACCGAATGAGAAAAAGACCAATTCAGCATAGCACGGGCGCGCAATAGTAAAACGCCCATAACCGATGAACGGCGATATGTTTACCCGATGCCCAGCGATAGTCCAACAGCACGCCAAAACAAAGCGCCCTAAACGGTAGGTTCAATCCCCAGGTGCTCAAAGGTGCGAAGGGTTGCCTGACGGCCCTGCGGCGTACGAATCATCAACCCGCACTGCAGCAAATAGGGCTCATAGACATCCTCGAGCGTGCCCGGGTCCTCGCCCACCGCGCTGGCAAGGGTCGTCAGGCCTACAGCACGGCCGGAGAACGTCTTGGCAAGCGTCTCCAAGATACGAATATCCATCCAGTCCAGACCGAGCTCGTCGATCTCGAAGAACTCGAGCGCCTGGCGGCAGATATCGAGCTCGATAGGGCCGTTGCCACACACCTGTGCGTAATCGCGCACGCGCTTGAGAAGGCGGTTGGCAAGACGTGGTGTGCCACGCGAACGCGAGCCGATCTCGAGTGCACTGGGATGGTCGATCGTCACGCCCAGGATAGTCGCCGAGCGCGTCACAATCTGCGCGAGCTCCTCGACCGTGTAGTAATCCAGGCGATACGAAATGCCAAAGCGGTCGCGCAACGGGCCGGTCAACATGCCTGAGCGGGTCGTTGCCGCTACCAGCGTAAACTTGGGAATATCCAGGCGAATCGAGCGCGCCGCCGGACCCTTGCCAATCACGATATCGAGGGCAAAGTCCTCCATCGCGGGGTACAGGACCTCCTCGACCGAACGGTTGAGGCGGTGGATCTCGTCGATAAACAGCACATCACCCGGCTGCAAGTTAGTAAGGATGGCCGCCAGGTCGCCCGTGCGCGCGATGGCAGGGCCACTCGTGGTCTTGATCTGAGCGCCCAGCTCGTTGGCGATAACGGTGGCCAGCGTGGTCTTGCCCAGGCCCGGAGGACCCGAGAAAATCACGTGGTCGAGCGTCTCGCCACGGCTCTGCGCCGCTTCGATCAACACGCGCAGGCTCTGCTTGATGTGCTCCTGGCCGCAGTAGTCGTCCAGGCGCTGGGGGCGCAAAGTGCGGTCGACATCGAGGTCCTCGGCCGTCAGCTCCGAGCCCACCATGCGCTCGCCGTGCGCCATGGATGCCGCCGGCGAGTTGCCGGGCGTCGCCCACAGGTCCTGAGAGTCATCGGCTTCCCACATCACGCATCCATTCCGAGTCGCTTAAGCGCCGCGCCGAGCAGATCCTCGACACGCATATTCTGTCCATCATACCCGCTCAGGGCAACATCGGTCTCCTGCGGGCTAAAGCCCATGGAAAGGAGTGCCGCACGGGCATCATCGATCGCCGAGGGAGCGGCAGCGGGCACGGGCATCGCAATCTGTCCGGGAATCACGTCGACCGGCACAAAGCCCTTATCCTTGGCAAAGGTGCTCTTGAGTTCCAGGATCAGGCGCTGAGCTGTCTTTTTGCCCACACCGGGTACCTTGGCCATGCCCTTGTCGTCCTCGGCCATCACCAGCGAATACAGCTGCCCCACGGTATAGGTGGAAAGCACGGCGAGCGCCAGGCGCGGGCCAACGCCCGAAACGGACACGAGCCGGTCGAACATCGTGCGCTCGTCCTTTGAGGAAAAACCGAAAAGTGTCATGGCGTCCTCGCGCACCTGCATACGCGTGTAGAGGCGGACCTCGCCGCCGGGCGTCGGCAACGTGGCCGCAGTGCTGCCCGAGATGCCGAGCTCAAAGCCAACGCCCGACACATCGACGACGGCCGAGCTCATCGTGGCCTCGACAAGCGTTCCATGGAGCTGGGAAATCATCAGTATCCGGTTCCTCTCTGTTGATAGAACTCGCCACCGGTGAGGGCGCGGGTGCGGCTGAGGTTTACGTGGCAGATGGCGCAGGCCAGGGCATCGGCGGCATGGTCGGGATGCGGGTCGTGGTCGAGCTGCGTGAGCGTGCGTACCATGTAGGCGACCTGCCGCTTGTCCGCGGCACCGGTGCCTACCACAGCCTGCTTGATCTGCATGGGCGTATATTCGCCAATCTCGAGCGCGCACTCCGAAAGTGCCACAAGCGCAGCCCCGCGGGCATGTGCCGTAGGGATAGCCGAGCGGACGTTGGCGCCAAAGTAGATGCTCTCGATGGCGGCGGTATCGGGGCGATAGCGCTCGACGACATCCTTAAGGTCTCGCGCGATGTGCGACAGGCGCACCGCGAGCGGGCTTCCGGCACTGGTCTCGATACAACCGTAGGCACGGCAGCGAACCTCGCCGCGCCGCTCCTCGATAATCCCCCAACCCGTATGGGCCAAACCGGGGTCAATGCCCAAGATAACCAAGCCGACCTCCCCTCGCCACAAGCACAGCGCAAGACAAGGCCCCGCGCATCATTCACGAACGTCTGTTCTAGAATAACACAACGGGGTCAAGATGCTTAGTTGAAGTATCGGGGTTGGCAGCGAATCCCATCCCCAGTTTAGTTCTGCGAGAAGAATGGGAACTGTCGGGGATCAACCGGCGGATGCGGCATCGGACCACCCTGGGGCCCACCCTGCGAGCCGCCCTGGCCGCCCATCATCTTATCGATGGCGTCCTGAACCTCGCCCTCGAACTTTTTCATTCCCTCATGCAAACGACGCTGACCGTCCTCAGAGCGCAGCTCCTCCATCTGCTCGGGCGAAATACCCAGTAGCTCGCCCAGCACGCCCATCATCTCGTTTCGCACGCGCTCGCTCGTATCCTCGTCAGCAAAACGGCGCACCTCGGCGCGCGCCAGCGAATCGACCGTCATACGCTCCTTGCCGTTAAGCCCCAGGTCGGACCACGCGAGCATGTACGGCCAGGCACGCTCGGCAAACGAACGGGCCGAGACGATCGGCGCCATCGGCAACATGCGGCGGGCAGCTTCACCCTGTCGAACGAGCATCAGCAGCAGCGAGCAGGCCTCAGGCTTGCCAGCGGCCATCGGGATGTCGTCGAAGGGTCGGCTGCGGTCCACGTGCGCCTCGAGCGCGCCATCGACCTCACCCGGCTCAAGCCCGCCGAGCAGCTGTGCCGCGCGGTCGAGCATATCGACCGGACCATCGAGCGTCGAGAGCGCCTGCGCCAGCACGCGCTCCATGCAGTCTTCCACCGCGTTGAGCGTCACGAGCTCTTGGGGCACCACGGCAGACGTGCGGTTGCGCACGCGCGCCACAAACTCAAGCGTCGACAGGTACACATCGCCAAAGGGCGCGAAGTCGCCCTGGTAGCCGCCGCAAAGCGCCGGCGCCGCCAGCGCGTACTCGGTTTTGGACAGCGGGCTCAGCGCCATCGCACCCAGCTCGAGCGCCGTGTCCTCCAGCATGAGGCCCAGCGTGCGCGAGCGCAGACGCTCGGAATCGCCCGCCGACACGTCGCGACCGAGCACACGCGCCGCATCCGGTGCATCGCGCTCGACGGTGCGAATGTGCAAACGCTCGGCGATGGCGCGGACGGCGGCACAGCGGGCAGCCTCGGCCTCTTCCTGCGCCGGCGTAAAGATACGGTTGCGCCCCAGCACCAGGCCAATCACATTGCGCGGGCCCAGAGCGTCGACGGCCAGCGCCGCTAGCAGGGACGACGGCAAGTCACCCTCGAGTGCCACCACAGCACGCGACGCACCGTGGGCTCGGGCGTTGTCGCGCACGGCGAGCACCAGCGCCTGCCACAGCCACTCCTCGGAACGGAACTCGGGCAGTTCGTGATCTTCCAGGGCATCAAGCATCACGCCGCGCTGAATCTCCTGGACCAGCAGGCTCTCCTCAAAACACGGCGCCTGGGCCACCACGCGACCGCAGTCGTCGAGCACAAACGAACCGCCGGTATACACCGACTCGTCATAGGCGCCGACCGGCGCCATGCAGGCAAACCACACGCTGCGCTTGGATGCGATCTTGCGGTAGGCGCCGCTGCGAACGGCGGCAATGGCGGCAGTCTCGCGGTCGGTCATGTCAAACGCGTTGAATTGGAAATACGCAATGAGGTCAACACCGGTCGGCAGCATCTCGAGCTCGCGGTCCAGATCGAAGATCACCGCGATGCGCACGCCGTCCACATCGAACACCGGCGGCGCCCAACGCGCGTCGTTGTTCTCGCCGCGTTGCAGGGCAATGCTTGCGCGCGCGGGCACCACGCGACCGTCCTTGAGCATCATGTAGTCGAGCAGGGGCTGGCCCTCAAACGAAACCGCCGCGGGCACGATGCAGATCATATCGAGCTCCTGGATGCGCTCAGCGACGCCGGACAGGCCAGTAAGCATATCGTGTTCAAAGTCGGCAGCGCCCACCAGACCACCGGGCAGGGCACCCATAAAGAGCGGGGCCGGAACGCACAGTACGCGCGCACCGCGCTCGTGGGCCAGGCGCGCCTGATCCTCGATGCGGCCGCAGATACCCTCAATATCCCCCAGGCGCATATCGATCTGTGCAAGTGCGAGCTTCATGGCTCAGCCCTTTCCGTCGTAAACCGTCGTTGTCGTAGTAAAAGCGCCGGCCGCAAGATGCAGTCGGCGCTTGCATGTGCATATGCTAGCTATGATACCCCGAGCGGGGGCACGCTCCTAGAACGTCGCGGACCACAGCCCGTGCAGGTTGCAATAGGCATAGACGGTGCCGGTCTTGGAACCGCCGGCAAAAAACGTCGCGGGCTTCATGCCGGGCTCAAGGTAGTGGACCTCCAGACGGCCCTCGGCCTCGAGCGCGATCCACTCGATGTAGTGCTCGGGCAGGCTGGGGTGCTCGACCGAGCCCACGCGCGCACGGATCACGTGACCGTCGCGCTCGCTCTCGATGACGGGCACATGCTTCTCGTGCGCCGCGTCCTCGGTGTTCGCGGTCAGCTCCGTGCAGCCGACGGGGGTTGCAACGTCGTCGCCAAGGGCAGCGATGAGCTTGCCGTCAGAGTCCTTAAAGAATTTCGCCATGATGTTCTCCTTTGCTGATGTGCCAATGTTCTCGATGCTTCTTATGCCCAAAGGCAGGAGAACCATCCACGGCATCGCAAATGAACACATAACGAGCGAGGTTAGCGCCCGTCACCGCCCAGTAGCGCCAGGACATCCTCGCGAGTAAACAGCGCCGAGGAGATACCGTCGCCACCGAGCACGCTGTTGACAAGGTCGCGCTTGGACTCCTGCATCTGCAGGATGCGCTCCTCGATCGTGTCCTTGGCGATGAGCTTGTATACGGTCACGGTGTGCTGCTGGCCAATACGGTGGGCACGGTCGGTCGCCTGGTCTTGCGCTGCCACGTTCCACCACGGGTCGTAGTGGATGACCACGTCGGCGGCTGTCAGGTTCAGGCCGACGCCGCCCGCCTTGAGCGAGATCAAAAAGACCGGCACCTCGCCCGCTTGGAACTGCGCGACCATCTTGGCGCGGCTCTCCTTGGACGATGCGCCCGTGAGCTTCAGAAAACCGATGTCCTCCTTGGCCAGGCGCTTGCCGATAATATCGAGCATGCCCGTGAACTGGCTGAACAGCAGAATGTGGTGCCCGCCGTCGAGCGCGCCATGCACGAGCTCCATGCAAGCGTCGAGCTTGGCGCTCCCGGCCTTGTAGTCCTCGTAGTGCAGATGCGGGTCGCAGCAGATCTGGCGCAGCTTGGTGAGCTCGGCGAGCACCTTGAGCTTGTCCTTCTTAAACTCATTGGCCTCGCGATGCTGTACCTGCTGGGCGATGCGGTCCTGATTGGCCAGGTAGAGCTTGCGCTGCTCGCCGGTGAGCTGTGCCATAACCGTGTCCTCGATCTTCTCGGGCAGGTCGGCCACCACGTCTTCCTTAACACGACGCAGCACAAACGGCGACACGAGCGCCTGCAGACGAGCGGCGCTGTCGCCCTCGGCGTGCTCGACCGGACTCTCAAAACGCTTGGCAAACGACTCGCGCGTGCCCAAAAGGCCCGGCATCAAATAGTCGAAGATGCTCCAGAGCTCGGACAGGCGGTTTTCGATGGGCGTGCCCGTCAGGGCAAAGCGCACGCCGGCCGGTAGGCGCTTGGCGGCGCGCGCCACCTGGGTGAGCGGGTTTTTAATGTACTGGGCCTCGTCGAGTACCACACGGGCAAAGTCCTGCTCGGCATACTCGTCGATATCGCGGCGCATGAGGTCATACGAGGTCACGACCACGTTATGTTCAGCCACGCCGGCAATTTGCACGCGGCGCTGTGCCTTGGCGCCCACGATGGCGCACACGTCGAGCGAAGGCGCAAAGCGCTCCAGC
This sequence comes from uncultured Collinsella sp., assembly GCA_902470835.1. GTDB lineage: Bacteria > Actinomycetota > Coriobacteriia > Coriobacteriales > Coriobacteriaceae > Collinsella. The sequence goes on from CABRHR010000013.1 coordinate 18,207, forward strand.
TCGGCAGTCCAGTTGTACACGAGCGACGCGGGGCACACCACGAGCGTGGGCTTGGTATCCCCCGCCTCCACGCGCGCCAGGATATGTGCAATCATCTGCAGCGTTTTGCCCAGGCCCATATCGTCGGCCAAAATACCGCCAAGGCCCAGGTGCTCGAGCGAGCCGAGCCACTGGTAGCCATCGACCTGGTAGCCACGAAGCGTGGCCTTGAGCGAAGCCGGCACCGTAAAGTCCATCTTGCCGAGCGTGTCCAGACGCTCGACGGTGCGACGGAACGCGGCATCGCGATCGGCCTCGAGCGCGGGCGTGCGCGCGAGCATACTGTCGACAAACAGGGTGCTCGACGCGGGAAGCGACACGCCGTCGAGCAGGTCGACGGCATCGACACCCAGGTCCTCGGCAAGGCCAAACGCGGCGCGAGCGCCCTCGTCCAGGCGCACAATGTCGCCCGAGGTCAGGCGCGCAAACGTCTGGTGACGCTTGTACGAGTCCAGATAGATGGCAAGGTCTGCGGCCGAAAGCCCACTCGCGCCCAGCTCGACGTCGAGCAGGTTGCTCTTGACGGTCGCGCGCACCGAGAGCTTGGGCGCAGGGCGCACCGAGATCTGGCGCAGGCGGTCGCTGAGCATAACCTCACCCAACTCGGACAGGGCAGACAGGCCCTCGGTCAGCAGGCAGAACAAGCTCTCGTCATCGCGTTCCTCAAACGCCAGGCCGCCCTCGTAGAAATCGAAGTACAGGGCCGCCGTGTCCATAACGCGAAACTCTGCCACCTCGTCGCGCGGCGGCACGCCCGGGCGCTGCTCTTCGAAGGGGCTGCCCGGAGCGCCCAGGCTAAAGAGATCTGCCGACCAGTCGCCGTAGGTAACCGTAACTTTGCAGGTCACGAGCCCATCGTCGACGCCGATCGCCATGGCAAAGCTCGGCTCGGGCGCCACGGTATCGAGCGCAGCGGGCGCGGTAAGGTCGGTGTAGTCGCGCAAGATAGGCAGCGCCATGCGGCAGAACTCGCCCACCCGGTCGGCGGCGATATGGACCGGCGTGCGGCAGGGCAACAAGTGCGACAGGAACGGCGCCGCATGTTGGGCAAACGCCGTGTCGGTACGGCGTGCGCGGCGCGTATCGACCAGATAGGCTGCGTCACCAGCGACAAAGCAGTACGTATCGGCCGGCAGGCGCAAGTCGTAGCTGCCTCCCGCCGCCGGTGCAATCTTGGCGGCAAGGAGCGGCGGGCGCTTAGCCGGGACTTCGCCCTCCCCCTGCGGCGACGGCTCGACTGCCACCTCGTAGGCGCGATGCGTCGTCGTCCCCCGCGACCAAGCAGGCTCAAAGGACAGGGTCTTGCCACGCAGCAGGTCCAGCACGGACACGACGGAATACTCGGATACCGGCAACTGACGCTCGGCGACAAAACCACTGCGGGCAAAGTCGTACGATGCCGAGCGCGAGCTCGTAATATCGCCTAGGTAGGCGACCGTCATTGCGACAAAGTCAAGCAGCTTTGTCGACACGTCATCGAAAGCCTCGGGCACATGGACAAACGTAAGCTTCTTGCCATAGGAGAACGTACCGCCGCGCACATAGGCATCGGCCATGCCGTCGATATCCTTAACCACGTAGGACACCGAACCGCTACGAATGCGAAATTCGAGCGCCCAGTTAAAGCGATCGGCAAACAGCGGATTGTAGTACGGCACCAGCGAGGGCTCCAGCACCGCTTTGGGCACATCGGGGTCGATGGTGCCGGCGAGCTTGCGACGCATAGCCACGAGCTCGTCCATGCGCGCGTCCGAAAGATCGGAAAGCGCTGCCACAAGGCTCGGGCTCGTGGGGACGGGCGCCGGAAAGGGAAAGTTGGGGTTGACGGCCGGCGCTTTGGGCGCGGTGCGAACGGGCTGTTTCGGCTGAGCCGTAAACGTGCGAACCGGTGTGCGCAGCCCCTCAACAGGCTCAATGCCGCTGGCGTCCAGGTATGCCAGAGCCGTGGCAATAGCGTGCTTGCACATACCGGGGTAACGATAGGCGGCGGGGCAATCGCAGTCGTAGTCGATCACCTCGTGCTCGTCCATATCGAGCGCCACGTGCGTCTTGTACAGGTCGCCGCGCGAGCCGCGCACCGTGCCCTCAATCGTCACGTTCTTGGAGAAGCGCGAGCCGGAGTCCTCAAACGACAGCACGGCGCCGTTGAGCATGAGCGAACGCCCCTTCATAAAGGTGCCGCTGAGCGCCGCTTCCTTGCGAAGCGCCTGCACAAACGTCCCCTGCGCCATCACTTCTTCCAATCAACCCGCCAAATGATTTTTCTGGGACGGGGATGAAAAAATCATTCCCCGCCCCAGAAAGACAGCCTGTTATGCATCACCCAAAATGATTTTTTAATCCCCGTCCCAGAAAAATCATTTTAGATCACCGTTACTCTGCCCTGGTTACCCACGATCGCCTTGGCCTCGGCCAGCAGCGGAATCGAGCGCGCGTTGACCTTGGCCGGCACCTCGGCACGCAGTACGCGCCCGTCCACCTGCTCGATAAAGATCTCTACGCGGTCGCCGCCCGGGTTGGTGGTGAGCACCGTGGCAAGACGCGCCATATTGCCCTGGCTAAAGCGGCTGTTGGGCACCATGACCTCAAAGACCTTGGGCTTGTTGTTCTCCTCGTTGAGCTCCAGCGGCACGATCTCCTGCGCGATGATCTGGTCGCCGCGGTCCGAGCGCTCGAGCTTGCCCTTAATGCGCACAAAGGCGTCGGACAGTTGCGCGCCAGTCTCGGGATCGACCTCGCCGTACAGATACCCCTCGGCCTCCTTGTAGGTCTTGGGGAACACCACGACCGTGGCCTCGCCTTCCATGTCCTCGAGCTGCACGATGCCCATGGGGTCGCCGTTTTTGGTCACGCGCTTGGATACGCTCGAGACCATGCCGGCCCACCACAGCGCCTTGCCCTCGGGAATCTCCTGGTTGATGGTACCGCCCGTGGGGTTTTGCACCTCGTAGCCGGTGTCGATCTGCGAGAACGAGAAGTCGCGCGCTTTGCTGAGCGCATACTCAAACGGGCGCAGCGGGTGGTCCGAGACATAGATGCCCAGAACCTCCTTCTCCTGGCTCAGCTTGAGGTGGCGGTCCCATTCCTGGCCATCCGGATCGGGCACGCTGACCTCGAAGCCCGAGCCCTCAACGTCGCCGAACATATCGAAGAACGAGGTCTGGCCGCTCGCACGATCCTTCTGGCGCTTCACTGCGGCATCGATGATGTTCTCGGGATTGTTCTTGTCCACAAAATGCATCATCTGACGGCGCGGATAGCCCGTGGAGTCGAAGGCACCTGCCTTGATCAGCGATTCGATCACGCGACGGTTGGCCTGGCTCGAGTCCACGCGATCGACAAAGTCGTGCAGCGTCTTAAACGGGCCGCCCGCCTCGCGCTCGGCGATAATCGCCTGCGCCACGCCGGTGCCCACGCCGCGGATGCCAGCCAGACCAAAGCGCACGCCTTCCTTGGTAGCCGTGAACTCGGTGCCGGACTCGTTGACGTCTGGCGACAGCACGGGGATGCCGTCGTGACGGCACGCCGAGACGTAGTGCACGATCTTGTCGGTCTTGCCCGTATAGGACGTCAGAACGGCCGCCATGTACTCGTGCGGATAGTGCGCCTTGAGCCACGCCGTCTGCATAACCAGGATGGCGTAGCCAGCGGAGTGCGACTTGTTAAAGGCGTAGGACGCGAACTCGAGAACATCGTCCCAAATCTTCTGGGCGACCTCGCGCGTGTAGTTGTTCTTGATGGCGCCGTTCATCCAGTGGTCGTAGGTGGTCTCGTCGGAGCCATCCTCCCAGTGCAGCACCGTCGACGTGAGCAGCTTGATCTTTTTCTTAGCCACGGGCTTACGGATGCGCGAGTCCGATTCGCCCTTGGAGAAGCCGCACATCTCGACGGAGATGAGCATAACCTGCTCCTGGTAGACCATGGTGCCGTAGGTTTCGCCCAGGATGTCGTCCAAGCGGTCGTCGTAGGAAACCGCCGGCTCCTTGCCGTTCATACGGTTGATGTAGGACGAGACCATGCCGGCGCCCAGCGGGCCCGGGCGGTACAGGGCGATCAATGCCACGACGTGCTTGTACTCGGTGGGCTTCATGTTCTTGATCGTGGCCGTCATGCCGGCAGACTCGACCTGGAAGACGCCGGCAGTGTGGCCGGAACCCATGAGCTTAAAGATCTCGGGGTCGTCAAAGGGAATCTCTTCCTCTTTGATGTCGATGCCGAAGTTCTTTTTGATGTTCGCCTTGGCTTTGGAGATAACCGTCAGCGTACGCAGGCCCAGGAAGTCCATCTTGAGCAGGCCCATGTCGGCAACGGTATGGCCCTCGTACTGGGTAATCTCGACGCCGCCCTTGGTGTCGAGCTTGGTGGGCACGTGCTCGTTGACGGGGTCACGGCAGATCAGAACGGCGCACGCGTGCACGCCTTCGCCACGGGTGAGGCCCTCAATCGAGAGCGCCGTGTCGATGATGCGGCGGGCGTCGTCGTCCTTTTTATATGCCTCGGCAAAATCGGGGTTAAACAGATCCTCTTTGCCAGGTTGCTTGTCGAGCACCTGCTTGAGCTTGACCTTGGGGTCGCTCGAGACCATCTTGGACAGGCGCTGGCCCATGTAGACCGGGTAGTCCAGGACGCGCGCGGCGTCGTTGATGGCCTGCTTGGCCTTAATGGTCGAGTAGGTGATGACGTGGGTGACTTTCTCGGGGCCATAGAGCTGGCGAACGTGCTCCACGACCTCGAGGCGCCGCTCATCGTCGAAGTCCATATCGATATCGGGCATCTCGGTACGCTGCGGGGACAGGAACCTCTCGAACATCAGGCCGTTCTCGAGCGGGTCGAACGCGGTGATGTTCATGGCGTAGGCGACGATAGCGCCGGCGGCCGAGCCACGGCCGGGGCCGACGCCGATGCCGTTGTCCTTGGCCCATTGCACGTACTCGGCGACGATCAAAAAGTAGGCGGCAAAGCCTTTGTCGCAGATGACCTTGTATTCGTACTCAAAGCGCTCTTTGATGTTGACGCCGCCGATCTCGCGCGTGGCCCAGTCGTCACCGTAGTGCTGGCGCAGGCCCTTCTCGCACTCGCGGCGGAACTGGCTCTCGTGCGTCTCGCCCGGATCGAGCAACGGGAAGCGCGGCAGGATGATGGAGTCCCAGTCCAGCTCCACGTAGCACTTGTCGGCGATCTCGAGCGTGTTGTCGCAGGCCTCGGGGCAATACGGGAACATCGCCCGCATCTCCTCCTCGGTCTTCATGTAAAACTCCGAGCCGGTCATGCGCATGCGATTGGGGTCGTCGACCTTGGCGTTCATGCCAATACACATGATGACGTCCTGCACGGGCGCGTCCTCGCGGCGCAGGTAGTGGAAGTCGTTGGTGGCGATGACCTTGACGCCCACCTGTTTGGCGATATCAATGAGCGTGCGGTCCATCTGCTCGTCGGTCAGGCCGTTATCGGTGGTAATGCCGTGTTCCTGAATCTCGATATAAAAGTCGCCGGGGTCGAAGGTGTCGCGGAAGGTCTCGGCCCACTTGATGGCGCCTTCCATGTCACCGCGGTCGATGTATTTGGGGATGATGCCCGCGATGCAGGCACTCGTGCAGATCATGCCCTTGGCGTGGCGGCGCAGGTTGTCGAGCGTCACGCGCGGCTTGTAGTAAAAGCCCTGCACGGCGGCCTCGGAAACCGTCTGCATCAGGTTGACGTAGCCCTCCTGGTCCTTGGCCAGAAGAATCATGTGGTAGAGCTCGGGCTTGTGGTCGCGGGCGAGCGTCTCGTCCGGCGTAAAGTAGACCTCGCAGCCAAAGATGGGCTTGATGACCAGCGGCGGCTTGAGCTCGTCGATGTTGCCCTTCTCGTCCCACATGGCCATGTCCTTCACATACTGGGCATGCTCGCGCGGATTTGCCTCGGCGTCGGGCTCCACCAGCTCGTCGCGGCGGTCCTTTTCCAAGAAGGCTTTGTCGTGGCTCCACGTCTTGTACTCGGGCGTGTTGTGGTTGACGGCGTCGCAGGCCAGCGCCAGATCGGGCACGCCGTACATGTAGCCGTGGTCGGTGATGGCCACGGCAGGCATGCCCAGCTCAACGGCACGGTTGACCATATCCTGGATACGGGTTGCGCCGTCGAGCATGGAGAAAACAGTGTGGTTGTGCAGATGGACGAATGCCATGTGATGAGCTCCGATGCGGGTTCGTGTTCTGACTGAACGATTTTACCGCACGGCGCGGACGCCACCCGAACCTAGCCAAACCCACACGGCTCCTACTGCAGTTGCGGTGAAATAGTTCCCGTTTGGCCCGTCTGAGCCGTAAAACAGGAACTATTCCACCGCAACTTCAAAGGGCCCGAGCGACCCTCCTGAGTTGCGGTGAAATACGGACTGATTGGCGGCTTTTCTGGCCAAAACAGTCCGTATTCCACCGCAAGTTATTGAGGGCTAGAGGTTGTAGGCAACTACTTGAGGCTCGGCGGGTTCGACGAAGAGGGTTGGGTCCGGCTGCTCCACGCGGACGAACTTGACCGTTACCGTCTCAAAGCCCGCCTTGTGCAGAACGTCCGAATAGACGCGCGCCTGCAGGGCATGCTTCTCCAGCAGCTGATCCGGCGTCTCGTCCGGCGTGCCACCCGTCTTGTAGTCGATGACCAGCGCGCGCGACGGATCTGCCGGATTCGTTGCCAAGGCATCGATGGCGCCTTCGGCATACGCACCGTAGCGAGCGATGTCCTCGTCCTCGCAACCCAGCGAGAAGAACGGCACTTCGGCGCGAACGCACGGCCACGCGAGCAGGTCGGCACGGACTGCCGACTTGAGCCAGCGATTCAGGGCAACGTCAAAACGCTCGCGCTGATCCGGCGTCAGGTGCCACAGGCGCGTCAGCGCATCGGCGCACTCGGCAGGCAGTTCGTCGGCGCCCATCTCGATCAGCCACTGGCAGGCGGCATGGAACGCCGAACCCAGCGCCACGGGATTGCCGACAGGCTCAACGGTGGCAACATCCGCATCCGTCATCTCGGAGCCATCCGACTCCGCATCATCGCCGGCCTCGTCCATGGGCACGCGGGCCTCGGCCGCATGGTCCTCGGCCTCGGCATGCAGCGCCGCAGCAATCGACGAATAGCTGTACGAATCGCGCGCCGGATACGGACAGGTGCCCATACGAACGCCCACGGCCTGGGGATACACAAGCTCAAACGCATCGGGCTCGGGATCGGCAGGACCGGGAACAGCGGCGCGAACATCTGCACCGGCGCCTTCCGCTTCCGCATCGCCACGGACAAGCCTGCCCTCGGCATCCAACGAAGCATTTGCCTCAAACGTCTGCTCGCCAAAGGTAAAGTTTGCCAACGAAATAAGCTCGTAGTCGCCCGGCTGGGAATTGTCGAACACCAAGTGGTCGGCATCGAGCTGCGGCATGCCCAGACCCCGGCCAGGCAGAATGCGGCGCAGCACGTCATAGGTCAGGTCGGACTCGACGTCGAAAGACGGTGCCGGCACCTTACCGCGACTCACGGCGACGTCCATCGCCAGAATCACCAGCTCGCGCGCACGCGTCATGGCGACGTAGAGCAAGCGGGCCCGCTCCTCGAGCGAGAGCTGCAGGTCATCATTGCGCAGGCGCACAAATGCCTCGGCGGGAGAACCCGTCGCACAGACATCGTCCATAAGTTCCGGCGAAAGCCACAGCGACGTGCCCTTGCCCTTAAATGCGTGTTCAAACTGCTTTTTGACGTCGTCGCCCTTGACGAAAGTCCCGTCGGCGAGCTTAACGCCATCAAAGCGTGCCGGTAGTGCCACAACCTGCGCGCCGCCCTCGACACGCCCCATCTGGGCAGCTCCGGTCGACTTACGTACGCCAAAGCACTCGGAAACCGCCACGACCGGATATTCCAGACCCTTGGACGCATGCACCGTCATGATGCGTACCGCGCCGTTGCCCTCCTCGTTGAGCGCACCCGGCGCCTCCTTGCCCGCCAAGAAGCGATCGAAGGCGAGCGCAATGGAGCGCGGTGAGTTGCCGACCTCGGCCTCTGCCTCGGCAACGGCATCGAGCGCCTTGAGCACGTTGGCGGCGATGGCTTTGCCCTCGGGGCCACGCTGCGCCAGGCGCACAAACCAGCCCGAGGCGTTGACTACATCGCGAGCGATAACGGCAAACGAATCGCGGCCCACGCGACGGAACGCATAGCGCAGCACTTCGCGGGCGCGTGTCACGAGCGGCAAATCCTGCAGGCCGGGCACGTCGCAGTCGCTCATAATGCCCGCATCGATATTGCGACGCGAGGTCTCCCCCGTCTGGTCGTCGAGCTTGGTCGCCAGCGCCAAGAACTCCTGGGCGCCGAGCGCAAACATCGGCGAGGCCAGCAGGGGCATAAGGCCCTGCGCCGTGTCCGCCGGGTTGGCAAGCGCGCACACCAGGGCGCGAATCGTCTGCACCTCGGCAGCCTGGGCAAAGACCGAGCCACCCGCGATGACGCAGTCGAGTCCCTGGTCGCGAAACGCTTGGGCGTAGACGTCGGCATTGGTCATGCGGCCCAGCAGCAACACCATATCGCCCTGAGGCTGTTTTTTATCGGCAAGCGCACGGAACCGCTCCGCAATTGCGCGGGCCTTGGCCTGTGTGCGCTCCTGCGTACTGCCGCCGGCAACGAGCAGCGCTTGGCGGCGCGAGGCCTTTGCCCTGAGCTTGTCTTCGCGCTCATCGCTCGGCTCAAGATCCAAAAAGCCCTGCATAAGGCCACCGGTATCGCCGTCAAAGACACGCGCCACGTAGCGCAGGACCTCGTCGTGACTGCGGAAGTTGCGCACGAGTTTGACAAGCTCACCGGCGGGTGCCCCGGACGAGGCCGACACCCCGGACGAAGCGAGGACGGCGCTCGGGATGCTGGCAGCTGCCGCCGCGCCCGAAGCGCCCACCTTGCGCTCCTGGCGGCGGAAGACCTCGACCTCGGCACCACGGAAGCGATAGATCGACTGCTGCGCGTCACCCACCGTGCACAGCGCACGCTCGCCCGCACCCGTCAGGTAGCGAATCAGATCGACCTGTATCTGGTCGGTGTCCTGGAACTCATCGATCATGACCATCTTAAAGCGGCCCTCGTAGGCGGCTCGGATAGTAGGATAGTCGCGCAGCGCCTCGTATGCCATGCGCAGCAGATCGTTGTTATCGAGCGCGGACTGGTCGGCCTTGAGCGCGCGGTACTCCGCCTCCACGGCACGGGCGAGCCCCGTCAGCGCATCGAGCGCCGGGTCGCCGCAAGCCAGCACAATGTTGACAAACGTGTCGGCAGCCTCTGCCTTGAGCAGCTCGACGTTCTCCTTAGGGAACATCTTGCTCGCGCGCGGCATGCCGCACGACATCATGAGCCGCGCCACATCCGCCATGGTCTTGTCGCTCGCCTCGAACACGTCGATGGCCTCGAGCGCCACCTGTGCCTTCTCGGTCGCGGCCTTGCTCGCGCCGAGCGCCGCACGATAGGCATCGGCAAGTGCCGAGGTATCGGAGCAGCCGCGAAGCACGCACACGTCGTCCATGCCACCCGGCAGCTGGCTGGACAGCTCCAGCAGGTCGCGCACCAAGCCCTTGATGGTGGTGCCGCCGCCAAAGGGACCGCCCTCTCCCGCCATGGGATACCAGGCGTAGAGGGCTTTGAGCGAAGCGGCAAGCTCGGGAGCGGCATCGGGTGCCGTCGCGCGGGCCAGCACATGCTCGACAGCCTGGTCCATGAGCTCATCGGTATCGGTGAGCACCGTGAATTCGGGGTCGATGCCCAGCTCCAGCGCATGCGCACGCAGAATACGCGAGCACATGCCGTGGATGGTCGAAATCCAGGCGTCGTCAACCGTCAGGGCTTCCTCGTCCATGCCCTCTTCGATAAGCGCACGACGCACGCGGTCGCGGATCTCGGCCGCGGCGTCCTTGGTAAAGGTAATGGCGAGCACCTGGTCCAGATGCTCAACGAACGGACCGGATTCGGGCGAGAGCGCGTAGACGATACGGCGCGTAAGGGTGAAGGTCTTGCCCGAACCGGCGCCCGCCGAGACAAACAGCGGACGGTCGAGCGTTTTGACGACTTGCAGCTGTTGCGGCATCAAAGTCGAAAGATCCATGGTCTACACGTCCCTCCTTACAAACGTTCCTTCGTGGTTATACGAGCAGCGCGCATGCGCGGCGTGAGCCGACGTCGGATCGACGGCAGCAACGTTGCCTGCCTCGAGCTCGCGCAGGCGCTCGGCAATTCCGGCCTCCACGCGGTCGAGCAGGGTGTCGAAGTCCATATTGCCGCCCTCGCCCGGAAAGCCCTTCTTAAGGCCTGGAATACGACCGTCGCCGCGTTCCTCCTCGAGCAGCTCGTCACTCGCGGCGCCGCGCAGCGCCGGCTTGCCGCCCTTGGTCGAAAAGTAGAGCGCCGCGCGCGTGTTCAGATCCAGCGCCCGCCGCATGGCCTGCGCGTAGATGAGCGTCTGGGTATGCGGCGGCAACCAACGCGGGTCGTCGGCGGGCACCGCGCCCGTCTTCTCGTCGAACACCGTGGGGTCGGCGAGCTTATACTCCTCGACGCCCGAACGGTGCTTGTAGTCGATCACCACGGCACGGTTCTCGGCATCCACGTCCACGCGGTCGATGCGCCCGCCGAGCGGCCAACCTGCATACTCGACCTTAAGCTCGTTAAACGCAAACTCCAGATAGCGCGGGACAAAGGGCGCAAGCGCCTCGGACTCATAGGCGAGCACGCCCTCCAGCTGCGGCAAGATCTCGGCCACCTGGCGCTCCTCCACCGGAGAGAGCGGCACGAGCGGGCCCTCGGTACCGCGCTTGCCTGCGTGCTCGGCCAGGGTCTCGTCGAAGACCTCGCGCAGCAGCTCCTGCGCACGCGGAAGGTTCATGGGCGTCACGCGTTCCATGCCTTCCTGCGGCAAACGAGCATGCAGGTGCTCCAGCACGTCGTGTACAAAGTTGCCCTTCTCCATGTTGCCAAAGCCCGCATCGATAGACTGGGGTTTTACGCGATAGGACACAAACCAGCACAGCGGGCAGGTGGAATAGGCCTCGATCTGCGAGGCGGACGTTAAACGCGGCACGAGCGGCGCATCCTCGCCCTCACCATCGCGGCGGCGCAAAACCAGATACGGCACGGCCTCCTCGCTCAGATGCTGAGGAGCCTCGCACGCGACGCGCTTGCACTCGAGGCCCTCGCCGGCGGCGGGGTCGAAGTCCCTTACGATCTGTCTCTTATACACATCTGACGCTGCCGACGAAGAGGATAGTGTAG
>CABRHR010000014.1 GCA_902470835.1 uncultured Collinsella sp.
TTTACTCGTCTTTTGGGGTGGCGGTACTATCATGGTTCGAATTGAGTGTGGATGATGATGGGGAGCGCCTTTTTATGATTGAGTTGCTTAGGCGTTTTGGCGGTAAGTTTCGCCGATATATGGTGATTGGTCCCGCGTGCAAGTTGATCGAAGTGATCTTTGACCTGCTTACGCCGCTGGTGATTGCCCAGATGATCGACAAGGGTATCGGCGCGCACAATGTCAACGCCGTCGTCCACTATGGCATACTGCTTGTCGCCATGGCTGTGATCGGCATCTCGTTTACGCTTGTTTGCCAAAAGATGGCGGCGCTGACCTCACAGGGCATGGGCACCGATATTCGCGGCGCACTCTATGAGCATATCAACAAGCTGAGCTATGCCGAGCTCGATCGCTTTGGCACGCCGTCGCTCATCACGCGCATCACCAACGACGTCAATCAGGTGCAGCTCGCCGTGGCGCTGGGCGTGCGCATGCTCATCCGCTGGCCTTTCCTGGCGGTGGGCTCCATGGTCGCGGCCCTCGCCATCGACCTTAAGCTCGGCATCATCTTTTTAATCTGCACGCCCGCCATCGGCCTGGTGTTCTGGGTTGTCATGGCGCGCTGCATTCCGTACTACAAGCAGCTGCAGGCAAAGCTCGACCGCATCGCGCTTATCTGCCGCGAGGGGCTTTCGGGCGCTCGCGTGGTCCGTGCGTTTGTGCGCGAGGATCACGAGCGCAAGCGTTTTGCCCAGGCGGCCGACGAGCAGGCGCATGTCGCCATCGCCGTGGGTAAGCTCTCGTCGATTCTCAACCCCGTCACGTTTTTGGTGATGAATCTGGGCGTGTGCGCCATCCTGTGGGTGGGCGGCATCCAGGTCAACGTGGGCGAGCTCACGCAGGGCCAGGTCATGGCGTTTGTGAACTACATGACGCAGACCCTGACCTCCATCGTGTACGTCGCCAACCTGGTCGTGGTCTTTACCAAGGCGAGCGCCAGCGCGTCGCGCATCAACGAGGTGCTCAACTGCGTGCCGAGCATTACCGACGAGGGTAATCCTGAGTTAAATTTACGCGCAATTGGGAAGGCTATCGCCGAGGCGAAAGAACGCGCGTTGTCTGACGACCATGTCGCTGTGCATAACTCGGCTGCAAGCCCTATTCCCCCTGCAATTGAATTTGATCATGCTAGTTTTTCTTTTGGCGAGGGCGCTGCTAATGCCGTAAATGATGTGACGTTAGCGCTTTCCGTCGGCGGAACTCTGGGAGTTATCGGCGGAACGGGCAGCGGTAAGTCGACGCTTGTCTCGCTTATTTCGAGGTTATATGACACGTCGGAGGGTGCGGTTCGCGTATTTGGACGCGACGTTCGCAATTGGAAGCTAAGTCAATTGAGAGAAACCGTTGGCTACGTTCCCCAACGTGCCTCGTTGATGAGCGGCACTATCCGCTCAAATTTAAGTTGGCGCCAAAGAACCTGTTTTCAGGATGACGTGTTTTGGGAAGCGCTTGAAATTGCCCAAGCCGATGAATTTGTTCGCAAATTGTCAGGCGGTCTCGATTCTCCCGTTGAAGCAGGCGGCAAAAACTTCAGCGGAGGGCAACGTCAGCGTCTTACTATCGCACGTGCCCTTGTTGAATATCCCCAAATTCTAATTTTGGACGATTCTGCATCGGCGCTTGATTTTAGGACTGACGCAAAATTGCGCAAAGCCCTGCGTTCGCTCACCAATGGTCTGCCCGTGTTTGCGTTCGGAATCCCCATGACCACGGTGATCGTGAGCCAGCGCGTCTCGACCGTGCGCGATGCCGACATGATCTGTGTGCTCGATCACGGTTCGGTTGCGGGCCTGGGTACGCACGACGAGCTGTACGCAAGCTGCCAGCTCTACCGCGAGATTTGCCAGTCGCAGCTCCGCCGTGAGGAGCTCGAGGGCCAGCAGGGGAGTGCGACGCCCGCTTCGGACTCCGCCCCGGCATCCACCTGCGCAAAGGAGGGCTGCTAGATGAATCCGTATACTTCTTCCGGTTCGGTCGCCACGATGACGGCCAATGTGTCCGGCAACGATAACCTTAACGACCTGGGCGACGGCCCGCGTCAGCCCGGCGATCCCGAGCGCTATCCCGTGGGCGCGGTGACCCGCCGACTGATGGGCTACGTGCGTCCGCATCGCATTTCGTTTGCGGCGTCGTTTGTGAGTGCCGCCATCTCGGTGATTCTGCAACTCTATACGCCCATCCTCGTCGGCGAGGGCATCGATCTCATCGTTGCCGCCGGACAGGTGGACTTCGATGCGCTGCTGCCGCTTGTCACCAAGCTCGCGATTGTCGTGATGGGCGCTGCGGCGTTCCAGTGGCTGCAGGGCTACTGTGTTAACCGCCTGTCCTACGAGACGGTGCGCGACATGCGCGTGGAGGCGAGCGACAAGCTCAGCCGCATGCCGCTCAGCTTTATCGACAGCCATGCCCACGGCGACCTTATGAGCCGTGTGGTCAACGATGTCGACCAGGTGGGCGACGGCCTGCTGCAGGGCTTCACGCAACTCTTTACTGGAGTCATCACTATCGTGGGCACGCTCGCGTTTATGCTCTCCATCAACCTGACCATGACGCTCGTGGTGGTGCTTGTCACACCTCTTTCCATCTTTGCGGCGGGCGCCATCGCCAAGCTCTCCAACAAGAGCTTTACAGCGCAGCAGCGCATTCAGGGCCAGCTGGGCGGCCATATCGAGGAGTATGTGGGTGAGCAAAAGCTCGTGGACGCCTTCGCCTATGGACCGAACGCGCAGCAGCGTTTCGACGCCCTCAACGCCGAGCTCTACACCGCGGGTGAGCGCGCGCAGTTTATGGGTTCGCTCTCTAACCCCGGCACGCGCTTTATCAACAACATCATCTATGCCGTGGTGGCCGTGATCGGCTGCGTTGGCGTGATTACGGGCGTGCCCGCGGCGCTCACGGTGGGCGGTGTGCAGATCTTCCTGTCTTACGCCAACCAGTACACCAAGCCGTTCAACGAGGTCACCAACGTCATCACGCAGATCCAGACGGCCTATGCCTCGGCGCGCCGCATGTTTGCGCTGCTCGATGCACGCGAGCAGGAGCCCGATGCCGCGGATGCCGTTGAACTCACAGCCCCGCGTGGCGAGGTGACCTTTGAGCACGTAGACTTTAGTTATGTGCCCGATCGCAAGCTGCTGCAGGATATCTGCATCGAGGCCAAACCCGGCATGCGCTTTGCCCTGGTCGGCCCCACGGGCTGCGGCAAGACAACGCTCATCAACCTGCTGCTGCGCTTTTACGATATCGATGCGGGGCGCATCGTGGTCGACGGGCATTCCTCGCGCGACTACACGCGTGAGAGCCTGCGCCGCGCCTTTGGCATGGTGCTGCAGGACACCTGGCTGTTCGAGGGCACGGTGGCCCAGAACATTGCCTACGGTTGCCCCGATGCCACGCGCGAGCAGATTGTCGAGGCCGCCAAGCGCGCGCACGCGCACAAGTTTATCGTGCAGCTGCCAGGCGGCTACGATACGGTGATCGGCGAGGACGGCGGCACGTTTAGCCAGGGTCAAAAACAGCTGCTGTGCATCGCGCGCGTCATGCTCACCGATCCGGCGATTCTGCTGCTGGACGAGGCAACGTCGAGCATCGATACACGTACCGAGCTGCAGGTGCAGGCGGCATTCGACGAGCTCATGGCCGGTCGCACGAGCTTTGTCGTGGCGCACCGCCTATCGACGATCCGTAACGCCGATTGCATCCTAGTCATGCGCGACGGGCAGATTATCGAGCGTGGCACGCACGACGAGCTGCTAGCGGCAGGCGGCTTCTACGCCGAGCTCTACCGCAGTCAGTTCGCCCAGTGAGCAAGACGCGGGACATGTAACGCAGCGCTAGGGCGCGAGCGTGTCAACGGGGGCAACGATGATGCCCTCGGGCGTTGTGTGGACCGGCATGCCGAACCCGATGACGATGAGTTTGGCCGCGGGAGGCCTCTCGCCGCGTTCGACCAGCTTGCGCTCGAGTCGAAGCAGGTTTGCAGACGCCTCGGGGATCTGCGGGCTTCCGAGTTTTACTTCCACGGCAATCCAAGTTCCATCGCGCCTGTGTATAACGGCATCGACCTCGAGATCGTCGGCGTCGTGGTAGTGGGACACCGATGAGTCATTTGCGGCGGCATAGACCTTAAGGTCGTGCAGGACGAGGGATTCGAAGAGCAGCCCCAGTGTCTTCGGGTCGGATGCCAATGACTCCGGATTTGCTCCGAGCAGCGCAACGGCAAGCGAAGGGTCGGCGAGGTGCCTTTTCGCACTTTGCCGCAGCTTTACCGGCGACCTGAGCGCCGGATGCCAAGCCGGGATATCGTCGATGATATTGATTCGTCTCAGAGCATCCATGTATCTGGAGACCGAATTCTTCGAAACGCCGGTACCGATATCTTTATCGATGGACTTCGATCCAGCAAGTGTCGACTCATTTCGCGCAAGCGATGTCAAAAGAGACCTGACCTTGACCGGATCACGTTTGACGCCGTCAGTTCTAGAAACATCCGATTCGCATACGCCATCAACATAAGCAGCGGCAATCCGCATAGCATTTTCAGTTGTTTTCCCCATCGCTTGAGGCCAACCACCGCGACACAGCAAATCGGCGATGCCGGCGACACCAGCGATCGATCCGACCGCCTGCTTGGCGGGGTGGCCGGAAAGCAGCGCTCTAATCGAAGCCGCGCCCGAAGAAACGCCGAGCTCAAACAGCGTCATGGTATCCATTCGCAATCTAGCTATTCGCCCAACGCCGCTATGCATTGGCTGCTTCGAATCTTGCGGCGTTGCTGAGCCCGTAAGAATAAACTGTCCGGATTCTCCCTGTCTTGCGTCACACTCGAAACGTATGGCATCCCATAGTTTTGGTTCTTCCTGCCATTCGTCGATGAGTCTAGGCGACGGTCCTGCTATTGCCTGCGTTGGGTCGATCCGAGCCAACTGGAGAGCGGAAAAATTTCCAGCCGGATCGGAAAGAGACAAGGATGATTTGGCAAAACGTCTGGCCGTAGTGGTCTTTCCGCACCACTTCGGGCCTTGAATGAGAACCGCACCGAAGATATCGAGATTATGCCTGATTGCCTTGTCGATGCATCTGTCTACATACCTATCCATACCGTCACCTTCTCAACTTGCCTTGATTATGTATTTTACCAGCTGCGTGGTGACGATTGACGGTAATCTGTGGTGACGATTGATTACGAACTATGGTGACGATTGGCGGGTATCTGTGGTGACGGTTGTCACCGATTCGGGGCATAGGGCAGCTTAGCTGTCTCAAAGCTTATAGATTTCGGGGCTTGCGCTGCGGGCGTTTTTGTCCATTGATGTCGCCTGCGTCGCCAATCGGCAGACGGTGGTTTACATCTGTCACGTTAGTACTAAGATATTCATCTAATAAATTGCATTAGTGGCTTTAGTTTTGGGGGAAACGAGGCAACGTGACTATGACATGCTCTTTGGTGGTTAACAGCAAGAGCGGTAATACCAGGATGGTTTCGGGCGCGATCAAGCGCGCCCTGCAGGCTGCGGGCGTTGAGTTTGTCCATGCCGCGGCGTTGAGCGACGATGCGGATGCCGAGCAGGTCGCGCGCGAAGCGCAGGGGGCTTGCGCGGCCGATACCGTGCTCGTCGGTTTTTGGTGCGACAAGGGCGCATGCACGCCTTCGGTCGCGGCGTTGCTCTCCGCCCTACACGGCAAGCGCGTTTTCCTCTTTGGTACCTGCGGCTTTGGTGCCGATCAGAGCTATTATCAGCAGATTATCGATCGCGTGTCGTCCAATTTGGCAGAGGATGCCGAGCTTGCGGGCTGGGCGATGTGCCAGGGCAAGATGGGCCCCGCGGTCAAGCAGCGTTACGAGGCCATGCTCGAGCAAGATCCCGACAATGCCCGTTTTAAGATGCTGCTCGACAACTGGGTAGCCGCAAAGGATCACCCCACCAAGGAAGATCTGGACAACATGGCTGCAGCCGCCAAAAAGGCCGTGCTGGGGGAGTAGCTCCCATCGCTGACGGCGGTCGGTCCATCTTTCTAAATGAAACGTCCTCCCGGGCGTCGGGGCACGAAGTTCCCTGCTCTACAGTCCTGCGCAAGACGAAGGCCACATTAAGTGGCCTTCTTTGCGTGCGGAACTCGCGATGAACTTCGTGCCCCGACGCCCGGGAGGACGCCTCTTTATTGATGGGAGGCCTGATAGGTCGATGGTTCCGTGCCCGGATGCGTCCAAAGTGGGACGGGCTTTCCGGATGGGCAGGCTTTCGAAAAATGCGTCCCGGAATTTGCCTTTGGAATGGGACGTAGTTTCCTGTTGAGGTGCTTTGCGGAAAGTGCATCCCACTCTGGGCGGGGGAAGTGGGACACACTTTCCCAAAGGCGCTCCAACGGGAAATTGCGTCCCATTATTCGGTCAAGAAACGGGATGCATTTTCCCAATGAGAGCAAAACCGGAAAATGCATCCCACAATCAGCCCTCAAAGTGGGACGCCGTTTCCCAATGAGGCTCAAGCGGAAAATGCATCCCGGAATTTGCGCTCAAAGTGGGATGCGGTTTCCGGTTGAGGGTCTAAGGGGAAAGTGCGTCCCAGAATCGACGCTTGAAATGGGATGCAGTTTTCCGATGAGGCACTCGACGGAAAATACATCCCAGAAATGGCCTTTGAGCTGGGATAAGATCTCCGCGGCATCTCGGATTCTCAAAAATGAGACACGCCGTTGGCGAAAATGAGACACGTGATATCGGGCGTCGGACGTATCATTTGCAAAAATGAGCCGACTCCACTCGAGTAAAGCGAGGTCCCCCATGCACGTTCCACACCCCCACATTCGCCGGTTGTCGAAAATCCCGCTTGCCGGGACGGCGGCGCTTGCTGCGCTGATCGCCACGAGCGTCGCCTGTTTCACGGCGGCTCCCAACGTCGCCCAGGCGGCAGACACGCCTGAGATCACCGATATGACCGAGCAGGACTATAGCGACCTGGGCCTGGGCACGAGCGAGGACATTCCGGCCGATACCGTTGGCCCCTATTCCACCGATACCCCCACGACGTTTGCCACGCGCAGCGAGGTCTATATGGCAGCTAACGGTAGCCATGGCAATCGCTACACTCTGCGCGACAAGCTCGAGAACGTCGAGCGCGGCGATATTGGCGGCAGCAGCAAACTCACCGATGGCTATGGAAGTGTGTGGGGCGCCGCAAAGTTCTGGCAAAACGTCAACAATTTCGATACGAACAGCGACCTCTACAAGCATAGCGACTACGGTGGCGGCACCTGGTCGTATCTGAGCAACAATGAGTCCTCGACGGTACTTGCCAACGACAACAACGGCTTCTCGGGCATTCACGCCACAAGCGTTGAGTTCTGCGGCGATGCCAGTACAGGCAAAAAGAGCCGCGTTGCCGAGCTTCGTGCCTACGGCGACAGTTCTTCCACGACGATCGACGGCAAGTCGTACGCCGGAAAGGTTGAGCTGGTCCTCTATTCGTTTAGCAACGGGCGCACGCGCAGCCTTGATACGCGCCTGCCGGTGACGGTCAACACCAATATGATGGACGGAGGCCGTTTTAAGTATCTGAACGCCGGCTACCTGCAAGAGCACGACGCCGTCTTTGATGTCGAGGCGGGCGATGTCGATGGTGACGGCGTGGACGAGCTTTTTGTCTATGCGGGCTGCTATGTCGACGAGAGCGGCGTGCGTAAGGCTGTAGTCGATATGTACGACCTGGAGGGCGGCAACTGGAGGCAGAGTGTCGTCAAAATCGACGCCGGTAACGCCGCGGACTACACCACGCACAACGAGGGCGGGAACGACTCTTGGACGCAGCTGCAGTCAGCTCCTGTCGTTTCGCTGGCTGCCGGAGACCTCGACCGCGATTTTTGCGATGACCTCGCCATCGTGGTCTCGGCACCCTACGGCAAGAAGAATATTGATAAGTCGACGCATTGCGAGCTGTTTTCGTGGGATGCATCCAAGGGTGCGCTCGTCCATGTCGATGCTCTGGGCGACGCGGGCGCAATCTCCCTCTCCTCGAACGGCAAGACCATGGTCGCTGCGAATGCGACGTTCGGCACGTTTGCCGCCTACGATGAAGAAGGAAAGAAGACGGGTGAAACCGTCACGGGCCTTATTCTTGCGGGCTATGACTGGCAACGCAGTGCTTTTGATTACGACGCCTATGACGGCAGCAAGGGGCTGTACGGCGCGCTGTACCGCTATGCGTATTTTGACTCGGAGTCTGGCGAGTTCAAACTATCCGATTGCAAGGAATACAGAGACGGGCTCCTTGCCTCCTATGGACTGATGCATGTGCCCAACAGCGCATGGAAGGATAGCGCGCAGGATAAGCGCTATCCGTGCACCTTGGCGCCTATTGCCCTTGCCACTGCCAACCTTGACGGCCTGTCCGAGCAGCTGGCGGTCGACGAGGTGCTCGTGGGCGGCGATGTGTTCCGCGACTTTGCCTGCAACACGGCACAGAGCGGGGCTCAGGGCTTGGGGTCCATGGTCGGAACCATGAGCATGAGCGGTCAGCAATACAACAGCAGCAACAAGCATGACCACAAGGGTATAGAGCAGGTGTGGATCAGCGACGTCAAGGCTGGCAGCGTCTCGGGTTCGGACCGCTATAACGAGAGCTTTATCGCTGTGGTGGGCAAGCACCGCGACGAGGACCTGCGCAAGAACGATGACTACTATTGGATGACCGCCTCGCATTTTTCGCTCGACGAGAACGGAAAGGTGCGCCGCGGCGAGGAGCAGGTGATTAGCGAGAGCAACCGTCGCGGCACTACCTACGGCACATTTATCTCGCTCGCGCTGCCCGATGTCGACAACGACAGCGTCAAGATCACGTACAAGGACCGCTACAAGGTCTATACCAACCCGCGCGTGCTTGCCGTGCTGCAGGATGCGCCCTATGTTGAGGATCTGGAGCAGGCATACGGCTATCTGGTGTTGGGCGGCACGTCATACGGAGAGGAAAAGGGCACGGGGACATCCCAGGGCTATACCATTGGCGCCGAGTTGGGCGTTGCCGTCGAGGTGCAGACCGGTCCGCCCCTGGTCGCGATGAATGCTTCAGTCGATTTTGCCGCCGAGGGATGCTATGACTACCGGAGCGAGCGCACGGTCAGCGCAAGCGTAAGCTATGAGTCGCATGCCGGCGAGGGTGACAAGGCCGTGCTCTATACGATCCCGATGGTCTATTACGAGTACGAGATCGAAAACGAGGAGACCGGTGGCAAGGGCGTGATGGCGGCGCCCGTGTCGCTCGGCGCGCAGACCTCGGTCGTTAATGTCGAGGCCTATGACCGCATTGCCAAACAGCACAATATGACGCCGCTCAGCTACTTTCTGACCAACCGGTCGGGAGAACCCGGAACCTATCAAACGACGCTCAACGGCGAGACTCCCGTTGGGGATTCCTTTGGCCTGGGCAAGCCTGGCGTAACGCGCGCCTACACGCACGATGGGTTTAACGGCGCCGCCGCGCAGTCGGGGGCGAGCATTGAGCAGACCATCGAAGTCGAGGAGGGCAAGGAGCAGGAGCTCGAGCTCGGCTTGACACTGAACGGCAGCGTTGTCATGGGCGCGAAGCTCGCAAAGCACGAGTTGTTTGGCGGCCTGTGCTTTGGTGCCAACGCCGGCTTTACTACGGGTAACTCCTCGAGTGAATCGACCGAATACGGCGGCACCGTCGACAACCTGCCCGAGGCCGCGCAGGGCAAGTACGGTTTTGTGTGGCGTCTGGGCGTCAACGCGGTGGATGTCGACAAGTTCGAGGCAGACTCGGGCGACAAGCTCGGCACCAAGGACACCGACCAGTTCTGGATCGTGGGCTATGACGTTAAGGACGTCGAGATGCCCGACGCGCCGGCCGTGACGGGCTTTACGGCAAACGCCGTCGATTCGACCAGCGTTACGTTTAGCTGGGACGATGTACTCGCAAACAAGAGTGGCTTTAGCTACGGCGTGGGCATGCTGCAGAGCAATGCGGCGGATGCGGTCGTCAATAGCTGGAAGATTGCCGACAACACGCAGACCTCGCTCAAGTGGGATGGGCTGCAGCCCAATACGGAGTATCGATTCGCCATCGCCGCCGTTAAGAATGGATCCACGACCGAAACAGGTATTCGCTCGGCAATCATCACGGTCAAGACCATGCCCGATGGCATGACGATGACCGTGAGCGGACCTGCGGCGGATGCTGCGGAGGGGTCGGATCTTGGATACGACTCTTCGGTTGAGCGCACGGCGGGAAGCCACCTGACGCTCTCGGCGATTGGCCATGTGAAGCAACTCGGTGCCGACGATAGCGAAACAGGGCTGGCACCGACCTATATGTGGTACCGCAAGGGCCGCGGCGAGACAGAGTTTAAGCTCGTGGGTGCCGATGGCAACCTCGCGGCTGGAACGGCCTCAAAGCTCGAGATTGACCTGACCGCAGACGATGACGGTGCGCAGTATTACTGCCACGTGGGATACAACGACGTGGGCCTCGACACCGGCACGACGCTCGTGAATATCGAGGCCGAGGAGACGGCGCCCACAACGGTGAACGCCACCCCGATCCGCACGCGCCGCCTGTTCTCACAGGCAAGTGCGGGCGCCAAGAAGTTCCTGGACCATACGCTGGTAAACACCGCCGGCCCAACCGATTCCGAAGGCTCAAAGGACCCCGAGACTCCTGAGACCCCGACGAACCCGGACAAGCCCAAGTCCGACAACGGAGCTAAGACCGACACCAAGGTCAAGACTACGACCACAGCGAAGAACCTCGCAAACACCGGCGACCAAACATTCGCCCTAGTCGCCACCGCAGCGGCAGCGGGTGTAACGCTCGTAGTAATAGCCCTCATCATGCTGATCAAGCGCCGCAAGAACCACTAGGAGTCAGTCGAACATATCGACAAAGTAAAACCCGGGTAGCCAAACAACTGGCTACCCGGGTTTTCTCTTTATTAGAAATCAGAGTCTTCAAGGCAAGAGCCCGATTCAACCAGAGACACTCCGAATACTCCCCATGACAAGCCGCGCTCCAACAACAAGGCGTCTGCCCGGGCGGCGCGGAATGTAAGGTTCATCGCGAGTTCCGCGCCGCCCGGGCAGACGAACCGGGATAGACCCGCAGCGACCCGCTACTTGATCTTGGTCGTGCCCGGCGCCAGGTTGGGGTCGGTCTCGTTGGCCTCGGTCTGGAAGTGCTCGGTGTAGACGTTCTTGCCGTCGCGGAACATCTCGTAGTACTGCATCTTGGCGTAGTCCTCGCGCGCCTTGGTGGCGGCAGCAGCGACAGCGTCGTCACCGGTGACGTTGGAGGAGAGCGCCCAGCGCAGGCTGGCGTCCTCGTAGCCCACGGAGTTGATAGCGGGCAGCGATTCGCGCAGCGTCATGTGCGCCTTCTGGTAGTCGGAGAGAGGTGCGCCGATCAGTTGCATCAGCTGGGTGGACAGGTAGTTGGTGGACAGGTCGTCGACCTCGCTCGTCTGGTCGCAGCCGGCGACGTCGTAGTTAGCCCAGATGATGTAGTCGGTCTGCCACAGGCGCTCCTGGTGGGTGGCGTCGTCCTCGTCGGTAAACCACTTGTCGTTAAACTTAGACGGGAAGAACGGCTGGTGGTCGCCCCAGAACACCACGACCACCTTGCGGTCGAGCTTGCTTAGGGCGTTGAGGAAGTAGCGCAGCGCCTGATCGGACTGCTCGATGCACGAGACATACTCGTCGACGTCGGACAGCGTGCCGTCCTCGACGGTCTTGGTGTCCAGGTCGGTCGTGTCGATGTTGAGGTGCACCTGCTTGTCGACCGGCAGCAGGCCCGTGTCGTAGCCCGAGTGGTTCTGCATGGTCACGTCGAAGATAAACTGCGGGTCGGCGTTCTGGTCGAGCAGCTCGAGAATCTTGTCGTAGGTAGCCTGGTCGGTCACCATGCCGCGCAGGGTGTCGGCGCCCCGGAAGTCGTTGATAGACAGGAACTGGTCAAAGCCAAAGTCCTTGTAGACGTTCTCGCGGTTCCAGTTGGTTGCGTGATTGGGGTGCATGGCCGTGGTGGAATAGCCGAGCGATTTGAACTGCTCTGCCAGATTCCCGGTCGTTTCCATGTTGTAGATGGTGTAGGGGTACACGCCCGAGCCCAGGTTGGCCATGGAGTTGCCGGTCATAAACTCAAACTCGGTATTGGCGGTGCCGCCGCCGTAGGCGCTCACATAGAGCTTGCCGCGGCTGAGGCAGTTGGACAGGTTCTTAAAGTACTGCGGGCCCTCGTAGCCGGCGCGCATGTTCTGGTAGATCGACAGATCCGAGAACGTCTCGTTCATGATGGCGATGACCGTGGGCTTCTCGCTGTTGAATTGCTCCTTTGCGGCGGCGCGCTCGTCGCTCTTGGCGGCGTCGGACTTGTCGTAGGCCTTGGCGTACTTTTTGAGCGTGGCCTTGGCATCGTCGACGGAGTAGTCGGCGGGTTTGGGCGGCTTGATGGACTGCGCTGCGCTAATGAAAGCGGGCAGGTAGCCCTCGCGCCAGTAGCTCTCGAGCGGGCGCCAGGTGTAGACGGTGATGCCGAGGGTGTTGTAGTAGTCGATGAGCGTGACATGCGCGGTCACACCGCCCAGGCACAGCACGGCGACGAGCAGGTTGGTGAGCAGGATGCGCTTGGCGTTGGCGGCGCCCTTCTGGCGATGCGGCGCGACCAGGCCGGCGTACTCGCACAGCAGCATGGCGATGGCGGTAAAGCCCATGGACAGCACGCAGAACAGCGAGATGGAGAAGGTGTAGCCGTTGCCGGCGACCGCGGCGGCGGTGGAGATGGCCGAAAGGTCGCCCGGCTGGATGGGCATGGATTTAAACGTGATGACGAAGAACTCGGCAATGCCCAGGACAAAGAGGGCAAAGGCCAGGACCGCGGGAGCTGCGCCATGGCGCTGGAACAGGAAGAACAGGCCGACCATGAGCGTGGTGATGATGGCCCACTCGAGCAGGATGCACAGGGGGTAGACCCAGGTAAAGTCGTGGTTGGACGAGACCTCCATGCCCAGCAGCGCAAAGACGCCGGCGAGCAGCAGGCACAGGACGGCGGCGACGAGTGGTTTGCCCACAAAGGCGCCGCGCAGGCGGGCGAGCTTGCCGGTGGGGGCGGGGGCGTCGGCCGAGGCGAACGCAAAGACGCGCGGGGCGATGCGGTCGCGGGCGATGCTGGCCCAAGCGCAGCCGGTGAGGATGGCGTTGGTCAGGATGAGCATCACAAAGGCGAGCGGCTCGTTTTGGGCGACGAGGCCAATGGCGCCCCAAATGGTCAAAAAGAGCTGGAACAGGCCGAAGGCGACGCTCCACCCAAGAGCGCTTTTGGCAACGGTGCCCGACTGGGCGCGAACGGCCTTGGCCTCGCGCAAGACAAGGTAGACGGTCGCCGCAAGACCGACGAGCGAGATGGCGGCAGCGAACATGCTGAGACTCCTCACAAACTAAAACCTACGAAAGCGGGGGTTTACCCGATTGTTACCAAGATATGCGCTGCAACTGGTGGCTGCGCACAACAACCAGCCATATTAACGCGCACGTGTGGCGGTGTGGCGCAATGGAGTGGCGACCTGCGCGATAATGGACGGGAATTACACGGAAACGTAAAGGCTTCTTAAAGAATTAGCGAGGATGAGGCGATGAGCGAGCAGGTTTGCACCAAGGCTGTGGATACGTGCGGCTATCCGGTCGAGACCACGGGCAATGCGGTGCTGGACACGTTGGAGCACCGTTCCTCTACGCGCGCTTTTGCACACGATGACAACGACCGTCCCGTAGCGGTGACCGACGAGCAGCGTGCGGCGATTCTGCATGCGGCGAGTCGCGCGCCGTCAGCGGGCGCCATGATGATGTATTCCGTCGTGAGCATTCGCGAGCAGGCTACGCTGGACCGTCTGGCCGACCTGTGCGACCACCAGCCTATGATCGCCAAGGCTCCCTGGGCACTTATATTTGTGGTCGATTATGCCAAGTGGATCGATCTGTTTGAGCACGTGGGCTGCTTTGAGCCCGAGTTTGTCGAGCGCACGGGCAAGGCGCCCCGCCGCGCGCCGGGTCTGGGCGACTTTGCCATCGCGGCTCAGGATGCCGTGATCGCCGCGCAAAACGCCGTGGTTGCCGCCGAGGCCCTGGGGCTGGGGAGCTGCTATATCGGCGACATCGTCGAGAATGCCGAGGAAGTTGCCGAGCTGCTCGATCTGCCGCCCTATACCATGCCGCTATCGATGCTCATCATCGGCACGCCCCGTAAGGAGCGCCCGGCCATTGCACATCCCGTGGTGAACCTGGTGCACGAGGAGCGCTACTGCCGTGCGGACGACGTGACTATGGATGCGCAGGTGGCCGAGATGGATGCGATGTTTCGCCCGCATGCCCGTGAGGTGGGCGAGCGCGTGGTGGATATCTACACCCGCAAGCACACGAGCCCCTTTATGGCCGAGATGAGCCGTTCCATGGAGTGGTGGTTCAAAAACTGGCTCGGCAGGTAGCCAATGTGACAAAGGGACAGTCCCTTTGTCACATTCCATATCGCCGCGGTGGCCTAAAGGCCGTATAAATGTTTATCTAGCTGGGAAAACGGTGCCGTGCAAGCGCAGGCCGATTGCCTATAATCCCTTCGAACATTAAAGTTGGGAGGAAACCGGCTTATGGAACAAAAGGCCAAGGAGGCAGCCTCGCACGCTGCGATTCCTGTGAGCATCTCGGCGATGCTCGTCACGCTGGGCGTGGTGTATGGCGATATCGGCACCAGCCCCATGTATGTAACCAAGGCGCTCGTTGCCGGCAACGGCGGCATCGGAAGCGTCACGCAGGAGTTCGTGCTCGGCGCGCTCTCCCTTGTCGTGTGGACGGTCACGCTGCTGACGACCGTCAAGTACGTGCTGATCTCGCTGCGCGCCGACAACCACGGCGAGGGCGGTATCTTTGCCCTGTACAGCCTGGTCAAGCGTTGCGGCAAGTGGCTCATCATCCCCGCCATGCTGGGCGGCGCCGCGCTGCTTGCCGACGGCATCCTGACGCCTGCCGTTACCGTCACCACGGCCATCGAGGGTCTGCGCACCATCCCGGCAGTCCATGCTGTGTTGGGCGACGATCAGGGCCGCGTCGTGGCTATCACGCTTGCCATCATCATTGTGCTCTTCTTGGTGCAGCGTATCGGTACGGCCAAGATCGGCCGTGCCTTTGGCCCCATCATGACGCTGTGGTTTCTGTTCCTGGGCGGTACGGGTCTGTTCTTTGTCTTCCAGTACCCCGCGGTGCTGCTGTGCCTCAACCCGCTGCGCGGCATCGGCTTTCTGCTGAGCCCCAACAACCATGCAGGCATCATGATTCTGGGCAGCTGCTTCCTCGCCACCACCGGTGCCGAGGCGCTCTACTCCGACATGGGCCATGTGGGCCGCGGCAACATTTACGCCACCTGGCCGTTCGTCAAGTGCTGCTTGCTGCTGTCCTATATGGGCCAGGGCGCTTGGCTTATCAACAACGCCGGCAACCCGGAGCTCATGGGTATCGCCGACCTCAACCCCTTCTACCAGATGCTCGCCCCGGGTCTGCGTCCCTTTGCCGTCGGCCTTTCCACCGTCGCGGCCATCATTGCCTCGCAGGCGCTCATCACCGGCGCATTCTCGCTGGTGTCCGAGGCCAGTCGCCTGGACCTCATGCCGCACATGCAGGTCTTCTATCCTGCCGAGACCAAGGGCCAGCTCTATATTCCCATGGTCAACAACGTCATGCTTGTGGGCTGCGTCATCGTGGTGCTGCTGTTCCAGAGCTCGGCGCACATGGAGGCCGCTTACGGCTTGGCGATCACCCTGACCATGATGTGCACGACGCTGCTGCTCTTCTTCTACTTGCATGTCGATCGCGGCCTTAAGGTCGCCCCGTATATCTTCGTTGCGTTCTTCCTTATGCTCGAGGGCTTCTTCTTCGTGAGTTCGCTCACCAAGTTCTTCCACGGCGGCTATTTCACCATCCTCATGGCTGCACTCATCATGGGCATTATGGTGTGCTGGTACAACGGCACGGCGGTCGAGCAGCGCCAGTTTACGCTGCTGCCGCTGCGCAGTTACCTGCCGCAGCTCAAGCGCCTGCGCGACGACGACCGTTACGAGCGCATGAGCGACAACGTCGTGTACCTGACCAAGGACACCCATACCGACTACATCGACCGCGATATCGTCTACTCGATTCTGGACAAGCATCCCAAGCGCGCCCGCGCCTGGTGGTTTGTGAATGTCGAGACTATGGACGAACCGCACACCTTTGCCTATTCGGTCGAGACGTTCGGCACCGACTACGTGTTCCGCGTGCATCTGTACCTGGGCTACAAGATCAACCAGCGCGTCAATGCCTACCTGCGTCAGGTTGTTCAGGACCTGGCTGCCACCGGCGAGCTGCCGCCGCAGACGCATGACTACTCGGTCTACAAGGATCCGGGTAACATCGGCACGTTCAAGTTCGTCCTGATCCGTAAGCTTCTGGCGCCCGAAAGCGATGTGGAGCCGAGCGAGCGTACGGCCATCACGCTCAAGTACATCATCCGCCGTGCCGCCGGCACGCCTGCACGCTGGTACGGCCTGGAGAACTCCAACGTGAGCTTTGAGTACGTGCCGCTGTTCACCAAGTTCAAGGCTGTGAATAAGATGCAGCGCCTGGCTCCCAACGAGCGGCCGTAGGCGCCGACGGGTTGCACGGAGTTGGTTTTCGATGGACAAGATTGAGGCCGGGGAGGTAAACATGGATACAAGGATGCTTGATGGCCGCGAGGTGGTTGCCGAGCTGGTACGTGAGGCGCGTGTCGACGCCGCCGAAGATCGGTTTTTGACGAACCGCGCCAACATGGATATGGCCGACCGCGTGATCTCGATCGTGGCACTGGTATTTGGAGCGGTGTGCGTGTGTGCCCTGCTCGCGCACGTGCTGTTTGTCTAGCGACCGCCGGCTGCAAAGGCTATACACTTGGAACCACCACAAGGGAAACCACCACAAAGGTGCCTGTCCCTTTGTGGTGGTTTTTGTTTTTGAGAGAGGGGCGGGGCGCTGATGGACGTCCGCACGGATGGTGATATTGCCGATAGCTTTTGGTGGCGGCGCACAACGCTGACGCGCCGCACTCCTCTGTATGACGCCTGCGTATCGGTGGGGCTGCTGGTCGCGGCGACGATTGTGGGCGCGTTGCTCGACCATCCGGGTCTCGCGCCGAGCATCATGATCGTCTATGTGTTCGCCGTTCAGCTGTGCGCATTCTTTACCTGGAGTCGCCTGTATTGCTTGCTGAGCTCGGCTGCCGCCGTGGCGCTCTACAACTTCTTGTTTGTCGACCCGCGCTACTCGCTGTCGCTTATCGACCGCGGCTATCCCGGCATGTTCTTCATCATGTTTGTGGTCTCGCTTGTGTCGAGCTCGATTGCGTTGGCCCTGCGCCGCGCCTTGGCACAGGCTGCCGCCAGCGACCGCCGCACGCATATGGTGCTCGAGACCAACCGCATGCTGCAGCGGTGCGCCGATCAGCAGCAGATTGTCCATGCTATGTCAACGCAGCTGGCGCGTCTTTCGGGCTGTCCGGTCGTGTGGTACAGCGCTGACGCCGAGGGCGATGACCTGCTGCCGCGTGCGACGTACACGGCCGTGGGCGATGCCGCGCCGGTGCACGAGCTGGCGCCGCAGATGCCGCCGCGGCTCTCGGCGTCCGCCTATGTGGGAACGCCGCTCGACGCCACGTTTGGCGGCTCGGCGTTTTATGGCATCTACCTGACGGTTCGCACGGGCGACGGCTTCGTGCGCTCGGGCGACCCCGCCTCGGTGGTGGGCGTGCTGGCTATCGTTGCCGAGCCCGACGTGCTGACGCATGAGGAGCGGACGCTTGCCGATGCTATCGTGAGCGAAGGCGAGCTGGCACTCGACCGCGCCCGCGCCATGGAGGCCC
Organism: uncultured Collinsella sp.; assembly: GCA_902470835.1. GTDB lineage: Bacteria > Actinomycetota > Coriobacteriia > Coriobacteriales > Coriobacteriaceae > Collinsella. The sequence continues at coordinate 17,964 of CABRHR010000014.1, forward strand.
GCGAGGAGGCGGCGGTGCTCGCCAAAAACGAACAGTTGCGCGCCAACCTGCTGCGCTCAATCTCGCACGATCTGCGCACGCCGCTTACCAGTATTTCGGGTAATGCCGACGTGCTGCTCGACCAGGGCTCGACCGGCACCGCCGTGCTCGACGCCCAAACGCGCCGCGGCCTGCTCCTGTCCATTCGCTCGGATGCGCAATGGCTCAACGCTACCGTCGAGAACCTACTTGCCATCACCAAGCTCGAGGGCGACGGTATGCATCTGTCGACTACGCTCGAGCTCATGGACGATATCGTCGAGGAGGCGCTGCGCCACGTAAGTCCGGCCGTGCGCGAGCACGACCTTAAGGTGGTGGCGTGCGATGAGCCGGCGCTCGTCAACGTCGATGCGCGCCTGATGGTGCAGCTGGTGGTCAATCTGGTGAACAACGCCATCACCTATACGCCCGCAGGCTCGCATATCATGATTTCGATTAGCGTCGACGATGGACGCGTGGCGTGCTCGGTGGCCGATGATGGTCCGGGCATCGCACCCGAGGATCGCGAACGGATCTTCGAGTCGTTCTATACCGCCAACCATGGTCTGGCCGACAGCCACCGCAGCGTTGGCCTGGGTCTTTCGCTCTGCCGTTCCATTGCGTTGGCGCATGGCGGTAGCATAGAGGTTGCCGCGGCGGACCCGCACGGTTCGGTCTTTACGATTGAGCTTCCTGCCGCCGACGTTTCGTTTGATAAGGAGTAGCGCTGTGCCGAACTCTGCCGTAAAACCGCTCATCTTGGTCGTTGAGGACGACCCTGCCGTCCGCAATCTTATTGTTGCCGCGCTCGAGGCGCACGGCTTGCGCCATATGGCTGTGGAGACCGCCCATGCCGCTATCGCCGCCGCCTCGTCGCAGACGCCGAGCATTGTGCTGCTCGATCTGGGCCTGCCCGATATGGACGGCGTCAAGGTGGTGGAGTCGGTGCGCGCATGGTCGGGCATGCCGATTATCGTGGTCTCGGCGCGCAGCGAGGATGCGGACAAAATCCGCGCGCTCGATGCCGGTGCCGACGACTATCTGACCAAGCCGTTTTCGGTCGAGGAGCTGCTCGCGCGCATTCGCACGACGCTCAGGCGCCTTTCGTATGCGCAAACGGGCGGCGTTGTCTCCGAGGGCTCGTTCGATACCGGCGAGCTGCACATCGATTTTGATGCCGGCATCGCGACGATGGATGGCGAGGAGCTGCACCTGACGCCGATTGAGTACAAGCTGCTGTGCCTGCTGGCACACAATGCCGATAAGGTGCTCACGCACCAGTTTATCCTGCACGAGATTTGGGGCACGGCGACCAAGAGCGACCTGGCGAGCCTGCGCGTCTTTATGGGCACGCTGCGCAAAAAGATTGAATCCGACCCCGCGCATCCGCGCTATATCCAAACGCACGTGGGTATCGGCTATCGCCTGGTCACCCAAGGGTAGGACGGCGTCCGCCATTCCACTATGAGTTGCGGTGAAATACGGTCTAAATTTGCCTAATTCCAGGCAAAACAGTCCGTATTCCACCGCAACTTTGTTATTTGCCTTTGGGCTTGCTGGCGTAGAACTTCTTCTATTTGGACTTGCCGGCAGGGGAAGGTTTGCCGGCAAAGTTGGACTTGCCGTTGCCGGTCTGCGCGTGCGCGGGCACTGCCGCACGGGGTTTGCGGGCCTCGGGGTTGCGCAGCTCCTCGGTTCGCTCGGCAATCTCCTCGGCGCTAAAGCCTACCTCGGCCATGGCGTCCTCGATGGGCAGGCGGCGCACGATATAGCAGTGATGTACCTTTTGGTTGCGCGCGAAGTCCTCGGGGATGGTCTGTGCCGTAATGTCCTCCAGCACCACGCCCGCGCGTGCGAGCTTGCGCGTCTCGGGGCGGAAGCTGCGCAGGTTGCAGCTAAAAATGGCATGTCCGCCCTGTGCGAGTAGGCGAGATACGCCGGCTAAAAGCTCAACATGGTCGCGCTGGACATCCCAGGTGCGGCGGCCCATCTTGGACGAGTTCGAAAACGTGGGCGGGTCGACAAAGATCAGGTCCCAGCGGTTGCGCGTCTGGCGCTGGTCGCGAATCCAGGCGAGCACGTCGTCGCGTACAAAGTGATGCTGAGGACCAACAAAGCCGTTCTGACGCATGTTACGCTCGGCCCAGTCCAGGTAGGTGTTGGAGAGGTCGACCGTCACCGTCTCCTCGACGCCACCGTCGGCCGCATAGCAGGTGGCGGTACCGGTGTAGGCGAACAGGTTGAGGAAGCGGCGCGCCTGTTTGGCGTGCTCGCGCACCAGGTTGCGGGTGACGCGGTGGTCCAGGAAGATTCCCACATCCAGATAATCGTCAAAGTTGACGGCAAAGGTGAGTCCGCCCTCTTCGATGAGCGGCAGACGACGGCGCGCGATGTTGGCGCGCTCGCCCGAGCCACCCTTGCCGGCGCCCTGTTTGCCGTACTGCGAGCCGCCGCGCGAACGCATGCGGGCCTTGGCGTGCACGTGCTCGGCCGGAACATCAAGGATACGCGGCGCGATGGCCAAGATGTCGAGCATGCGGGCCTGGGCTAGCGCGGGATCGATGGTCTTGGGTGCGGCGTATTCGGCGATGACGAGCCAGCGGCCCGGCGTCTGCGGGCAGCCCTCGTACAGGTCGATGGCGGCGGAGTAGTCGGGCAGGTCGGCATCGTAGACGCGGTAGCAGCTCACGCCCTCGCGCTTTGCCCACTTGCGACGCAGGCGGGCGTTCTTGCGCAGGCGGTTGGCGAACTGCTCGGACTCGGGGATGAGCACGGGCAGCGGCTTGCCGTCGCCCAGGTCGAGCGTGGCGGCAGGTTCGGGCATGAGGGTGTCGGCGGCTTCGTCTTCGGCGTCCGCGGTCTGCTCCTCGGTGTTTGCGCTGGTCGCAGCCTCAAACGCTGCGGCGGCGTGGTCGAGCGAGGGCCAGACTTCGACGGTTGCCTCCTCGTTGTTGGGCATGATGGCGATCGAACGCTCGGGCTCGGCGTGGAGCGCGCGGGCCAGCAATCCGTCGCGGGTGAGCGCGGCGACCGGTGCCGAAGCGAGCTCGGGCGCGCGGCGCAGCTCGCCCACGAGCGTCATGGCGTCGTGCATGAGCGAAAGCGGGGTCTCGGTGGTATCCGCGACGATGGCGGCGCCGGCGACGGCGCGCGCATGGTCCAGCACGGTGGCAGGCTTAGCGGCGCAAAAATCGACAAAGCGCTTGTAGCCGGCGCACTTGACCATGCGCTCGGCGGTCTTGCGGGCGGCGGGGTCAACGTCTACGGCCACGATGCGCGCCTGACGCTCGCGGGCTGCGGCCTCGCGCTCGCGCGCTTCGGCAACTAGCTGCTCCCACAGGGCGGTATCGTGCAGCTGCCAGCCCTCAAAGCCCCAGCGTTCGCGAGCGGCGCCCGGGGCGCGGTCGGTCAGGATGCTCGCGGCCTCCAGCAGCAGGCCGCCGCCGGCGCACGAAGCGTCGATCAGCGTGGGCAGGGCCTCGTTTTCGTAATCATCGGCCGTCAGCTCGCGCTCGCACAGTGCAGTCCAGCCGACCTGCGAAAGTACCAGGGCGGCGTAGTCGGGGCGCAGCACGTGCGTGCCCTCGCCGGCACGGGTTGCGGCGGGCGGCAGGCGCTTAAACAGCGGATCGCCCGAAAGGTCCAGGCTCATGCTCGCGCGGCGCTGGCGCAACGAAAGCAACAGGTGCACGTCGGGGTCGGCGGCGTCGACGTCGGCGCGGCGGCCCGTGGTCTCGGCCAGACGGTCGCACAGGGCGTCCTTGGCGCGCAGGGCCGAGAAACGCGTGTTGCGCAGCTGCTCGGTTACGCCACGAGCGGTGATGGCAATGGTGGCGCCGGGGCGGACAATGCTTTCCCAGGCAATGTCGTACACGCTGTCGTACAGCTCGTCGGCATCCTGCGCCTCAAAGCGCGCAAGCACCACAAACACGCGGCTGGCCAGGCGCGACCACAGGCACGCGCGATAGCCCTCTTCGAGCTCGCCTTCAAACGTGGCGCGGCCCTTGAGGCGGCGGACATGCGAAAGCCCGAGCCGTTTAAGCTCGTCGGCGAGTGCGGACTCAAAGCCCTCGGGGCAGCTTGCGTAAAATTCCATGGGTGACCTCTCTGGTTGCGTCGCTTCATTATATGATGGATACCTTGTTTGCTCTTGTCCTCGAAAGGAACCCATATGATCGATGCGTGCCCCGATTCCGCTGTACTGTTTTTTGACGTGGATGGCACGCTGACGTCGTTCGATCCCGATAACCTGACCGACAAGGACCTCACGGCAATTCGCCCTTCGCGCGCGGTGATTGATTCGTTTCATAAGCTGCGCGATGCGGGCCACAAGGCGTTTATCTGCACGGGTCGCCCTTTGTGGCTCATCGCCGACGGTCTGCGCGCACTGGACCCTGCAGGCATCGTCGCCATGGGTGGGGCCACGCTCGAGATCAAGGGTCATGTGGTGCACGAAGATTGCATTGACGAGGGCGTAGTCGGGGAGCTCGCGCGTCGCATGGCGGCTGCCGGCGCCGAGGCTATGTTCGAGACCAATGTCACGACTTTTGCGTTGGAGCCTGCGGGCGTTGAGCAGTCGTATTTGTCTGGCGCCGTGGTGGTGCACGATGCCGATCAGATGCGCATTGAGGGCCGTCTGCGCGTGGGCAAGGTGTGCTTGTTTGCGCAGGATCTGGCGCGCATTGCCAATGACGACAGTTTTATCGATCGAAACTTTGAGCTATGCAACACCGGCGGTAAGAATCGCGAGCTGACCCCCAAGGGCATCAACAAGGGCGTGGGCGTAACCCGCGCGCTGAAATACCTGGGTCGCGCGGGCAATGCGCGCACCTTTGGCTTTGGCGATTCGGGTAACGACCTGGGTATGCTCGCCGCCGTGGAGACGGCTGTTGCCATGGGTAACGCCATGCCCGAGGTCAAGGCCGTCGCCGACTACGTGACCGACGACGTCGAGCACGACGGCACTGTCACCGCTATGAAGCATTTCGGTTTGATTTAAGTGGGCCATCCAGCTACCGTTCGCCCGCGTCGGGCGGCTCGGCCTGGCCCGCTCTGCAAAATCGTTTTGCCGCTGGAGGGACGTGCTCAAAACGCTAAAGTGTTTATACCGTTCACCGACAAGGTAAAAATCCGCAGTTCACGCCTTGATAAACGTAGGTAAACTGTTTACCAGCTCAATGGCCTTGTGCAAACGAAAGGAATCAGGCAGATGGCAATCAAGGTGTTCGCTGACGGTGCAAATCTCGAGGGCATGCTCGACATGTACGAGAACGGTAACGTTCAGGGCTTCACGACCAACCCCTCCCTTATGAAGAAGGGCGGCGTGACGGATTACCGCGCGTTTGCCAAGGAGGTTCTGGCGCACATCACCGATGTGTCCGTGTCCTTTGAGGTGTTTGCCGACGACGTCGAGACCATGGAGGTCGAGGCTCGCGAGATCGCTACCTGGGCCGACAACGTCTACGTCAAGATTCCCTGTGTGACCACCAAGGGCGAGTCCACCGCCGAGCTGGTGCATAAACTCTCCGTCGACGGCATCAAGGTCAACGTCACCACCATCTTCACGCCCGAGCAGGTCGACGAGATGGTCGAGGCCGTTGACGCCGAGACCCCGTCCATCATCTCGCTGTTTGCCGGCCGTATTGCCGATACCGGCGTCGATCCCATTCCGTTTATGACGGAGTCGGTTAAGAAGGCGGCCGCCAAGCCCAACTGCGAGGTCCTGTGGGCGTCCACGCGCGAGCTCATCAACATTTACCAGGCCGAAGCTTGCGGCTGCCAGATCATCACGGTGCCCAACAACATCCTGGCCAAGCGCAAGAACATCGGTCGCGACCCGTACGAGGTCTCGCTCGACACCGTCCGCGGTTTTGCCAAGGATATCGCCTCGCTCGGCTTTCATATTCTGCCGTAAGCAAGGGTACCCCCTGTAGCGACGTGCAAAATCGAGAGTATTCTGCAAAGTAAAGGCTTTTACCAGTTGGCTGAAGCACAGAACAGCCCCCGTTTTGGCTCTCAAGACGCTAAAACGGGGGCTGTTTTTGAGTTTATGACCTCTGCGGGGCTCTGCGGGACAGTTGGAGAGGCGGAAATTGCAGAATACTCGCGATTTTGCACGTCGCGAAGAGGGGGACGTCCGCTTTGGCGCGTTACTTCCCCTGCACCATGGTGAGGGAGATCTTCTTGCGGTCGCGATCGACCTTTTCTACCCACACCTTCACCGTGTCGCCGACGCGCACCACGTCGCTGGGGTGCTTGACGAAGCGGCTGGCCAGCTTGGAGATGTGTACGAGGCCGTCTTGATGTACGCCCACGTCGACGAAGGCGCCAAAGTCGACGACATTGCGCACCGTGCCCTTGAGCTCCATGCCGGGCTTCAGGTCGTCGATGGAAAGCGCCGAGCGGCTAAAGACCACCTCGGGCGCGTCGTCGCGTGGGTCGCGGCCGGGCTTCTTGAGCTCGTTGACGATGTCGATAAGCGTTAGGGTGCCGCATTCCAGGTCGCTTGCCAGTGCCGAGATGCTGCCCAGGCGGCGCTCGATGTCGGGCACGCCGCCGCGGCTGAGCTCGCTGGCTGCCACACCGGCGCGGTCCAAGACGGCCGTTGCCACCTCGTAGCTCTCGGGGTGGACGCTCGTCGCGTCGAGCGGGTTCTTGCCGCCGCTGATGCGCAAAAAGCCCGCCGCGTTGAGATATGCCTTGGGTCCCAGCTTGGGAACCTTTTTGAGCTGGCGGCGATCGGTAAAGGCGCCGTTTTCCTCGCGGTAGGCCACGATGTTCTTGGCCACGCTCGGCGTAATGCCCGACACGTATCCCAGCAGGCTCGCGCTCGCGGTGTTCACATCGACGCCTACGCGGTTGACGACGTCCTCCACCACGTGGCCCAGGGTGCGTGAGAGCTCGGCCTGATCAAGGTCGTGCTGGTACTGACCCACGCCAATGGACTGGGGCGGAATCTTGAAGAGCTCTGCCAGCGGATCTTGCAGGCGGCGACCCAGGCTCATGGCGCCGCGCACGGTGACGTCCAGGTCGGGGTACTCCTGGCTCGCGAGCTCGGAGGCCGAGTACACCGATGCACCGGCCTCGTTGACGATGGTGTAGCGGAGGCCGGGTGCCTGCTCGGCAATGAACTCCGAGACGACTTCCTCGGTCTCGCGGCTGGCGGTGCCGTTGCCGATGACGATGGTGTTGACGCCGTCTTTCTTGACGAGGCGAGCGAGCTCGCGCTTGGTGCCGGCGACGTCGTGGCGCGGCTTGGTGGGGTAGACCACGCCGTGGTCGAGCAGCTTGCCGGTCTCGTCCATGACGGCGACCTTGCAGCCGGTGCGGTAGCCCGGATCGAGCGCGAGCACGCGGGCGCCGCGCACGGGGCGTGCCGAGAGCAGGCCCTCGAGATTCTTGGCAAAGACGTTGATGGCCTCGGTCTGGGCGCGAACGGTGAGTTTGGCGCGGGCCTCGCGCTCCAGCGAGGGGGCCATGAGGCGCTTGTAGCCGTCGGCGATGGCGGCATCGAAGACGGGCGCGAATACGCCCTGGCGTCGGGGCCAACGGCTGCCGAGGCGTGTCGTGGCGGCGGCGCCGTCGACGTTCACGCGCACGCGGAGCTTGCCCTCGCGCTCGCCGCGGTCGATAGCCAGCACGCGGTGGTTGGGTATACGGCGCAGCGGCTCGTCAAAGTTGTAGTAGGGCTCGTAGGGGGTCTTCTCGGCGGGGTCGGTGGCCTCGACGACGATATCGGCGGTGTTTTGCGTAAAGGCGCGCAGGTCGGCGACGTTCTCGGGGTCCTCGGCCACCGTCTCGGCCACGATGTCCGCCGCCCCGGCGAGCGCCTTTTCGGGCGTGTTGAAGCCGGCGTCCTCGTTGACGTAGGCCGCGGCGGCGTCGAGCGCGCTGCCCTTGGCGGAGGCCTGCATGATGATCATGTTGGCGAGCGGCTCCAGGCCGGCCTCGCGAGCCTTCTGCGCGCGGGTCATGCGCTTTTTGCGGTAGGGCTTGTAGAGGTCCTCGACGCGCTGGAGCTGCGTGGCCTCGCGAATCTGCTGCTCGAGCTCGGGCGTGAGTTTGCCCTGGGCATCGATGAGCAGGATGACGTCCTCCTTGCGCTGCTCAAGATTGCGCAGGTAGGACAGGCGCTCATCGAGCGCGCGTAGGGCGACGTCGTCCATGCCGCCCGTGGCTTCCTTGCGGTAGCGCGAGATAAAGGGGATGGTGTTGCCCTCGTCGATGAGCTTGACGGCCGCCTCGACATTGGCGGCCTTAAGGTTGAGCTCGCGGGCGAGCTGGGCGATAAGATCCATGGAACTCCTTGCGTTTAAGGTGCGTTTGCAGCACAGGGCTACCAAGGATACCACCCGTCCCAAAAGACTGTTTTGAGGCCGCGCCACGAAAACGGCCTATCTACTACGTTTGACCCGCAGGGGGCGACCATACGCTGGTTTTTCGAAAATCGGCAAGCCGTCTACCTGCGGTTTTAATTTTGCGATTCTCGGTGTGGTTGGGGGTGACCGGTTAAACGTAGTAGATGGGCCCATTTCGTGGCGAACGGATTAAGTTGGGGCGCAAGATAGCCGGTGTCCCAGAAAAATCATCGGGCAGATGTGGCAGTAAAGTAGCTAAAAAGCCCCGCGGGCAGGAGGCTGCTTGCGGGGCGAAGAAGAGGGGCTTATTTGTGGCGGGCCGAGGGGTTCGGCATAGGAGTTTGCCGCGGCCCGCCCTAAAACTTTAAAGCTCGACGAGGTTGCCGGTCTCGGCGGCCTCCTTGACGGCGTTGAGAAGCGTGAGCGTCTTGACGTTATCGGCGGGGGTCACGACGGGCTCGACCTCGCGGCGGACGACCTTCACAAAGTGCTTGAGCTGCATCTTGTGCGGCAGCGCCGGGTCCACGGCCGGGATCTCCATCTGCAGCGGCTTGTGCCAGTTGGAGGCGCCGTCGTAGGAGAACTGGTGCAGGCGGGGCAGCGACAGGGCGCCCTTAGTGCCGCCGATAAAGTAGGCGTCGGCGTCGAAGGGACGGTACTGCGGATCCTCGCGAGCGGTCGCCTCCCAGTTCCAGGGGCTGGCGGTGGCGTCAGAGATGGTCATGCTCGCGAGCGCGCCGTCGGCAAAACGGACGTTGACCACGGCGGAGTCCTCGGTCTCAAAACCGCGGGCGGCGCTGGACTGCATACCCTGGACGGCAACGGGCTCGCCCAGCAGGTAGCGGAGCAGGTCGACGTCGTGCACCAGGTTGACCAGGATCGGGCCGGCACCCTTCTTGCGGCGCCACTCGACATCGAAATACTCGTCATTCTTATAGATCATGTAGTGGAAGCTCGACACGGTGAGCTTGCCCAGCTCGCCGGACTCGATGATTTCCTTGGCCTTGTTGACGAAGGGGTTGTGGCGACGGTGCTGACCCACGAGCACGGGCACGCCGGCGGTCTCGGCCTCGGCGGCGAAGGCCTGGGCATCCTCGAGATCGTTGGAGATCGGCTTTTCGACCAGCGGCACGATGTTGCGCTTCACAGCCTCGCGAGCAACGCCCAGGTGCAGGTCGTTGGGGGTGGCGATAATGACGGCCTCGGGCTTGACCTCGTCCATCATCTGGGCGGGATCGGTGTAAAACGGCACGCCGGCGGCCTCGGCCGTGGCGCGGGCGCCCTCAAAGGCGTCGGCGATGGCGACGAGCTCGGCCTCGGGCTCCTCGGTGACAAAGCGGATGTGGTTGCGGCCCATGGCGCCGGCGCCGATAACGGCAATGCGGACGGGGTTGAGCTCAGACATTTCGACTCCTTAATACTGGTGACCGGTGGAATGCGACAAAGGGGCTGTCCCTTCGTCGCATCGGTAAAACTAGGCGGACTTCTTCTTGCTGTCGGAGACCATCATGTAGACGGTGAGCACGACGGCGATGGCGGCGATCACGATGGCGCCGTAGAAGGACTGCTGGTAGGCGGCGCTGCCGGCCTCGGCGTGATACAGCACGGCGGTGATAGGCTGGCTGATCCAGGTGGAAGCGGCGTAGCCCAGGAACATGATGCCGTAGTTGACGCCGATGTTGCTGGTGCCGAAGGCGCCACCGGTGAGCGGCGGGTAGATGACGAGCAGGGCGCCAAAGCTAAAGCCGAGCAGGGCGAGCGCCACGAAGAACATGCTCTGTGTAAAGCTCATCGACATGATGACGAGCGCGACGATGGTGACGACAAGGCTGATGAGCAGCGACTTGTAGGCACCGAGCTTGTCGATGATCTGACCAAAGGACAGACGGCCGACCAGGTTGGCGCAGGTGTTGACGGAGACGACCACACCGCCGAGGGCGACGGCTGCGGCGCTCGTGGGGTCGGCGAAGAGCTGGACGGCGGCGATGGAGGCAACCTTGCCGACGAGCAGGGTGCCGGCGGTGGCGGCAAAGGCGAAGGTGATAATGAGGACCCAGAAGCGCGGGGTCTTGACCATCTCGCCCGGGGTGAGGTCGCCGAAGGTGCCGGCATGCGCGCCGCCCTTGGGGGCCTCGAAGCCCTCGGGCAGCCAGCCGGCCTCGGGGGCCTTCAGGAACAGGGCGGAGGCGGCGATCGTCACAAAGAAGATGACGCCGAGTGCCTTGAGGGCGCCAAAGATGCCCAGGCTCGGGATGAGCAGCGAGGCGAGCACCGGGGACAGCACAGCGGGGCCGGCGGTCGAAGCAGCGAGGGTCTGTCTCTTATACACATCTCCGAGCCCACGAGACGCTACGCTATCTC
>CABRHR010000015.1 GCA_902470835.1 uncultured Collinsella sp.
GTGTATAAGAGACAGGCCCAGCACCGTGCCCACAATCTGGCCGCGGTTGTTGGAGCGCTCGTAGCTCATCATCTCGTCGCCCGAGGTGCCATTCTGGTAGGCGTGCGTGAAGTCGCGATTAAAGCAGCGCTTGAGCTGGCGCTGTCGGGCTGCATCCTCATCCTTGGAGGTCGAAACATCGGCCAGCATGTCGTCAATTTCGTGACGATACACATCAACGATGGAGTACACGTAATCGGGCGCCTTCATGCGGCCCTCGAGCTTGAGCGACGCGGCGCCGGCGTCGTACAGACGGCGAACAAGCTGTGAGGTGTTGGTGTCACGCGGGCATAGTGCACGCTCGCGGCCGGCGGGGGAGAGCGTGCGACCGTTCTCGTCAATCAGCTCGTAGGGCAGGCGGCAGGGCTGGGCGCACATGCCACGGTTGGCCGAGCGGCCCGCCATGGCAAAGCTCGAAAGCAGGCATAGGCCCGAGTAGCAAAAGCAGATGGCGCCATGGCTGAAGACCTCAAGGTCCACATCGGGCGCGGCATCGTGAATGGCGGCAATCTCGTCGATGGAAAGCTCGCGCGAGAGGGTCACGCGGTCGGCGCCCTGCTCGCGGCACCAAAGGGTTCCGCGGTCGTCGTGGATGTTTGCTTGGGTCGAGATGTGCGTCTCGATGCCGGGCATCGTGCGCTTGACCTCAAAGAACAGGCCCCAGTCCTGGATGATAAAGGCGTCGGCGCCCAGCGTGGAGCAGCGATGGATGAGCTGCAGCGCATCGCCCATCTCGGACTGCTTGATGACGATGTTGACCGTGACGTAGACGCGCGACCCGGCTAGATGTGCGGCTCGGCAGGCTTGCTCAAAGGCCTCGTCAGTAAAGTTGGTGGCCTTGCGACGGGCATTGAAGCTGCCCATGCCGCAGTAGATGGCGTCTGCCCCGGCGGCGAGTGCGGCGGCAAAGGGCTCTGGCCCTCCGGCGGGCGCTAAAAGCTCGGGTCTGCGGTTGGTGGTTCGACTGGCGTTTGCGGTCATATCCTGCCTTTCAAAATGCTCAGATACTCAAAAGTATAGTGGTGCTGTTGCGGCGGGTGATGCCCGTGCTCTAAGCGGGATAAAGTCTTCAGCAGCTTGGGCTGGCCGCTCCACATAAGAACCGTTCAGCGGTCTGGGGGAACCGTTGGGCGATAAAATATTCTCGTAACGTGATAATAATCTTGCATCGCGCGGAAACCTTGAGTACTATCCCAAATCAAGCGCGGTGTTCAGACCGAATTGTGCCTCCCGGTGTGAACGCCGCGCTCACGCTCTCTATCTGATCGTAAGGAGAAAAACATGAGCAAGACCGTCGTGTCTTCCGATAACGCACCCGCAGCCATCGGCCCGTATTCCCCCGGCATCCAGACCGGCAACATGGTGTTCCTGTCCGGCCAGCTGGGCATCGACCCCGCAACCGGCAAGATGCCCGAGGGCGTCGAGGCCCAGGCTAAGCAGTCCCTTGCTAACGTCGAGGCGCTGCTGACCGCTGCCGGCGCCACCTTTGCCGATGTCGTCAAGACCACGGTCTACCTGGCCGACATCGCCGACTTCGCTGCCGTGAACGAGATCTACGCTTCCAAGTTCGAGGCTCCGTTCCCCGCGCGCAGCGCTTTCCAGGTTGCCGCCCTTCCGGCCGGCGGTCTGGTTGAGATCGAGGTCGTCGCCGCTCTCTAAGGCGTTGGCAACAACTAAACATGACATGCAAAAAGACCCTGCAGCGCGTGTGAACTGCAGGGTCTTTTGTCAGGCGATGCGGCAAAATGATCCGTTTTCCTCCGTCCCCAAGGGATCAGCGGGTTAGCCCTCCTTGCGGACTTTTTGCAGGTAGCGGTAGACGCTGGGCTCCGAGATGCCCAGCGCGGTGGCGGCGCAGGCCACGGCACCCTTGAGCATGAACACCCCGTTGCCGTTGAGGTGGCGAATGACGTCCACGCGGTCGCTCTGACCAAGCGATGCTACATCCAGCCCGCGCGCGCTCAGCAACTCGGCAATGCTGCGGTCGATGAGCTCCTGTGTGGACTCCGAAAGGCTTTCGACCTCGATTGAGGCGGGCTCCGTGCGCGTCGGCGCCGCGTCGAAGCACGCCATGAGCTGCTGCGCCATGGCGTTGATGGAGCGCACAGTCGAGAGGTCGGTGTTGACGCAGAGCATACCGACGATCTCGTCATTCTCGCGGATAAAGAACGTCGCGGACTCCAACGTCTTGCCACCGGCGCCGCGCCCCTCATAGCCCGTAATAAACGGCAGGTCGCGATACTTGGCGTCGTGCATGATCTTGAGTGCCAGATCGGTGGCGGGACCGCCGACCTTGCGGCCGCTCACGATGCCGTTGCGAATATCGACGATGGCGTGGTCGGGATCCGAGAAATCGTGCAGCACGATTTCGCTGTTCTTACCGAGTATCTGCTCCAGGAAATCGACCATCGGCAAAAAGCGACGTACGGTCTCGTTCACGGGCAACTCCTTGGGGTGAAATCGGAAATGTTCATAACAATTTTTTCTCATGGTAACACGCCATCCCTCATCTCGCATATTCGCAGGTACATTGCGTAATACAGACGAACGGTAGGAATTAGGCGGTAAACGGTCGACCAAAAGAAAAGTTAGATGTTATTTTGACTAGACACTTTCCTGACCTGCGGAAATGCATTGTCTCAGCTCAAGAATAGTCTGATAACAAAAAATTATTATTGAGAATGAGAATCATCTTTAATACGATATGCAACGAAGGCACAACCTCACCCCCGCACTGCGTCACAATAGAGCGTTAGATGCGAAAACAACTATTTCGAGGATTGGTGGTCAAATGACCCAGGAGACGGTTACGAACGGCACTGAAGCCCTGTTCACTCGTGAAGGCATGCCTCCCGTTAAGGAAATGATCCCGTGTGCCCTTCAGCACGTACTGGCTTCGTTTGCCGGTATCATCACCCCGGCTGTCATCATGGCTGGCGTCTACGGCTTTAATAGCCAGCAGAGCACCGACATCATCCAAGTCGCGCTCATTCTTTCGGCAATCGACACGGCCCTTCAGGCCTTCGCTCCCTTCCGTCGCATCGGCGGCGGCCTGCCCATCGTCATGGGCGTTTCGTTCGCGTTCCTCCCGGCCCTCCAGGCCATGGGTGCCTCGGGCTTTAGCTTTGGCGCTCTGCTGGGCGGCGAGATCGTCGGCGGCGCCGTCGCGGTCCTCTTTGGTCTGGCCTACAGCAAGATTAAGTGGCTGTTCCCGCCTGTCGTGACCGGTACGGTCATCTTCTCCATTGGCGTCTCTCTCTATCCCACGGCCGTCAAGTACATGGCCGGTGGCATGGGCACGCCGCTGTGGGGCACTCCGCAGGCCTGGTGCGTCGCTCTTATCACCTTCGCCGTGGTCTTTGCGCTCGCCAACTTTGGCAAGGGCACGCTCAAGCTGGGATCCGTGTTCTTTGGCATGATCGTCGGCATGATCGTTTCGATTCCCTTTGGCATGATCGACTTCTCCAGCGTTGCCACCGCTCAGGTCTTCGCCCTTCCCAAGCTCATGCCCTATGCGCTCGAGTTTGATCCCGAGGTCTGCATTACCCTCGCCGTCGTGTTCCCCATGGTTGCCATCCAGGTTATCGGTGACGTCTCCGCCGCCTGCCTGGGCTCCATCGACCGTATGCCCACCGAGCGCGAGCTCTCCGGCGCTATCGTGTCCCAGGGTCTCACCTCTATGGTCGGCGGCCTGCTGGGCGGTCTTCCCACCAGCGCCCTTGGCCAGAACGTGGGCATCATCTGCTCCAACAAGGTCGTCAACAAGTGGGTCTTTGTGATCATCGCGGCCGTCTTTGCCATCGCCGGTCTGTTCCCGCAGCTCTCTGCTGTCCTTTCCGCTATCCCGCAGCCCGTCATCGGCGGCGCGACCGTCGGCGTCTTTGGCACCATCACCATGAACGGCGTGCGCATGTTCACTCGCGAGGGCCTCACGCAGCGCACCACCACCATCGTCGGTACCTCCGTCGTCTTTGGCCTGGGTATCTGGATGGCCAGCGGTTGCCTTGCCGGCGAGGGTATGCCCGCCTGGGTGTCCACCGTCATCGGCTCCAATGCCGTAACCCCCACCGCCATCATGGCCATTGTCCTTAACCTGATCCTTCCGCAGACGCCGGTCGTGGCTCAGCACATCGATGCCGCCAAGGACGCTGCCGTGGATCTGGTCTTGCCCGAGAGCAAGAAGTAACCAATTCGGTGCTATTCGTCGGCGGACGCATCGCCTCGTCCGCCGACGTCATGCGGCGCCAAGCCGCACTTCAAAGGGTTTGTCCCTTTGGTGAAGCGTTGACGGGAGAGGGCCCGTTTCCGGTGTAGGCCGGCGCTTCGCACTCCGCCATGTTAGAGGTGTCAAACCCCGCCTCTGATGTCGAAGGGAGCATCCATGCTTCTGGTCGCTAACGGTTCCGTCTTTACCCGCAACGCTCAGGCCCCGTTCATCCCCAACGGTGCGGTCGCCATTGACGGAGATACGATCGTCGAAGTGGGCCCCGAGTGCGAGCTCAAGGCCAAGTACCCGGATGCCGAGTACGTCGACGCCCGGGGCAACCTCATCATGCCCGGACTCATCAACTGCCACACCCACATCTACTCGGGTCTGGCCCGCGGCCTTGCCATTAAGGGCTGCAACCCCACCAACTTCCTGGAGAATCTTGAGCAGCAGTGGTGGAAGATCGACGACAACCTGACGCTCGACGGCACCAAGGCCAGCGCCTATGCCACGATCTTGGACTCCATCCGCGATGGCGTCACCACGATCTTCGATCACCACGCGAGCTTCTGCGAGATCCCGGGAAGCCTCTTTACCATTAAGGACGCCGCTCAGGAGCTGGGCATGCGTTCGTGCCTGTGCTACGAGGTCTCCGATCGCCGCGGCCAGGAAAAATGCGACCAGGCCATTGCCGAGAACGCCGAATTTGCTCAGTGGGCCGCCAAGGAGCGTCGCGATAACGACAACCACATGATCGCCGCCATGTTTGGCGGTCACGCCACCTTTACGCTGTCGGACGAGACCATGGACAAGATGGCCGAGGCCAACAACGGCCTGACCGGCTTCCACATCCACGTGTGCGAGGGCATGAACGATGTGTGGGATTCCCGCCTCAACCGCGGCGGTATCAGCCCCGTCGAGCGCCTGCTGCAGCACAACCTGCTCGGTCCCGACACCATGCTCGGCCACTGCATCCACGTGACGCCCGCCGAGATGGATATCGTCAAGGAGTCCGGCACCTGGCTGGTCAACAACCCCGAATCCAATATGGGCAACGCCGTGGGCTGCGCCCCCGTGCTTGAGTTCTTCCGCCGCGGCATCCCCGTGTGCATGGGCACCGACGCCTACACCCACGATATGCTCGAGAGCCTTAAAGTCTTCCTGATCATCCAGCGCCACAACGCCGCCATGCCCAACGTGGGCTGGTGCGAGGCCATGACCATGCTGTTCGAGAACAACGCCAAGATGGCCAGCAAGTACTTCGATCGCAAGCTCGGCGTGCTTGAGGCCGGCGCCGCTGCCGACGTCATCGTTATGGACTACAAGCCCTTTACGCCGCTGAGCGAGGAGAACATCGACGGTCACATGCTCTTTGGCATGATGGGCAAAAACTGCCGCACCACCATCATCAACGGCAAGGTCCTGTACAAGGATCGCGAGTTCGTCGGTATCGATGAGGAAAAGATCAACGCGTGGACCATGGCTGAGTCCAAGAAGCTCTGGAGCACGCTCAACGATCGCACCTACTAATTACAAGTAGATTCACGCGTGTCGGATGTTTCGCCGCATCCGACGCGCGCATAGGCGGCCTCCGCGGGGTCGCCGGCGCTGTGCTAGCGCTACACCGTATTTGCGCCCGCCGCGCGGTCTCGCCGGGCGTTACAGAGAGGAGCTCATTATGAGCGACATCATGAGGCCGATCCCGTTTTCACAGCTGATGAACTGGATCATCGAGGAGCACAAGACCCAGGGCGCCGTCTTTGGCGTGCGCAAGATGGTCGCGACCAACCAGGAGGGCGCGCTTCCCATTTTTGACGAGCGCATCGAGACTCCGTTTGGCCCGGCCGCCGGTCCCAATACGCAGCTTGCCCAGAACATCGTGGCATCCTACGTGGCCGGTTCTCGCTTCTTTGAGCTCAAGACCGTCCAGGTTATGGACGGCGAGGAGCTCTCCAAGTGTGTGAACAAGCCCTGCATCGTGGCGCAGGACGAGTGCTACAACTGTGAGTGGTCGACCGAGCTCGAGGTTCCGCAGGCCTTTGCCGAGTACGTGAAGGCATGGTTCGCCTGCCACCTCATCGCTCGCGAGTACGGCCTGGGAAGCCCGGACGGTTTTGTCTTCAACATGTCCGTGGGTTATGACCTGGAGGGCATCAAGAGCCCCAAGGTCGACGCCTACATCGAGGGTATGAAGGACGCCAGCGGCTCCGACGCCTGGAACGAGTGCCGCGCATGGGCGCTCGCTAACCTGGACAAGTTTGAGCATGTCGACGCCGCATTTGTCGAGTCCATCCCGGCGCGCGTCTCCAACTCCATCACCGAGTCCACGCTGCATGGCTGCCCGCCGGCGGAGATCGAGCGCATCGCGACCTATCTGATCACCGAGAAGGGCCTCAACACCTACATCAAGTGCAATCCCACGCTGCTGGGCTATGAGTTTGCCCGCCAGCGTCTGAACGAGCTGGGCTTTGATTACATCGTCTTCGACGATACGCACTTCCGCGAGGACCTGCAGTGGGTCGACGCCGTGCCTATGTTCGAGCGCCTCATCGCCCTGTGCGCCGAGCGCGGCCTGGAGTTTGGCGTCAAGCTGACCAACACGTTCCCCGTCGACGTGACGAGGAACGAGCTGCCCTCCACCGAGATGTACATGTCCGGCCGTTCGCTGTTCTCACTGACCATTGAGGCTGCCCGCCGCATTACCGAGCAGTTCGATGGCAAACTGCGCATCAGCTACTCCGGTGGCGCCACGGTCTACAACATCCGCGCCCTGTATGACGCCGGCATTTGGCCCGTCACCCTGGCGACCGACGTGCTCAAGCCCGGTGGCTACGAGCGCTTTAGCCAGATGGCCGGCGAGTTTACCGACCTGGACGGCAAGCCGTTCGCGGGTGTCTCTCTCGACGCCGTGACCGCGATCCAGACCGACTCGCTCACCAACCCGCTCTACAAGAAGCCGCTGCGCCCGCTGCCCGACCGCAAGGTCGCCGGCAAGAGCCCGCTTTCCGACTGCTTTACCACGCCGTGCCGCACGAGCTGCCCCATCCAGCAGGACATTCCCGCCTATCTGGCGGCTGTTGACGAGGGCCGCTACGAGGACGCACTCAACATCATCATCGAGCGCAACGCCCTGCCGTTCATTACCGGCGCCATCTGCCCGCATCCCTGCGGCCGCGCCTGCGAGCGTGCATTCTACGAGCCCGAGGGCGCCCAGATCCGCGCCAGCAAGCTCAAGGCCGCCCGCGAGGCCATGACCGCCGTGCTGCCCAAGCTGCGCGCCCAGGCCATCGCCAACGACGGCGAGCGCAACGTTGCCGTTATCGGCGGCGGCCCGGCCGGTCTGGCGACGGCGTTCTTCCTGACGCGCGCCGGCGTGCCCGTCACCATCTTTGAGGCCCGTGACTCGCTCGGCGGCGTGGTCCGTCACGTGATCCCCGAGTTCCGTATTGCGAGCGACGATATCTCCCACGATGCCGAGCTCTGCCTGGCCTTTGGCGCCAAGGTGCAGCTCAACGCTCGCGTGGATTCCATTGAAGAGCTCAAGGCCCAGGGCTTTACCGACGTGGTCGTGGCCACCGGTGCCTGGATGCCCGGCTCTGCGGGCTTGGGCGAGGGTGCCGAGCTCGACGTGCTGGAGTTCCTCGAGACCGCCAAGAAGGGCGAGAAGCTCGAGCTGGGCGAGGACGTCGTGGTCATCGGCGCCGGCAACACCGCCATGGATGCTGCCCGCGTGGCCAAGCGCCTGGCTGGTGTGAAGAACGTGCGCCTGGCGTATCGCCGCACCAAGAAGCAGATGCCCGCCGACGAGGAAGAGCTTGATCTTGCTCTTGCCGACGGCGTTGAGTTCTGCGAGCTGCTGGCGCCCAAGGCACTCAACGGCGCCGTGCTGACCTGCGACGTTATGGAGCTTGGCGAGCCGGATGCAAGCGGCCGCCGCAGCCCCGTCGCCACGGGCGAGACCGTCGAGCTTCCCGCCACCACGGTGATCTGCGCCGTGGGCGAGGGCATCGATGCCAGCCTGTACGATGCTGCGGGCGTTGAGCATGACCGTCGCGGCCGCCTTGCCGCTACTTCCACCGGCGTCGAGGGCGTCTGGGCTGCAGGTGACTGCCGTCGCGGTCCGGCCACCGTGGTCGAGGCTATTGCCGACGCCGCCGAGGTCGCCCGTGCCATCGCCGGCGTGGACTTTAACAAGTACACCGACTGCAACGAGCAGGCCGGCCGCGAGGACACCTGCTACGAGCGCAAGGGGTCGCTGTGCCGCGACAAGCGCAACTGCACCAAGACTCGCTGCCTGGGCTGCGGCTCGGTGTGCGAGGTCTGCTGCGACGTGTGCCCCAACCGCGCCAACGTGGCAATTAAGGTGCCGGGCCTCGCCAAGCATCAGGTCGTCCATGTCGATGGCATGTGCAACGAGTGCGGCAACTGCGCCGTGTTCTGCCCCTACCAGGAGGGTCGTCCCTACAAGGACAAGCTCACCCTGTTCTGGAGCGAGCAGGACATGGAGAACTCCGAGAACGAGGGCTTCCTGGCCGTGGACGAGGATCACTTTAAGGTCCGCGTTGCCGGCACGGTCCGCACCGTCTCGGTCGATGCCGTCAACACCGGTCTGCCCGAGGCCGTCCGCCTGACCATCAAGGCCGTGCGCGACAACTATTCGTACCTTCTTAAGAAATAGGCGAGTCTCTTATGGCCAAATCCATTCAACATAACGTGGCCTACGTTGCCTGCGGAAGCGGCTGTACTTCCGCAGGCGGCGACGCCCGCTGCAGCGAAGGCTGCATTGGCTGTGGCGCCTGCGTCACGGCCTGCCCTCACGGCGCCATTGCTCTGGTCGATGGCATCGCCCGCGTGGATCGTTCTAAGTGCACGGGTTGTGGCCTGTGCGGCATGGCGTGCCCGCAGCGCGTGATTGCCTTCGTCCCCGGCTACCAGAACATTCTGGTGCGCTGCAACAACACCGATAAGGGCGCCATAGCCCGCAAGATCTGCGACACCAGCTGCATCGGTTGCGGCATGTGCGCCAAAAAGTGCCCCGCCGGCGCTATCCGCATCGAGGACAACTGCGCCCATATCGACGGCGCGGACTGCCTGTCGTGCGGCATGTGCGCCGTCGTCTGCCCGCATGGCGCCATCCACGACCGCACCGGCATCGCCGCCGGCGTGTAGAGGGGAATCACCATGGCACAGGAATTCACTTTTACCGTTAACGGCGTCGAGCGCACGACGACCCAAAACAAACCGTTGCTGCGTTATCTGCGCGACGACCTGCACATTCACTCCGCCAAGGACGGCTGCTCCGAGGGCGCGTGCGGCACCTGCACCATCCACGTGGACGGTGCGGCCGTCAAGGCGTGCGTGCTGACCACCGCTCTTGCCGCCGGCCGCAACATCGTGACAGTCGAGGGCCTGCCCGAGGACGTGCGCGAGGCCTTTGTGTACGCCTTTGGCGCCGTGGGCGCCGTGCAGTGCGGCTTTTGCATCCCCGGCATGGTCATGGCAGGTGCGGCGCTCATCGCCGAGGATCCCGAGCCCACCGAGGAGCAGATCAAGTACGCCATCCGCGGCAACGTCTGCCGTTGCACCGGCTACAAAAAGATTATCGAGGGCATTGCGCTGGCCGCTGCGGTGCTCCGCGGCGAAAAGCAGATCGACGAGGACTTGGAGCGCGGCGACGACTACGGCGTGGGCAAGCGCGTCTTCCGCATCGACGTGCGCAAGAAGGTGCTCGGCGAGGGCAAATATCCCGACGACATCGACGAGCTCGATCAGCCGGGTCTGACCTACGCCAGCGCCGTGCGCTCCAAGTATCCGCGCGCCCGCGTGCTCTCCATCGATACCTCCAAGGCCGAGGCCCTGCCCGGTGTGGTGGGCATCCTGCGCGCCGAGGACGTGCCGGTCAACCAGGTCGGCCACCTTATCCAGGACTGGGACGTCATGATTGCCCAGGGCGATATCACCCGCTGCGTGGGCGACGCCATCGTTTTGGTAGTCGCCGAGGACGAGGCGACGCTCGAGAAGGCCAAGAAGCTCGTAAAGATTGATTACGAGCCGCTGGAGCCTGTGCGTAACATTGTCGAGGCCAGGGCTGCCGACGCCCCGCGCCTGCACGACAGCTTCTTTGCCTTTGGCAACACGGTGGAGCTCAAGGACAATGTATGCCAGAGCCGTCACGTGACGCGTGGCGACGCCGCCAAGGCGCTGGCGGAGAGCGCGTTCACCGTGACGCAGCGCTTTACCACGCCCTTTACTGAGCATGCCTTCTTGGAGCCCGAGTGCGCCGTCGCCTTCCCGTACAAGAACGGCGTCAAGGTGCAGTCGACCGACCAGGGCGCCTACGATACGCGCAAAGAGTGCGCCCACATGTTTGGCTGGGACAACGAGCCCGAGCGCGTGGTCGTCGAGACCATGCTCGTGGGTGGCGGCTTTGGCGGCAAGGAAGACGTGTCAATCCAGCACCTGGCTGCGCTCGCCGCGTATAAGTTCCAGCGTCCCGTGAAGTGCAAGCTCACGCGTGCCGAGTCGCTTGCCTTCCATCCCAAGCGTCATGCCATGGACGGCACCTTTACGCTGGGTTGCGACGCCGAGGGCAACTTTACCGGTCTGGACTGCGAGATCAACTTTGACACCGGCGCCTACGCGTCGCTGTGCGGCCCGGTGCTCGAGCGCGCCTGCACGCATGCCGTCGGCCCCTACAAGTACCAGAACACCGACATTCGCGGTTTTGGCTACTACACCAACAACCCGCCCGCCGGCGCGTACCGCGGCTTTGGCGTTTGCCAGTCCGAGTTTGCGCTCGAGAGCCTGATCGACCTGCTGGCAGAGAAGGTCGGCCTGGATCCGTGGGAGATTCGTTACCGAAACGCCATCGAGCCGGGCGAGGTTTTGCCCAACGGCCAGATTGCCGACTGCTCCACGGCGCTGAAGGAGACGCTGCTCGAGGTCAAGGATGCCTACTATGCGCATCCCGGACACGCCGGTATCGCCTGCGCCATGAAGAACGCCGGCGTGGGCGTTGGCCTGCCCGATGCCGGCCGCTGCAAGATTCGCATCGAGGACGGCGTGGCTGTGGTCTATGCCGCCACGTCCGACATCGGCCAGGGTTGCAATACCGTCTTTTTGCAGGACGTTGCCGAGGCATGTGGCTTGCCGCTTCGCTGCATCGCCAACGGCGAGTGCTCTACCGAGAACGCCCCCGACTCCGGCACCACGTCTGGCTCGCGTCAGACGGTCGTGACCGGCGAGGCCGTGCGCGGTGCCGCCTTCCTGCTGCGCGATGCTATGGTTGGCATCGAGGCTGGCAAGCCTGCGCCCGATGCTCCCGTGAGCGCGCATGGCGACGGCGTCAAGATCGAGTACGACGACGGTCGCGCCTATCGGCTGCACACACAGGAACTCGTCGCCGGCCAGGGTATGCATCCTCAAGATCCCGCTGCCGCCATCAAGGCGCTCGAGGGCTGCGAGTTTGGCTACGTGTACCTGGAGCCGACCGACAAGCTGGGCGCCGACGTTCCCAACCCCAAGAGCCACATCTGCTACGGCTTTGCCACGCATGTGGTCATTCTGGATGATGGCGGCCGCGTGAGCGAGGTCTATGCTGCGCACGATTCCGGCAAGGTGGTCAACCCCATCTCCATCCAGGGTCAGATCGAAGGCGGCGTGCTCATGGGTATGGGCTATGCGCTTACCGAGGATTGGCCGCTCAAGGACTGCGTGCCCCAGGCAAGGTACGGCACGCTCGGACTGTTCCGTGCGCCCGAGATTCCGGATATCCACGCCATCTACGTGGAGAAGGACGAGCTGCTGCCCGTGGCATACGGCGGCAAGGGCATCGGCGAGATCGCAACGATCCCCACGGCGCCCGCCGTACAGAACGCCTACCGCGCGTTTGACGGCAAGCTGCGTCCGGATCTGCCCATGGTGGATACGCCGTACAGCCGCGCCCGTCACCGCGGGTAGGGTAGAGCGCGGACGGTCTTTGTTGACGGGCCGCACGCGCTCAACTTCAACTGCATACGCTGTGCCTTTGGCCCCGGCTTCCGTGCGAGCCGGGGCCTTTTGTTTGCCGAGCGAGGGCTGCCGATCGGAAAGCGCATCCCACAATTCGACTTTAGAACGGGACGCGCTTTCCCAACGGGGCCCCAAGCGGAAACTGCATCCCGGAATCTGGCTCCAAAACGGGATGCACTTTCCGAACTGCTTCTGCAGCGGCTGTTTTGGCTCCGGGACCGCGTCAATCGCATATCTTTATGGCGCCTTTATCCTACACATGTTGTATAACTATCAAATGTGGAATATAACAAAGAACAAAACATAGGCTGAGCGTTATGGAGGATTGAGGTTGAAAGAGAAGCTATTTCGATGGGTCGTGAAGCACCGCAAACCCATCATCGCGTTCTATGCGGTGGCAGCACTGGTATGCCTGTTCCTGCGCCAGTTTGTAGGCGTTAACTACGACATTACGAGCTATCTGCCCGACGAAGCGGCGTCGACCGTCGCTCTGAATACCATGGGTGATGAGTTTGAGGGCGACATTCCCAACTGTCGCGTTATGGTGCCCAATGTCTCGATCGCTCAGGCGCTCAAATACAAGGACAAAATCAAAAAGGTCGACGGCGTCGAGGAGGTCCTATGGCTTGACGACGCGGCAGATATCGATCAGCCGCTTGCCACGCAAGACAAAGACACCGTTGAGACCTATTACAAAAAGAACAACGCCCTGTTTACGGTGACGGTTAATTCCGAAAAGGAGATCGAGGCAACCGACGCTATCCGAGA
Organism: uncultured Collinsella sp.; assembly: GCA_902470835.1. Lineage (GTDB taxonomy): Bacteria > Actinomycetota > Coriobacteriia > Coriobacteriales > Coriobacteriaceae > Collinsella. The sequence continues at coordinate 13,025 of CABRHR010000015.1, forward strand.
TATCGTGGGCGACGAGGGCGCCATTACGGGCTCGGCCATGTCTAACGCGCTCGCCACCACATCGACCGAGCAGCAGATCAGCATTATCACGGTCGCTGTCATAGCGATTATCTTCGTGATTCTGGTCATCACGACTACCAGCTGGGCCGAACCCATCCTGGTACTGCTGGGCCTGGGCGTCTCGGTGTTTATCAACTGGGGCACCAACCTCATCTTTGGCGAGATTAGCTTTGTCACCAACTCTGCGGGCTCCATTTTGCAGGTTGCCATCGCGCTGGACTTCTCGGTCTTTTTGCTGCACCGCTTTAACGAGGAGCGTGGCCGCCACGGCAGCGTTGCCGAAGACATGGTGCAGTCATGCTGCCTGTCCTCGGTCGCCGTGTTTTCGAGCGGTTGCACGGTCTGCATCGGCTTTATCGCGCTTGCCGCCATGCAGTTTAAGATCGGCCCCGACCTTGGTCTTGCCCTTGCAAAGGGTATCGCCATCAGCCTGGTATCGGTCTTTACCTTTGTTCCTTCGATGTTCGTTCAGTTCGATGGCTTTGTGCAAAAATCGCAGCACAGGCCCTTTGTCCCGCCGCTGGGTAAGTTCGCCCGTCTGGTGCTCAAGGTCTGTATCCCCGCTGCCGTCGTGATCCTCGCCGTGGTTTACCCTGCGCGTGTGGCATCGACCTCCAGCGATATCACGTACTACTACGGCACTTCGCACATTTTTGGTTCGGATACGCGGCTTGGTCAGGATATGGACAAGGTCAAGGAGGTCTTTGGCAACTCCGATACCTACGTTGTGCTCGTTCCCCGTGGAGAGGTGAGCGAGGAGCAGGCACTCTCCAATGAGCTCAAGGCGCTCCCCGAGGTCAAGTCCATCCAGAGCTATGTTGACGTTGCGAGTCCCTATATCCCCACGGGCATGGCCGAAAAGGACACGCTCGATCTGGTGGAGGGAGAGCACTACAGCCGTTTGGTGCTCACGGTTACCGCGCCCTACGAGGGTCCGAGTACATTTAAGCTGGTCAAGAAGATTCGTTGTATCGCGGACAAACATTATCCGGGTAAGGCAATGCTCGCCGGCGAGGGCGTGAGCACCACCGACCTTAAGGACACCATCACCGTCGATAAGGGCAAGGTCGACCTCATCGCCGTCGTGGCCGTGTTCGCGGTCTTGCTGCTGGCCACCAAGTCGCTGAGCCTGCCGATCATCTTGGTGCTCGTGATTGAGACCTCGATCTGGATTAACTTTGCTGCACCGCTCTACACCGGTATGCACGAGTTCTTCCTCGCCTACTTAATTGTGAGCTCCATCCAGCTGGGCGTTGCCGTCGACTACGGCATCCTGATTGCTGACCGTTATCGTGAGGACCGCGTGACCATGCATAAGCGCGAAGCGCTACTCGAGACCATGGAAGCTTGCACGATTCCTGTTTTGACCTCTGGATCGGTTCTGCTGATTAGCGGCTTCTTGATCCATGCGATCTCGAGCCACGGCGTGCTCAAGCAGATCGGCTGGTTCCTGGGCGTCGGCGTGAGCATCTCCCTGGTCGCCGTACTCTTTGCGTTGCCGGGCTTCTTGTATGTGCTCGATGGCCTCATCGGCAAGACCACACTCAAAGCTCATTTTTTGCCCAAGGATGCCCAGAATCCGGTTTCGGACACCACCGAGGCATCGGATGCGGATGGCTCCGCTCAGTAACGTTTTACAAAGCAGTTGGAAGGAATACCGCAATGCATACCCATACCACTGATACCGCTTCGACAGAGCTCGAAGCCCAACGCGATCTTGTACGTCGTCCCCGCAAGCGCATCGCCGCGCTCGCTCTTGCCGCCGGTCTGACCGTGGCCCTTGCCGTTCCCGGCGCCGTTGTGTTCGCCGACGGCGTAGGGTCGACGAGCGCTGCCTCGGCTACGAGTGAACAGTCGGCGATGGGCTCCGATAACAGCACGCCGGGTTATAAGAAAAACCAGGTCATATACGTCAAAACCGATGCCGACGGCAATCGCACAGGTGTTTACGTGGTCAATAGCTTCGAGGCCAATAAGGGCGTCAAGATCGACGATGCCGGCACCTATAACAAAGTGACCAATCTATCGACGACTCAAAAGCTAACGGACGACGGCGGGTCGGTTGCCGTTACGGGCCAGGGAACGCAGGACTTTGTCTACCAGGGCGATCTGGACAAGAACACTCAGATGCCGTGGAACGTCACCGTGGCATACCAGCTCGATGGCCGCGATATCGACGCCAAGGATTTGGCGGGCAAGAGCGGCAAGCTCACCATGAAGCTCAAGGTCGAAAAGAACGAGGGCTATACCGGTGGCGATTATGCCGATAACTACCTGGTTCAGATTACCGGTCAGCTTAAGGATGCCGAGGCACACGATATTGAGGCTGAGGGCGCCACGGTTGCTGCTAACGGCTCCAACACGCAGCTTACCTACATGGTGATTCCCGGCAGCACCGGAGACTACACCATTACGACCGATGTTGAGGATTTTGAGTTTGATGGCTGGCAGATTGTCGGCGTGCCGCTGAATCTTGCCATCGACGTGGACTCGAGCAGCATGGATACGAGCCAGCTCGTGGAGCTCTCCAACGGTATCGCTACGGCCAACAGCGGTGCTGGCCAGGTTGCCGACGGTGCCAAGACGCTTGCGGCCTCGCTTGCCACGGCCAATACCGGTGCCGGTGCGCTGTCCAGTGGCGCCGCTGCGCTTGCGGCGGGTACGAGTCAGCTCAACGCGCAGGTCCCCACGCTGGTCGAAGGCGTGAACAGCCTTAATGCCGGTGCCGATGGGGTTAATGCCGGCGCAGCGCAGCTTAAGGGTGGTGCGTCCGATCTTTCGGCGGGCCTTTCCAAGCTGCAGGGGAGCGCACAGCAGATCTCGGGCGGCATAAGTGGAATTGCCGCTGGGTCCGATACGTACGTCGACGCGCTGACGCTGGGCAAGCAGGCTCAGGAGGCAAACCTTGCCAAAGCGCAGGCTGCGGCTAAGACGGCCCAGGACGCTGTGACCGCTACGTCGGGCAACGCCTACAGCGCGCTGTACGGGCCGCATGGTCTTACGGTGGCGCTCAGCGGCGAGGGGCAGTACCTTGCCGGTGCACAGCAGGCGCTCGGCGGGGCAAAGCAGGCCGCGAGCGCCATGGGCAACGATGCGGCAAAGGCTAACGCCGAGAGCGCAAAGGCTGGCGCCGAGAGCGCCGCTGCATCTATTGCCGCTGCCAAGGCGGCGGTCGCCGATGCTCAGGCCGCGCTGGATAAAGCGGCCGATCTCGACTCCGCCAAGGCTGCGGCAGCCAAGCTAAGCGAGGCTACGACACAGCTGGATGCCGCCACCGCAAGTGCCGGCAGTGCCGCTACCAGCGCTGGTGCCGCCGCCACGGCGGCATCGAGCGCCGATGCGACGGGTCTTACCGCGCTTCTCGATTCCGCATCCAATGCCGTTGCGGGCGCGCAGGGTCTTAACACGCAGGCGTCGAAGGGTCTTGAGGGTGCCGAGCCCATGTTTGGCACGCTTACCGATCAGGTTACGACTTTGGCCCAGGCGGCCGGCGCCCAGGGCGGCGCTCAGGGTGCCGTCACCGCGCTCGATAGCGCCATTCAGGGCTACACCACTGTTCAGGATGGCCAACAGCTGAGCCTGGCTGGAGCCATCGCCTATATGAACAGCGCGATCAACCCGGCAAACCCCACGGCCGTGAACCCCGGTCTTGTCGCCGGTGTTGGCTTTGCAGCAACGGGCGCGAGCCAGCTGAGCGATGGCGCCACGGTCCTTGCCGCGGGCACCGATCAGCTTGCTGCGGGCGCACAGCAGCTCAACGGCGCCACGCCCGCGCTTGCCAACGGCGTTTCGCAGCTCAACAACGGTGCGGCGCAGCTCAAGACGGGTGCTGCGAGCCTTGCCAGCGGCATGAATCTCCTCTCCTCGGGTGCGGGTACGCTTGCCAGCGGCGCATCCGAGCTCGGCAACGGCATGCAGGAGCTTACCGACCGAACGAGCAATCTCGATACTCAGGTCATCGACACCGTTAAGGACAAGATCGAGGAAATGCTCAACCCCAGCTTTACGCCGACGGACTTTGTTAACGGCGAGCAGGGCGGACATATTAATCGCGTACAGTTTGTCTATATGACGGGCGCGATTAGCAAGTAGGCAGCCGCGCCCTTGTGGCGATTGGCGTCGATAGTAAGTTATGAGGGGAGGGGCCGTCGGGCATTGTCTCGGCAGCCCCTCTTTGCTGTCAGCGGCCGCTTCGCGTCTTTGCAGAAGCTGTACCGCAGGATTTGTGTTTGGAAGGAGACGCGCTTTCTGCAAGGGGTGGAGCGCGGAAAGCATGTCCCGGATTTGATGCTCGGAACGGGATGAGCTTTCCGGATCGGACCCCAAGCGGAAAGCGCGTCCCGTTTCGGGGCTTCAGAATGGGACGCACTTTCCCGATGGGGCCCTAGCGGAAACTGCGACCCGGAATTCGCGCTCAGAATGGGATGCGCTTTCCCTTTGGAGCCCTCGGCGGAAACTGCATTCCGGAATTGGCCTCCAAAGTGGGATACGCTTTCCGCCGGGCATGTCATCTGGAAGATGCATCCCAGTTTGAGCGCCTATTCTGGGATGCGCTTTCCGCTAGGCGTGACATCCGGAAGGCACATCCCGGTTTGGGCGTTCGAACTGGGACGGATTTTCCGCTGGCGCGGCTGTTGGGAAAGCAGGTCCCAGATTGGCGAGATGCAGCGCGGCGATATGCGGCTCAACAGCCCCTACAGCTCTACGTCGTTAAGCCATGTCGGCAACGTGGTTTGCCTGACGCCTGCGGTCTGCAGCTTTTTCGCGAGCACTCCTGCCGAGCGGACGTCGCTCATGGTAAAGCGGACGAGCGGATGGCCGTAAATCGATAGGTGCGCCTCGCGCTGCCGTTCGGCAACAAGCACCTCGGCCGTGGTTTGCCCTACAAGTATGGTCTGGTCGGTGTACTTGATGAGTCCGTCGAGTTCTCCCAGCGTCAGCTCTTTTGCCTGGCGCTCCCAGGCAAAGTCCGTTCGCATGGATTTGGTCGAATCGAAGGGGTCGCACAGCTCGTATTGAAGCCGGTCGGGTGCAAAGCCGGTCTCGATCATGATAGCTCGGGCTACCGATTCTCCGCCGCTCTCGGCGCGTGCGTCAGCATATTGGAGTGTAGTGAGGGCCGTAGCGACGGCGCGCCCGTTGCGAGCGCCCGCCCGTTTTTCAACCTCTTCCATCAAGCGCCCTTGCGTAAGGCCGAGCTTTGAGATCGCCGAATCGGCAATGGGCATGCCGTCGGCAAAACCGGTTTGTAGCAGGCAATCTGTCACCGTTTGAATGGGTGGTGTTATCGATATACCGCCTTGGTTTATTGCGCTGACAGGCTCAATCTGGTGTCGCTGAGTCCGCGTTCCAGGACGAGCCGATGGCTTTGTCGAGCTACAGACATGCACGACGTTCAGATGTCGCCACGAAACTTCGAGGCTCAGCAGGCACGCGGCAGAGTACGAACAGAATGTCCAATCGGGATGGGCGATCGCAAGGGCACGGATAATCTCGCCGTGACGTTGCGCCCGGTTGAGCTCTTCCCAGCGCGCTTTGCGCGCGAACAGTCCCGGCATGGGCGAGACAACCGTGCTGCCGGTGCGCCGCAGCAGCGCTTTTCGGATTGCCGTGCTCGGGGGAATTAGGCACCGTCCCTCCTGCTCGGCTTGGGTCAACAGCTGGTCGATACGTTGGTCGTTGCTATGCGACATGGGCTACCGCCTCCTATTTTTGGGGTAGCAAAAACGTATCAGCCAGAACTTGCCGCTCAGCTGACCAAAAGCTGACCAAAATCTAACCATGCAGGTAGATGGCCTGTTTTGACGTCAATTTTAAAAACTGAATCGGTGGGCGGTAATCGGCACCCGTGAACGGTCGCCAGTTGTGGCGGCCTGGTAAGTTTATGGGCGTGTACTTTTGTGAAAAAGGCAGTTTTTCCTGCTGTTTTGTGACTTTGGATTGCGCGGTCGAGGACATGTGATATGGGCGGAGAGACAGCGGTCGCTGCTGTCCGGTGGCGCGGCCTTCGGAGCCGCCGTGCAAAATGGCCTGCAGTTTCCGGTTGAGGTCCTAAGTGGAAAGCACATCCCAGAATCGGCGCTCGGAATGGGACGTACTTTCCGAACTGGCCCCAGACGGAAAGCGCGTCCCGGAATCGGTGCTCGGAACGGGATGCGCTTTCCCGATGGGGCCCCTAGCGGAAACTGCGACCCGGAATTCGCGCTCAGAATGGGATGTCGTTTCCGGTTGGAGCCTTCAGCGGAAGCTACGGCCCGGAATTTGGCTCCAGACTGGGGTGCGGTTTCCCAACAAAGCGGCGCGCGGAAACTGCGACCCTGATTCGATGCCTAGAACGGGACGCATTTTCCAGCAGAAGCCTCCCGCGGAAAGCGCATCCCGGAAGCTACTCGTCGTCCCCGTCGTTGGGGTCGCCCTTAAGGGTGTTGATGTCAATATATTCGTTGTCGTCCTCTTGTTGCTGCGTCTCCGACTCGGCCTGGGTGGGGGCGCGGAACAGCTGGACGCCTTCAAATGCGATGATGCCCAGCAGGGCCACGATCAGGGCGATAAAGACAATTTTTGCCGCCTGGGGAAACTCAGAAAATCGCGGCGAGCCTTCCTCGACGTAATAGTCGTTAAAGCGCTCGTCATCGGTGCCGTGGGAATATGCCGATGCCGATGCTGCCTTTATGCCAGCGTTACGGTATTCGGCTGCGGGCGCTGCGGCAAACGGATCGCTGTCGTAGTCGCTCGACGTGACTCCGTAGCCCTCGGTCTCAATGCGAGAGGCGCGGGGTTCTTCGTTAAAACGATCATGGTACGCTGCAACTTCTATGTGTTCGGAATCGTGCGCCTCGCTGGCTGCAAACAACGGGTTTACCGGCACATTGAGCGCGGGCATGCCTGCTGAGGTCTCGTCCAGGTCGGTCGCCGCCCAGGCATCGAGGGCGAACGGACGGCCGGCTTGGTCGTCCAGGTCTATAACGGGCGGCTCGAGCTCGGGCTCGGGCGTAGGCTCGGGAGCCGCGTACGTCGGCTGTTGCGGCGCTGCATACAAGGGCGCGCCGCTGGGCGTATGGCGTTGCGCCGCGGCTGCAAGAAACGCCGCCGTCTCGGATGGATCGCTTGTGGGGCGCGGCGCAGGGGCCGGTGTACGCGAGGTCTGCATAATGGGTCGGGTGGCAAAGTCGTCCGCTGGCACAGATGCCGGGGCAGGCGTTGCTGCCGGCGCGGGTGCCGTAGCTGGCGTGGACTTTGCGCTTGTCGGGCGAGCCCCGCCGCCCATGAGTTCGTCGGCGGTCCACGGGCGATCATCCATCACGTCGTCAAGGCTCAGCGAAAACAGGTCGTCTTCACCCTCATCGAACATGCGGTGCACATGTCCACCAATTGCCGGAATCAATCCGCGACCGGTGCATGATGCCTTGCTCAACGCCATTCTGTTCCATCCTTTCGAAATACTAATGACATCGATTATATGGAACTTCCCAAGCGGCTCGGTCTTGGATTCGTGCTTTCCAGAACTCGCGCCCAAAAGGGGAGGGCAATCCAGGCGAGTGCCTACTTGTCGCCGGCCGCCGCCTTGGCCTCATTGAGGTAGCTATAGAAGCTGTATTTGGAGATGCCAAAGAACTCGCAGGCGCGCTCGCTCGACTTGGAAATGAGGAAGGCGCCGCGACGGTCGAGGTAGCCAATGGCACGAATGCGCTCGTCTTTGGTCATGAGCGCCGCGGGCTTGCCCACAAACTGCTCGCACTCGTGCAGCAGGTCCTCGAGCAGGTCGCCGATGTTCTTGGTAATGGGCTCGGGCTCGGTATAGCCCGTGCCGCCGGTGCCGGTAAAGGCATCGAGCGAGCGCTCAAAAGCCTTCATGAGCGTAATGTCAAAGTTGATGCCCAAAATGCCGACGGGCTTGCCCTCGTCGTTGCGGATAAAGATCGTCGACGATTTGAGCAGCTTACCGTCGGTGGTTTTAGTGAGGTACGGCTCGCGGTCGTGTACATCGGTGGCGCCCTCGTGCATGGACTCAAACACGATATGGCTGGGGCCGTCACCCAGTTTGCGCCCGCTGACGTGGCCGTTTTCGATCACTACGATGGAGTGGTCTACGTCCTCGGTCTCCAGATCGTGGACGACGACTTCGCAGTTGGGGCCAAATTGGAGCGCCAGGCCGTGTGCGAGGCGCTTGTAAAACTCAATCTGTGCGGGGGTCATGGGTACCTTCCTAAAAATTAGTTTGGGCTCACTGTGCCATAAACCACACCTGTTCGCAAATAACGAAAGCGCCGCTGCGTTGTGTGACCGTTCGGCGGCGAAAAAGTACCGATTACGGCAACAAACAATTCGTTAGGTATGCCAATCAAAAAGTGTGATAGAACATTACTAACAAACTTTTTGTTTGGCATCCACATAAAAGTTCAGCCGTGTGAATGGGATCGGGCTGAAACGCGTATGCGGGGGCCGGCAAGAGAGAACTTAAGGAGTTCACCGTATGGCCGATAAGATCCAGTGGGCGAGCAACGCGATGCCCAAGAGCGATGACAAGCACTTGGGAATCATGAGTCTCGACCACGTGAAGAAGGCCCGCGCCTTCCACCAGTCGTTCCCCCAGTACACCGTCACTCCGCTTGCCCGCCTGGACGGCCAGGCCGCGCGTCTGGGCTTGTCCAACCTGTGCGTTAAGGACGAGAGCTATCGCTTTGGCCTCAACGCCTTTAAGGTCCTGGGCGGCTCGTTTGCCATGGCCAACTACATTGCCGACGAGACCGGCAAGGACGTTGCCGACTGCACCTTCGATTACCTGACCTCCGATCAGCTTGCCAAGGACTTTGGCCAGGCTACCTTCTTTACCGCCACCGACGGCAACCATGGCCGCGGCGTAGCATGGGCTGCCAACAAGCTGGGGCAGAAGGCCGTCGTGCACATGCCCAAGGGTTCCACCAAGCCCCGCTTCGATAACATCGCCGCCGAGGGCGCCACGGTGACCATCGAAGAGGTCAACTACGACGAGTGCGTGCGCATGGCCGCCGCCGAGGCCGACGCCTGCGAGCGCGGCGTCATCGTTCAGGACACCGCCTGGGAGGGCTACGAGAAGATCCCGTCCTGGATCATGGAGGGTTACGGCACCATGGCCTCCGAGGCTGCCGAGCAGCTGCGCGAGATGGCCATCAACCGCCCGACGCACGTGTTTGTCCAGGCTGGCGTGGGTTCGCTCGCCGGCGCCGTGGTGGGCTACTTCACCAACCTGTATCCCGATAACCCGCCCACCTTCGTCGTGGTTGAGTGCGCGCCTGCTGCCTGCCTGTACAAGGGCGCTGCCGCCGGCGATGGCGATCCGCGTATCGTGGACGGCGACATGCCTTCCATCATGGCCGGCCTGTGCTGCGGCGAGCCCAACATTCTGGGCTGGGATATCCTGCGCAACCACACCACCGCCTTCGTGTCCTGCCCCGACTGGGTCACCGCTCGCGGCATGCGCACCCTGGGCGCTCCCGAGAAGGGCGACCCGCGCGTCATTTCCGGCGAGTCCGGCGCTGTGACCACTGGCCTGGTCGAGACCCTCATGCTCGATCCCGAGTACGCCGAGCTCAAGGAGCTCATCGGCCTGGACAAGACGAGCTCCGTACTCTGCTTCTCCACGGAAGGTGACACGGATCCCGACCAGTACCGTCGCATCGTCTGGGAAGGCGAATACCCCACTTGCTAATACTGGGCGGAGTAAATAGGTATCGCTCCGCCACCCCACAGGTAGATTCCTTCGTTTGAAAGGTTATGAACAATGGCTAAAGAACTCGATTTCGACGCTATCAAGGCTGCTGCTGAGTCCCACCGTGCTGATATGTCGCGTTTTCTTCGCGCAATGATTAGCCACCCCTCTGAGTCCTGCGAGGAGGGTGAGGTTGTCGCTTGCATCAAGGCCGAGATGGAGAGCCTTGGCTATGACGAGGTCAAGGTCGACGGCCTGGGCAACGTCATGGGCTTTATGGGCGAGGGCGACAAGATCATCGCCATCGACTCCCACATCGACACCGTCGGCATCGGCAACATCGAGAACTGGGATGCCGATCCCTATGAGGGCTACGAGACCGACGAGATCATCTACGGCCGCGGCGGCTCCGACCAGGAGGGCGGCATGGCTTCCGCTACCTACGCTGCCAAGATGATGAAGGACATGGGCCTCATCCCCGAGGGCTACAAGATCATGGTCGTCGGCACCGTCCAGGAAGAGGACTGCGACGGCATGTGCTGGCAGTACATCTACAACAAGGACGGCATTAAGCCCGAGTTCGTCATTTCCACCGAGCCCACCGACGGCGGCATCTACCGCGGTCACCGCGGCCGCATGGAGATCCGCGTCGACGTTCACGGCACCTCCTGCCACGGCTCCGCTCCCGATCGCGGCGACAACGCCATCTACAAGATGGCCGACATCATCGCCGACGTCCGCGCCCTTAACAACAACGGCTGCGACGAGTCGACCGACATCAAGGGTCTCGTCAAGATGCTCGACCCCAAGTACAACCCCGAGCACTTCGAGGACGCCCGCTTCCTGGGCCGCGGCACCTGCACCGTCAGCCAGATCTTCTACACCAGCCCCAGCCGTTGCGCTGTCGCTGACTCCTGCGCCATCTCCATCGACCGTCGTATGACCGCCGGTGAGACCTGGGAGTCCTGCCTGGACGAGATCCGCAACCTGCCGGCCGCCAAGAAGTACGGCGACGACGTGAAGGTCTCCATGTACATGTACGACCGTCCGTCCTGGACCGGCGAGGTCTACGAGACCGAGGCTTACTTCCCCACGTGGATCAACAAGGAGACCGCTCCGCACGTCAAGGCCCTCGTCGACGCCCACAAGGCCATGTTCGGTGACGAGCGCATCGGCTGCGAGCCCAGCATGGACAAGCGCACCGGTCGCCCGCTGTGCGACAAGTGGACCTTCTCCACGAACTGCGTTTCCATCCAGGGCCGCTACGGCATCCCCTGCGTGGGCTTTGGCCCGGGTGCCGAGTCTCAGGCTCACGCTCCCAACGAGGTCACCTACAAGGACGACCTGGTCACCGCTGCCGCCATGTATGTGGCTGCCCTGAACCTTTACGATCCGAGCCAGGCCGATGGCGACGCCACCGTGTTCCGCGCCGGTCTGACCAACAACAAGATCGACTAGTCCCATTCCTCGATTTTGTTGAGCCGGGGACAGTTTATGCCCCCGGCGCCTCCTGTTGACTTGGGGCCCGCGGTCGTTATCTCCCATGCTTCCTCAACGGTAGCGGGTCCTCGTCATAGCGCTCTGCATGTTCTAGCCACACGCGCATGCCGGAGCACATCTACTCATTGCGATCGTTTCACCTTTAGAAAGGACATTTACATGGACGCCAAGTTTACCGAGCTCGTCGAGCAGCTGAACGGCCTCGATTTTAAGGGCATGTACGGCAGCGACTTCCTGCACACTTGGGACAAGACCACCGATGAGCTCAAGGCTCTCTACATCGTCGCCGACGCCCTGCGCGAGCTGCGCGAGAACAACGTTTCGTCCAAGATCTTCGACTCGGGCCTGGCCGTCTCCCTGTTCCGCGACAACTCCACCCGTACGCGCTTCTCCTTCTCTAAGGCTGCCAACCTGCTCGGCCTTGAGCTGCAGGACCTGGACGAGAAGAAGTCCCAGATCGCTCACGGCGAGACCGTCCGCGAGACCGCTACCATGATTTCCTTCATGGCCGACGTCATCGGCATCCGCGATGACATGTACATCGGCAAGGGCGACGCCTACATGGCCGAGGTCTCCGAGTCTGTCCAGCAGGCCTACGAGGATGGCGTCCTGGATCACCGTCCCACGCTCATCTCCCTGCAGTCCGACTCTGATCACCCCACGCAGTCCTCTGCCGACATGCTCTACCTCATCAACGAGTTTGGCGGCCTTGAGAACCTCAAGGGCAAGAAGGTTGCCGTCACCTGGGCCTATTCGCCCTCTTACGGCAAGCCGCTGTCCTGCCCGCAGTCGCTGATCAGCCTGCTGCCTCGCTTTGGCATGGACGTCACCCTGGCCCACCCCGAGGGCTACGACCTCATGCCCGAGGTCGTCGAGCGCGCCAAGGGCTATGCCGCCGAGTCCGGCACCACCTTTAAGCAGGTCAACACCATGGCCGAGGCCTTCGAGGGCGCCGACATCGTGATCCCCAAGAGCTGGGCTCCGTTTGCCGCCATGGAGAAGCGTACCAACCTGTACGCCGAGGGCGATGACGCCGGCATCGCAGCGCTCGAGAAGGAGCTGCTCGCCCAGAACGCCACCCATCAGGACTGGTGCTCCACGACCGAACTCATGGAGAAGACCGCCAACGGCCAGGACACCATCTTTATGCACCCGCTGCCCGCCGACATCTCCGGTGTCTCCTGCGAGCACGGCGAGGTTAACGCCGACGTCTTCGACATGCACCGCGTGGGCATGTACAAGGAGGCCAGCTACAAGCCGTACGCCATCGCTGCCATGATGTTCCTGCAGAAGGTTGCCGATCCCGCCGCTACCCTCAAGGCCCTCGACGAGCGTAACACCGCCCGTTGGCTCCAGGCCTAAAGCCGGGCTGAGGTAAGCCATGTAAAGGGGGCGCTCTGCCAACCGGCGGGGTGCCCCCTTTTTGCATCGTGGGCGTGCGGGATAAGCGCTTTCGATGTGGATGCCCGCGGCGCGAGTTATGGGTACGATGGTTTCAGGGGAGGTATCACCATGAAACTTGGATGCGTCATTATGGCTTCGGGCGAGGGCAAGCGGTTTGGCTCTAACAAGATGCTTGTCGATATCTATGGCGAGCCGCTGATTGCCCGGACCATCGATTCGGTTCCCCGGGGCTTTGACGTCGTGGTTTCGACGCGTTGGCCCGAGGTCGCCCAGATTTGCGAGGACAAGCATTGCCCGTGCGTGCTGCACGATGGCGAGCTGCGCAGCGAAAGCGTCCGCGCGGGCCTTTCGTGGGGAGTCGAACGCAACTGGAAAGGTTGCCTCTTTTTGCCGGGCGACCAGCCGCTCGTGAGTTCGGGTTCTTTTGAGGCTATGGTTCGTGCGTTTGACGAGTGTGGCCGCAAACATCCGGTGCGTCTTGCGTGCAACGGTGAGCCTTCGAGCCCGGTGCTCTTTCCGGCGGAACTGTTCGATGCACTTATGTGTCTTGAGGGCAAGGACGGCGGCGGTTCGATCCTCAAGGACCGTACCGACGTGGTGCTGGTCGAGGCGCGTGCCTACGAGCTGTGGGACGTCGATACCGCCAAGGGACAGCAACGCATAACGGAGCATATCGCCGCCTGCTCGTATTTTGATCGCGTGGCCAACTGCATCAATCAATAAGGAGCAATTATGATCATCATCAAAAACGGCGCGCTCGTGACGCCCCAGGGGCTTCGCCGCGCCGATCTTGCCATGGAGGGCGATAAGATTGTGCGGATTGCCGCGGCAATCGAGCCGGGCGAGGGCGATACCGTCCAGGACGCCACCGACTGTTGGGTGTTCCCCGGCTTTATCGATGGCCACACGCACATGCAGTGCTGGACTGGCATGGATTGGACGGCCGATAGCTTTGAGACCGGTACGCGTGCGGCTGCCTGCGGCGGTACGACGACCATCGTGGACTACGCGACGGCCGATCGCGGCGTGACCATGCCCGATGCCTTGGCCGAGTGGCATCGCCGCGCCGATGGAACCTGCACGGCCAACTACGCGTTTCATATGGCACTCGCCGAGTGGAATGAACGCAACCGCGCCGATCTTTCGGCCATGCGCGAGGCGGGCGTGTCGTCGTTTAAGACCTACTTTGCCTATGACCACCTGCGCCTGGACGACGCCGAGACGCTCGAGGTGCTCGAGGAGCTCAAGTATATTGGCGGTATCCTGTGCGTGCATTGCGAGAACGGCACGCTCGTGAACGAGCTGCAGAAGCGCGTGTACGAGCAGGGGATTCATGGGCCCGAGGGCCATGCGCTCAGCCGTCCGGATGTGTGTGAGGCCGAGGCCGTGAGCCGCCTACTGTATCTGGCACACTTGGCCGGGGACGCTCCGGTCAACGTGGTGCACCTTTCGACCAAACTGGGGCTCGAGGCCATTCGCGCTGCCAAAGCGCGCGGGCAGAAGAACATCTATGTCGAGACATGCCCTCAGTATCTGATGCTCGATGATACCTGCTATCTGGAGCAGGGAGAGGACGGCTTTGCCGGCGCCAAGTATGTGATGAGTCCGCCGCTGCGCCATGCCGGTGACCGTGCCGCGTTGCGCGAGGCGCTTGTGGCCGGCGAGATCGATACTATTGCGACCGATCATTGCAGCTTTAACCTGCACGGGCAAAAGGACCGCGGACGCGATGATTTCCGCGCGATTCCCAACGGCGGGCCCGGCGTGGAGCATCGTCCCGTCGCGATTGCCACGAGCTTTGAGGGCCAGCTGGGACCCGAGGATCTGTGCCGCTTGATGAGCGAGAACCCGGCGCGCGTCTTTGGCATGTATCCGCGCAAGGGCTGTCTTGCCGAGGGCGCCGATGCCGACGTGTGCGTGTGGGATCCCAAGGCGCGCTGGACCATTAGCGCGGCGACGCAGCATCAGGCTGTGGACTACACGCCGCTCGAGGGTTTTGAGGCACATGGCCGCGCCAAGGCCGTGTTTGTGAACGGCGTGCTGGCGGCACACGACGGCGAGCCCACCGGAGCCCAACCTGGCCGCTACGTGCCCCGCTAACAGGAAGGATGCCGGGGTAGCTAATTTGGGACGGGGCTCTTTTAGCTACCCTGGGGGCTAGACCAGCGGGTCTACTTGAGACTGGTGGCGATGATGGGGCGGCTGAGGGCTACCTGGAAGCGATCTGCCGTCGTTGAGTCGGCAAGCGTGTCGACTTGGTTGAGCATGACGCGTGCGGTGCTGAGTCCCAGCGCCTGCATCTCGGCATTGAGCACCTGGGCGACGCGCTCGGGTGTGGCGATGTCGGTGAGCTCGCAGCCGCAACGCTCGCAAAAGAGCTCGGGGCGGTGGACGGCTTCGTTGATGGGCTTGCCGAGCCCCGAGGCGCCGACGATCCAGACGATGTTGGCGGTGCCAGAGGGAATCACCGGCTCCCAGGCGGCGTGGGCTTTGAGCGGGAGTCGCTTGCTGCCGTCCGCCTCGGCCAAGACGTAGTTAAAGCGCTGTGCCAGCTCGCCGAGCGGCTCGGCAGGGGAGGAGAGCTTACCTGTCTCCGGGTCCAAGACGCCTGCCCTGTCTCTTATACACATCTGACGCTGCCGACGAAGAGGATAGTGT